>JAGLNJ010000117.1 GCA_023139575.1 Candidatus Omnitrophota bacterium | reverse complement strand
AAGCCAGTCGGCGGCCAGTCAGGCATGGCAAAAGGGGCAGCAACTAGTGAAGATAAAGGAATTAGTTAGAAAATTGGCAGAACTTGAATAATAATGATATTAATCAACGTCCCCTATTTCCGTCCCCTATTTCAGTCCCTAAAAAGGGAGTTGGATGAGATGTGTCCCCGGAACTTAAACTGTAAAAAATTGGCCAAAGATACAGAGATCCACGTACGCAATTTGCAACAATCAGTCCGATTTTACCGGGGATTTCCAATTCCGAACGGCCGTTCGGAATTGCTCGCGTAGTTCTAAGGGGGCGACGGGAGCGCAAGCTTCCTAATTTACCCGGTAAGGTAACAATTAACTAATAGGAATACAATAATATATACTTGCAAACCACGTTATGATGGGGTATGCTTATAGTAGTCAGATAACATGACTGGTTTGATTAAATGACTATATAGGAGGGAATAAATGGCTGCCCTAACAACGACCACAACCACTAATGCAAAAGCACGTTTTATATCAATGGTGAGAAAAGCTCACGAACTAGGCCAGGCATATTTAATCACCCATAGAGGAGAAGATTCTGCTGTTCTTCTCGGAAGTGAGGAGTATGAAGGCCTTTTAGAAACTATTGCTATTTTAAAAAACAATAAGATTGTCGCTTCGATCACGGCGTCATTGAAAGATCTCAAGGAAGGCAATATTTCTTCTTTTCAGGAAGTGATTGGCAGGAAGCAAAATAAATGAATCGTGAGAATATTTACAATATATGTTTTACTCACACCGCAAAAAAACAATTTAATTCCCTTTCAATCAAAATAAAAAAAGAAATAGCCAAAATTTTAGAAGAAGAAATAGCTCACAATCCTCTTTTAGCCAAACCATTGCAGGGCCCATTAAAAGGCCTCCGTTCTCAGCGAATCGGAAATTTAAGAATAATATATAAAATAATAAAAGATGAATTAACAATAATGGTAATAAACCTTGATCACAGAAAACATGTTTATAGAACACATAAATCAAAAAAGAAATAAAATTTCTAACAAGCAAATCCACCTGACCTTTTTCCGCCGTTTCACGGCTCTAAAAGGCTGGTGATTTCTCTGTTATACTAAGGAATCTGATAATGACAAAGGATGATGCGATTAAATTAGCAAACGCAAGAATTGAACATGAACACTCGCGTTGGAATACATGGGTAATTTTCTTTTTCGGTTCAATAATTTCCGTATTTACGTTATGGGGCCAATTTGAGGACATCATACCTTCGTATGCTCCTTGCATTGTGGGTGCGATAATAAGTTTAATTTGGATGCTTGTTGCTCTGGGAATACGAAGAGTCTCAGCATCATGGGTGAAGGTCATTTGTGAGCTTGAGGCTTCTGATTCAGATGATTCCAAGCCCAATGAACTCTACAAGAATTTCGAGGATAATCACAAAGTCTTTAAAGATTTTTGTGACTTCACACTGCTCCGTGTAACAAAAGTGCTGACATATGCTGGCCTTGTCTCCTTCATACTTCTCGCTGTTCTTGGATATTTTTTATTCAACAATCCAACGAAGAAAGCCAATCCGACAAATGATTTTAATAAGATGATAGATAGTATCCACGCTTGTACCCAGCAAGTAGATAACATTCACCAAAGAATTCTTGCAATAGAAAATAAACTCGATAACATCGACGATAAGGATGAAGAGTATAACAAGGCTAATTGAGCCGACGCAAAAAGCTGCATAGCTGATTAGCGACGTTAGCTTGCCAAATACTTGAGAATAAAAAATGAGTGGTGATTTCTGGAAATCCTTACGTGACGAAAATGGTGAAGCTGAAGCATGCTCACTGTCCGAAATCCAACATCTAGACTTCTCCACGATGCCGACGGATGTCTATCTCTGGCTGATGGACAACGACTTCCCTGAGGTTGTGATTACCTCATCTGGAGATGAACTCCACTGCGAAATTATCGAACATATTTATTCAAAATTCTGGTGGCACAAGTTTTCCGCTGGGGCATTTTCAAGTGCAATGGCGCGCGCTGTCACACGACTGAAGGAAGAAGGTCACCCTCTCAGCGACCCATTGATTGAGTCGGATGATGATATTCATATTTTCATTCGATGGAAACTTCATCTACTGACAAATTCATCTCCAGACATAGTCATCGAGTCTATCAGGGCTGCTTTTAGTTTGGTCTGGTCACGAGCTGATGCAATCCTCGAAAATTCAGACTCGGTACTCGTTCTTGGAAAAGACACGGGTTCGGCCTTGGAAACATTGAAGCGCATTGCCGCAAAACTGGAATCCCTTGGGTATTATTCGTACATCATCAAAGAAATGCCTGATCGTCTTGGCGAAGGCGTGATACAAAAAGTTCTTCGTTACGCATTGTCATCCAAGTTCGTTATTATTGAAAATTCTGAACCTTCGGGCCATCTTTACGAAATTCCACATGTTACAAAGCTTGCTGAATGCGTAACCGGCGTGTTGCAAGAGGCTGGACATGGCGCAACATGGATGTTCGAGGATGCCTATGCAAAACATAAGCATTGGCGCAAATTCACCTATGGCACTGGCGATGTAGAAGCAGCAACGGAAAATGTGGCGCATTGGTGCGAGGAGTTTCTTAAAGAGTATGCCGAATACCAGAAAACGCATCTGCCATGGATGTAGACTGATGCGAAAAGGGGAACCTAACAATCGCATGCACACGGACAGCAAAAAAGAGGAGATAACATAATGGAAGATAAGGAAAAGGCCGAATATCTCATTGAGTTATGTAAAATCCAAATGGATCATTTTGAAAAAACAAGAAATTTAGAATTCAAAATTAACATTGCCCTATGGACCCTTATAACGTTAGTCGGACAATTTTGTTACATCAACAAAATTACGTTGAATGCTCCTTCTTGCATACTCTTCGCTGTTGTGATTATTATACTTCATATTTTCTGGATGTATTCTATCCAGAATTCCGAGAACAAAGACCTTGAATTTATATATCAATGCCGATTGGAAGTTCTAAAAACTATAAAATTCACACCAAGTGCCGCAAACTATGGATTATCACCATGGATTGTTATTGAAGTTGCGATTACTGTTTTATTAATAATAAGTGCAATAAGTGTTGTTTTATTAAAAACCTGCTAACACACTTCATCGGACGTAAAGCGCTGGTTTCCGTCGCTGAGCTTGAATGTGCCGGGTCTTGAAAAAACCATGTGTCACGCGGCCCGCATGTAAGTCGACAGCCCGAAGAATTTTATAGAGTAAACTGCTCGATCCGTTATTGTAGAAAATAAAATGCCCGGATTTACCAAACCACAGCAAAAATCCTGTTACACTTTATTGACCAAGTCAGGGGAAATCCCTTATTTCCTCACACGTTCGCCCCGAAGGAGGACTATTGAAATAACTGTCGCGGGATCTGCCGGTGTCAGCGTTAAGGCGCCGCGGTATGCCGCTGAGAAGGAGATCCGTGATTTTATCCATGAAAAATCCGAATGGATCATCAAAAAAATTCATGAAATCCGACTACAGCAGGAAGCGTTAAATAAGCGCGGTTATGAAAATGGCCATCAATTTTTGTTTTTAGGGAAACAATATCCTGTCGCCATTAGTGAAGGCCGGAGAAAGTCCGCCCGGGTTTCTTTTGACGGCCGGCAATGGATTGTTGAAGTGCCGAAGAATATCGCGGGCAGGCAACGTCAGTCCCTGGTAAAAGAGAAGCTGATTCAATGGTACCGTCAGCAGGCCGAAGAATTGTTGGGAAGCCGGCTTTTTCATTACGCCCGTTTGATGGGTTCAGGGCCGCGAAAGATTGCTGTGAGAACACAAAAACGCATCTGGGGCAGTTGCAGCAAGTCGCAACAGCGGATCAATTTAAACTGGTGTTTGATCATGGCTCCTTTGCCGGTGATTGATTATGTGGTGGTTCATGAGCTTTGCCATTTGGAGGTGGCTAATCATTCCCGGAGATTCTGGAAAAAAGTTGAAAAAATTTTCCCGGATTATAAAATAAGACAAAAATGGCTGAGAAGCCGCGCGGGTGATATGGTCATGCCTTAGAAGAGTTTATACGGGCAAATCAGCCTTCCATCTTTAAGAGTTAATATCCCTTTTTTCCCAATTTCATATCCTCCCGCATGAGAAAGCAACTCAACAGCAGTACAGGCATCGGATCCATCCTTCGTTTCTTTTTTAAAATCAAGAATCAAATCCGCCATTGGCAAAAGGCCATACTGGCTGCGAGCAGAAAGGTTTCCCTCCACTGCGATAAAAATACTGGAAATCTGTTCTAAAGAAAAGTATTCAATGAGGCCAGGGACGAACATGGTCTCTTTTGCACAAAGGGGTAGCCGGCTTGACAATTGGCCATGCAGAGAGCAGTTTTTTATTACACAAAAAAAATAAACGTAGTAGAATAGCGACATGTGTTAACGCTTAAAAATCGTCTAAACATTGGGCCATAGCATCAAATACAAAACAACATTAAATTTTGGAGTTAGTAATGGTTAATAACGATATCTTAAAAAAGCTCAGGGTCGCTTTAAAACTTAGGGATACGGATATTATTGATATTTTAAAGCTTGCAGACTTTGAAATAACAAAACCGCAGTTATCCGCTTTGTTCAGAAAAGAAGGCCATAAAAATTATATGGAATGCAAAGACCAGTTATTACGAAGATTTTTAAACGGCCTTATTATTAAATACAGAGGCAAAGAATTTTACAACTCAAAATAATTATTAAATTGGAGCCATCATGAACGAAAAAATAAATTCTAAAAAAGAAGAAAATTCCGCGAAAGATAATCAGGATATTGCCGCTTTGCTTAAGAAAATGCAGGATAAACTGGATTCGATGGAAGACAAGATAGATTCTCTGGTGACGCAATCAAAACAAAAATCATTTGAAGGCCGGCGATTTTCAAGACCGCGCAAAGAATATGATAAAACTAAACATCACAAAGAAGGAAAATACGAAGGAAAAAAAGAAGAAGTCACAAGTGAGGGGAAATTTTATCATGGGCGCCCTTTTGCTAAAAAAAAGGCTGGCGGAAAAAGTAATTTAAATAGAAAAAAGAAATCATATAATAAATCATCGCAAAAAACCCGGAGCGTGTCTTGAAAGGGTGAATCAAAAACCACCGACGCTCTTTCAAGAAAAAGATTGACCAGTCAAAAAAAGGAAATAAGCCATTATTCCAACTATGCTGGTTTGCCCCCTGGGTAAAAAGTTTGAAAGGAAAGGGTCTTTTTTGTGAAGAATCCAACAGTATTGCCACCCATGAAAACTAAGGAAATATTTCAAATTCTAAAATCCATTTTCGGATATGACACATTCCGGCCTTTGCAGGAAGAGTGTGTTTTATCAGTGCTCGACAAAAAAGACACCTTGCTCATTATGCCGACGGGAGGGGGGAAATCTTTGTGCTACCAAATCCCCGCGCTTATTTTCTCCGGGCTAACCGTTGTTATTTCGCCTTTAATTTCATTAATGAAAGATCAGGTCAGCCAGTTGAAAGAATTAGGGGTCGAAGCTGAAGTCATCAACAGCACATTGTCATGGGATGAATACAACGCCAATAAAAGGCTTGTTCAGTCAGGAAAAACAAAATTGCTTTTTGTCGCGCCGGAAACATTATTTAAACCGGATATTCTGGAAATGCTGGAACAATGTCACGTTGACTGCATAACTGTTGACGAGGCGCATTGTATCTCAGAATGGGGGCATGATTTCCGGCCTGATTATCGCCGCATTAAAGATATCCGCTCACAATTTCCACACACTGTTTTTTTGGCGGTAACGGCTACGGCCACTGAACGTGTGCGCCATGATATAATCGCTAACTTAACGCTTAATGACCCTGTTAAATTAACGGCCAGTTTTAACCGTGACAATTTATTCTATGAAGTTATCCCGAAAAACAGGGCGACTGACCAGACGCTGGATTTTTTAGAGAAATTTAAAGGCCAAAGCGGTATTATTTATTGTTTTTCCCGTAAACAAGTTGATAATTTAACCGACGATTTGAACGAATATGGCTTTAAGGCTCTGCCGTACCATGCGGGATTGTCTTCCGAAGTACGCAATAAAAATCAGGAATTATTCATACGGGATGACGTGCCAATCATTGTGGCTACAATCGCGTTTGGTATGGGCATTAATAAGCCTAATGTCAGATTTGTCATTCATTATGAGTTGCCTAAAAATATTGAGTCTTACTATCAAGAAACAGGACGGGCCGGCCGTGATGGGCTGCCGTCACATTGTCTTTTATTGTTTAATCCGGGAGATATTGCCAAGATCCGCTATTTTATTGATCAAAAACCAGATAAACTTCAGCGGCGGGTAGCCTTAGATCATTTAAATGCTATGGTGGATTATGCTGAGAGCCGTAAATGCCGCAGGGTTCCATTGATCACATATTTCGGAGAAAATTACACCGTCGAAGATTGCGAGCAATGCGACAATTGTGTTAATCCTGAAGAGCCGACAGTTGATCTAACGGTTGAAGCAATAAAATTTTTGCAATGCATTAGCGAGACAGAAGAAATATTTGGCGCTGTGCATCTTATCAATGTGTTGCGTGGCAGCCAATCAGAAAAAGTACAAAATTACAATCATCATGAATGCCATATTTTCGGACAAGGAAGCGGTTTGTCTTTAAAACAATGGCAAAATTTAGTCCGTCAATTTATTCAGGAGAAACTCATTGATAAAGAGAAGAAATACGGCGTACTGAGTTTAAACGAAAGATCTCATGATCTTCTAAGCGGTAAAAGGAACTTCGAGGGGTATTCGCCTCCGCCTGATAAAATTAAGTCGAAGGCCAGGAGGGTTTCACGCGTTACGAATTATGGTAACACCCTTTTTGAAGAGTTGCGCAAAAAGCGAAAAGAGTTGGCAGACGCAAAAGGTGTCCCGCCTTACGTAATTTTTTCAGATAAATCTTTAGTAGACATGTGCCAGCGCTTGCCTCAAAATAAAAAAGAATTTATTCAAGTCTTTGGTGTGGGTGATCAAAAATTAAAAAAATTCGGCGATACTTTTTTGCAAATTATTAAAAAGTATCATAATAAATCAGGAGTGTCCAGGTAGTTGTCCTTAGGCCAACAAGTCATCTTCCAGCTTCCTCAAAATTATATTATGTGGTTTGCCCGGAAAGGTTTTCCTGAAGGAAAGCTGGGCGAAATGCTCAAAAGTATTTATGAAATCAAACTCAATGGCTTGGATCATTTGTTAGTTCCTGATACAAATGATAAAGAATATTAGCAGGGATCCGTCCCTTATTATTGAGAGGTCTTGATGATTCCTTGGATTTTGCTGGATAAAGTCCCAACACCCGGAAACGGTAAAGAACTTCGATTGTACCAGAGGGATACGGAGTATTCAATCAAAGTAAGCACTTATGAGCTTATAAACAGCCGCGTCCATAGCTCTGAAGATGCTTTGGCCAGACTCGCCTGCCTGAAGATCACAAATAAGCTGGAGCAGCGAATTCTTATAGGCGGACTGGGTATGGGATTTACTCTCAGAGTTGCATTGAACAACCTTAAAGTCCGGGCCCATGTAACTGTTGCTGAATTAGTACCTGTTGTGGTTAAGTGGAACCGCAGCTTTCTTGCTCATTTGGCGGGGAGTCCTCTTATTGACAAACGGGTGACGGTTTATGAAGGTGATGTGGCCGATAAAATAAACACTGCGCAAGATTTATACCATGCCATCATCCTGGATGTGGATAACGGTACTCAGGGCTTGACGCAGAAGAAAAATGACAGTCTTTATACTCTCAAGGGACTCAAGGCCGCATATACTGCGTTGCAATCGGGAGGTGTTTTGGCGGTATGGTCAGCTGGTCCGGATGAAGCGTTTACGCATCGTTTACGAAAGGCCAAATTCAAGGTAGAAGAAACGCGTGTGCGCAGGCGTAGTGGATGTAAAGGTGGAGGGCTAACGGTTGTGTGGATTGCCATGAAATAGAAAGACATTGATAGACATACCCACATGTAGATTCCAGACACACGATAACAAAAATTTGTAAAACTCATCCACTTTGGGGAGTTTTTTCATAGGATACACAAGTTGATAATAAGGTGCCATTGGTCATTTGACCCGAGCAGGTGTCGGAATTATTGTTTGGACGAAGGCTTTGAAGAATAGGGGAGGGAGCGAAAAAAATTACCCCTCTTCACGCAATCCCCCATTTTATGTTATGATTTCCCTCATGCCTGCCAAACATTCAGCCATGACAACCTACACCAGCCTGCTTCAGGGGCGGTGAAGGCTGCGCTGTCATCCGGTTTGATCAATGTGCAAAAGACCCTTGAGTATCAGCGGATCAAAATGTATTGGACGATCGGGAGAAGTATCCGCCAAGCGCCGCATCCTCACAAAGGGCCTTGACGCTTTGTGAGGATTGCCCATTTAAAATCCGCGCACCGATAAACGGGGTGATCATCAATCAGATCATGATCGACAAAGGTCTGTCCCGGTATTATTGATCGGAAATGACGGGCAGAATAAATAAAGACGGCCCGGCCCCCATTAAATTCTTTACAAATCCCGCAAGTTTGTGTATCCTCATAGCCGTTTATAAACTGTAATTTCAATTGATTAAATAGATTGGGGACCAACGATTATGATCTCAGTGAATGGTGTATCGCTTCAGTATGGTCAGCGCAAGCTTTTTTCAGGTGTGAATATCGTCTTTTCCGCAGGAAACTGCTATGGCCTGATCGGCGCGAACGGTTCAGGGAAGTCCACGTTTTTAAAGATCCTTTCCGGTGAAAATGAAACAACCTCAGGGGATGTCTTCATAGCACCCGGCAAACGCCTTTCAGTCTTGCGGCAGGACCAGTTTGCCTTTGATAATTATACGGCCCTCAGGACCGTGATCATGGGCCACGAAAAACTTTACAATATTATGACGGAAAAGGACGCGCTTTATGCGAAAGAGGACTTCTCCGATGCGGACGGTACCCGCGCGGCAGAATTGGAAGGGGAGTTCGCGGATCTTGAAGGATGGAATGCGGAATCAGACGCGGCGAAGTTATTAAGCGACCTCGGTATCCCCGAAGATCTTTGCGATATCCCCATGAAACAGCTTGAGTCAGGGCAGAAGGTTCGCGTGCTTCTGGCGCAGGCTTTGTTCGGGAACCCGGATATTTTGTTGCTTGATGAGCCGACCAACCATCTGGATGTGGAAACGTGCCTGTGGCTGGAGGAATTTTTGTGCGATTTTCAGAATACCGCTATAGTGGTCTCACATGACCGTCACTTTTTGGATAAGGTCTGTACGCATATCGCGGACATTGATTTCGGAAAAATTCAGCTTTACGCAGGAAATTTTACCTTCTGGCAGGAATCAAGCCAATTGGCGTTGCGTCAGCGCAGTGAAGCGAATAAGAAGATAGATGAAAAGCGCAAGGAACTGCAAGATTTTGTCGCGCGCTTTAGTGCCAACGCGTCAAAATCCCGTCAGGCCACCAGCCGCAAGAAAATTCTGGATAAACTCACTCTGGAAGATATTAAGCCGTCATCCCGAAAATATCCGTACATTAATTTTGAGCAAGAACGCGAGGCCGGCAACGATCTGTTGACCATCGCCTCCTTAGCAAAGGCCGTTGATGGACAGTCGATATTTGATCATCTGATGATTAATGTGGAAAAAGGAGACAAGATCGCCTTTGTGGGGCCTAATGATATTGCCAGGACGACATTATTTCAGGTACTAATGGGAGAGCTGCCGGCGGACGCGGGGAACTTTAAGTGGGGGTTCTCCACGAAGCGGGCGTATTACGCGAAAGATAACGCGCAGTATTTTGAGAGTGATCTTAACCTGATTGATTGGTTGCGGCAGTATTCTGACAATACGGATGAAAACTTTGTTCGTGGATTTCTGGGGCGCATGCTTTTTTCCGGGGAGGAATCATTTAAGTCTGTCAAGGTGTTGTCAGGAGGCGAAAAAGTGCGCTGTAAGCTGGCGCGGATGATGCTGGCGCAGCCCAATGTGTTGATATTGGATGAGCCGACCAACCATTTGGATCTGGAATCCATCACGGCATTGAATGAAGGACTAAAGCGTTTTCGTGGGACTATTCTTTTTTCATCAATTGATCACCAACTGATTCAGACCGTAGCCAATCGTATTATAGAGATCACGCCGCATGGGTGTATTGACCGCGTGCATACAACCTTTGATGAATATCTTGCTGACCCTGCGGTAAAAGAACGTCGGCAGGAATTAAAGAATCAAAGAATTCTCAGTAAAGAACAGGGGGTGGAGCCCTAATTGCTATTGAATGGAGATTATTGATGAGTGAGTTGGGAAAATATAATAAATTAAAAATCCTGAAGGAAATAGAAGATGGCGTTTATCTGGATGCCGGGGACTTCGGTGAATTATTGCTCCCGTCCGATCAGGCTCCTGTCGATTGTCAAGTTGAACAAACATTAGAAGTCTTTCTTTACTGCGATTCAGAGCAGCGTGTTATACCGACAACCAAAAGGCCGTATGCGGCCGTTGGTCAGTTTTTTTGTCTTAAGGTGGTTGATGTATTGGCGGTGGGCGCGTTCTTGGACTGGGGGCTGCCTAAAGATTTATTTGTTCCGTTCAGCGAACAAAAGGAAGTCATGGAAAAAGGGGGCTCTTACGTTGTTTATGTCTATAAAGATGACAGGCGCAACCGCGTGGCGGCATCGTCAAGATTGGACGCGTTTTTGGATAAAGTCCCTGCAATTTATCAGGAGAATGAAAAGGTTGATCTTTTGATCTGCAACCAAACGGACCTGGGATACAAAGCCGTTATTAATGATTCGCATTGGGGTCTGCTTTACCGGGAGGAAGTGTTCCAGGGCCTGGAATACGGCCAGAGAGTAAAAGGCTTTATTAAAAAGATCCGTGAAGATGGAAAAATCAATTTGAGCTTGCAGACTCAGGGATACCGGAAAAAGGATGATCTTGAGGAGGAAATTATCGCGCGGCTAAATAAAAAAGGGGGAGTGCTCACGATTACAGATAAAAGTTCCCCGGGGGCCATTTACGAAGTGTTCGGCGTGAGTAAGAAGAAATACAAAATGGCTTTAGGGGCGCTCTATAAAGCCCGGCGTATTGTTATTGAGGATGATGTTATTAAAACGAATAAAGAATAGGGGACGATGGACTTGCCCTAATTATAGTGGAATGAAGAAAAATCCCAATAATTTTTAGAAATTAAAAATTAAAAATTTATCTATTGATTTAACAGGAATACAGTATATACTACTTATAATATTAAATGAGTAAATTAGTATGAGGAAAGTTAATTTCACAAGTGGAAACATTACTTTTGTGTTGTTTCCGGACTGTCATAGTTTACTCAAGTTTTCATGAAAGGAGGGTAAACTAATGGCAAGAGGAAAAGTAAAGTGGTTCAACGACCAAAAAGGTTTTGGATTCATAACTCCAGATGATGGAAGCAAAGATTGTTTTGTGCATCATAGCGAAATTAAGGGCGAAGGTTTTAAGTCCTTGAGCGAAGGAGACGAAGTCGAATTCCAAAGCGGGGAAGGTCCAAAAGGACCGCAAGCAACAAATGTAACAAAAGTTTAATTTTAATACAGAAAAGGCCCGGTCATTTTGCCGGGCTTTTTCTGTTTGCAAGCCTCTCCCGCGGCGTCTATTAATTCAAATTCATAACTATACCAGACACTTTTGACAACAGTTGATTTGTAAACAGTTTTTGGTGAAACCCTTGGCTAAAGCGTCCGGTGTCTTGATGAAGATGTCCTGGTTTTCCACGATTGTTTATTCCGCTCATTTTTTTGTCATAATTTCACCTAAGGAGTGAAATGTATGTTCTTGCGCCATCCATAGAGGCTGATTCAATTCGCTTACAATTCTCTGCGCCCAAAAATTCATAATACTTATCAAGAACCTCTGCCTTGCGTCCTTTTTCATTCCACGTCACCACTTTTTCATCCGTGTCAATCACATTGGTCAGATATCGATGATGCTTTTTCCATGCCACTTCGTCAATGCTGATATTTATCGACAATGGAGTCGGGTGCAAATATCTCCTTGCAAGCCTTGCCAGTATTGCTTTATCTATCCGGCATACTTTTTCGTCGTTCAAGCCTAAATACCATCCTGCTTCTTGATTTGTTGTTATGGCTGTTAATCGATTGACGCTTTTGGCAAATGTTTTCGTTACGCGTGCTCCAAGCTCTATCCATTCGATTTGTTCTGTGTGAATCCTGCCATCTTCCGGGCACTCACTTCGTCTTTTCGGAATATGTAAAAACACCCGGAACTCTCCCAACCGCACATCTTCTGCTGTCATCTCGCGTATACTGTGAATACTGCGATGACTTTTTCCACAACCAGAACAAATCCCTTTATTGCGTTTATGCGGTTCTATTCGTATATGTATTTCGCCTTCACCTTTGTTTATTATTTCTTTGATTTTATAGCCTGGTATTTTCAACAGACTTCTGATACTATTATTTCGCATCGGTTACCTCCTGATTGTTTAGTTTCACAACCAAACTTTATCAGGTTTTCTTTGGTGATCGATGCTTTTTTATTTCCTCTTTCTTTTCAACCCCTTACAGATATCCTTTCAACTTGAATACGAAAGAACCGAGATTTCACCTAAGTCCGAGGTTCGAGTCCTCGCGGGGGAGTTTTTATTGAGCCGTCGTAACTTGTTTATTTTCAATGGGTTATGACGGCTCATTTTTGTACCTATTTTTAAAAAAGAACTTTTCAAGAAAATCTTATCCCGGATTTCCCTTTCTCTAGTATTCCCAATAAGATAGAATAATAACACTTCACATGATTATGTTAAAATTACGGTTCACATTTCATCTGAAATATGAATCCTCCTTTCGAATTTCCCTCTTAACGGTAAATTCCCCTGCAAAGTGGTTAACAATTATTCTCCTGCAGCTTTTTCATCTTGCCGCGTCTTTCGTTTTTAACAAAACAATTATTCAACGCAACTCGTCGAGAAGTAATGCCGTTTCCGCAATCTTTTTATAGTCCGCGTCTTTTGTGCTCAATATGAGAGTTTTTCAATGGTTCACCAAACAGATGAAAAGTGAA
Organism: Candidatus Omnitrophota bacterium; assembly: GCA_023139575.1. Lineage (GTDB taxonomy): Bacteria > Omnitrophota > Gorgyraeia > Zapsychrales > JANLHA01 > JAGLNJ01. Next base: position 9,149 of record JAGLNJ010000117.1, on the reverse strand, counting down.
CCGAGGAAAAAGAAGCATCAATGGATTGTCGGGGAAGATAAAATTCTGGACATTGTGGAAAGCGATCTTCTGCGACACAGTTGCCGGAAATCGAAAGAGCAGGGGATTAAAGAGAAGAAGTTTTATCTCGTGCGGGATTGGTTTATGATCGAGCTGGGTTTGTTTACCGGATTGCGCGTCGATGAAATGCGGCAGTTAAAAATTGGCGACATTCTAATCAAAGGAAAACAATCGTCAATTATTGTCCAAAAGGGGAAAGGGGATAAGAAGCGTTGTGTTTGGATCAACGATGGTTTTAAGCAAACATGCTTGGAGTTTTTACAAATACGCAAAAAATTAGGATTGGATAATGAGCCTGATAGTTTTATTCTTTCGTCAACGGCTGAGTCTCAAATTTCAAAACGAACCCTTCAAAAATCATTCAAGCGCTGCATCCGAAGAGTCAAGCTCTCAGAGAAATACTCCATCCATTGCCTTCGGCATACCTATGGAACCTTTCTTCTGAAGGCTAGCAAAAACATTAAACTCGTTAAGGAGCAGCTCGGACATTCATCAATAAAGACCACTGAGATTTACATAAGCATGATTGCCGATGACACAAAAGAAGCATTAGAAAAGTTGTATGCAGAACCGGTTTGTAAATCCAAGCCGAAATCAAGTCAGTATGCCAAGAGAATTCGACAATCGAGAACGCCCAAATTAACCATAACTGATAATTTTGACTCGCTTCCAGACGAGGCATGGGATGAAATTTACAAGCGTTTGGCCGAATTAATGGTCAACCATATTTCAAAAAAGGATTTCAAGTGAAATATGATATGAGCTTTGTAGCATAAATTGTGATTGAGGGATAAAAAGTATGTGGTATAATATGGAACATATTGAACATCCAAAAATATGGAGTCAATAACATGAAAGCACAAACATATACTGCTGATGAAATTGCACAATATTTGCGAGTTCATCCGTATACTGTAAAGCGGCTTGCCCGTGCTGGAAAAATTCCAGGATTTAAGGTTGGGGATCAATGGCGATTTGATGTTCAATCAATTGAAGAGTGGAAAAAGAATCAAGGCAAAGTTAAAAAAGGAAAAAATAAGTAATGAAGAAAAGCCTTGCTTTTTTAAAAGAATTTGAATCTAACAAGATCGAATATAAAGAAGCAAAAAATGCATTACCACAGAGCATTTGGAAATGTGTTTCAAGTTTTGCAAATACTAAAGGCGGAATTATTGTTTTAGGGATTAAACAGGAGCAGGGAAAGATAATCAAGCAAGGCGTCAGCAATCCACAGAAAATAGTAGATGATTTTGTTTCAACTGTGAGCGAAAAGTTTAATTTTTGCCCTGTTGTAAAGCCTGAGATTGTAAAAGTAAAAACCAAATATTTTGTTATAATCCATATTGAGGAAGCGTTTCGATATGAAAAGCCAATTTATATTAAAGATGCCGGCCCATTAAAAGGCGGATTTAAACGTGTCGGATCAGTTAATCCTAAATTAACAGATAAAGATTTGCAGCGATTTTATCAGGAGAGATTGCATTCTCCAGACGCGCAAATTTTAAACGATACGAAAATCACTGATATTGATAAAAGAGCTGTATCCATATACAGAAATTTACGGATACTTCAAAAAGATGATGCAAAAGAGGTTTCCTTAAAAGATAAGGATTTGTTAAAAGCATACAACCTTATTTCAAAAGATGGAAAGCATCTTACGGTTGCCGGGCTTTTACTTTTCGCGAAAACTACTATCGTGAAAAGATACGTATCACATTTTAGGGTAGATGTTATTCGCATTAAAGGAACAGAATGGGGTAAAGATAAAGATCCATTTTTATCTCATGACTATTTTGGAAATATTTTAACGCTACGCACACAAATCCTTGATACGGTTGATCAGTTTTTTCTTAAGCCATTTAAGCTTGGTAAGAACCTGACACGAATTGAAAAGGATCCCTTTAAGAAAGCGCTTCGTGAAGCATTAAGTAATCTTTTGATGCATCAAAACTATTTTCATCCATCACCCTGTCAGATACGAATTTATAATGACCGCATTGAATTCTATAATCCAGGATATTCTCTAAAAGACCCCAAGACATTTGAGACGCCAGGATCCGAGTTGCGCAACAGCTTAATTGCGCCAGTTTTCTATGATTTAGGCTGGGCAGAAACAAAAGGAACCGGCTTTAGAACCGAAATTTTGTCTCTTAAGCAACTAGGGTTCCCCGAGGCTAAGTGGATTAATGATGAGAAAAATGATACTTTTACGATAGTCTTCCCATATCCGAGCGACCAAGTCGCCGACCAAGTCACCGACCAAGTCGAATTACGAGATAAAATGGCTAAAATATTAAAGTATTGTGAAGAGCCTCGATTCTTAAAAGAAATAATGACGTTTGTTGATTTAAAACATAGAGCAAACTTCAAAAAACAAATACTTTTTCCTTTACTGGAAGGTAAATACTTAAAGAGAACAATACCGGATAAACCTAGTAGTCGGTTTCAGAAGTATGTTGTAACGAAAAAGGCATCAAATGAAAAAGAAAAAGATTTCTAAAAAACGAAATATTGCAAAGCGACTTACGGCAAAAGATCTGCAAAATATTCGAATACTAGCAGAAATGTTAGGGAAAATTATTCCTTATTCGGGGCGTGGAAATTTTACATTGCAAAATATTGCAAAGAAATTTGGGCTTACTAAGAGCTTTCCTAAAAAACATCAGAATAAGAAAGAGACATTTTCGTATTTCATTAGAGATGTTCAGAAAAAACATCCGCGGATGATGAAGAAAATAATACGAGAGATTTTTCCTGTTGCGATAGAAAGACGACATCAACAGGGAAACCCAATTTTGTTGGGTGAAGCCTCCTTGTTGAGTGATCAATTATATAGAATAGGTGTTGACCTAAGGAAAGAAATAAGAGCATTAGATTTTCCCAAAGAACGTCCAACAGTTACACCTCCTCCATATGAAATCCAGGAAATATTAAAGAAATTTAATTTGCACACCAATTTAATGCCGGAGTGTCAAAAGTTATTTCTAGATGGACATATAAATGAGGCTGTTCGTAAGACCTTGGAGAAATACGAGGTTTATGTCCAGCAGAAATCGGGAAGCCTGGCGATTGGGAAAGATTTAATGGGAGGTGCTTTTAATTTGAAAAATCCCGGCATTAAGCTAAATTTGCAAAAAACAAAATCAGATCAGAATGAGCAAGAGGGATTTATGCATATTTCAATGGGGATAATGCAATGGTGGCGGAACACATTAAGTCATGGTGATGAGCAACAAATTTCTCATCACGAGGCGATTGGGAGATTGTTTCTGATAAGTAACTTAATACATCGTTTAGATGAATGCAAATAGGTGAAGAACTTCTAAAAGAGGAGAGAAGGAATTATGACCATAGAAAAGAAAATAACACAAGAATTGCAAAAATTACATATAAAAGATGCTCAGGCATGGTTTGAAAAATTAGTACAAAGAGATCAATATGTCGGAGAGCTTTACTCGATAAATTATGAAGATGCAAAAGTTCAAATACATGACAACGAGCGGAAAAAAGTGGGAGGAATTCCGAGTCTAGGTTTTCTTATCGCAACACGGGTTGATCCAGATAAAGCCGGTATTGATTTTACAGCAGAGGATTCTTCTTTTATTTTGCTTAGAGTTATGGATGCGGCACAATTGCCAAACAGCTCTGAGGCGGAAAGGATTCGGGTTGAAACAGCTCAACGAGTTAGTGGTGAGACTGATAAGCATTGGGACGGTGAAGGGATAATGGATGCGAAGACGCGTGTTTATTTAGGTTATGCTGGTGTGAAATGTAGAATTATTGGTACATTTTATTTAGATGCAGTTACTGAAGAAAAAAATTCCAAATTACACTTAAAGTTTGGGAGTGATATTTCAAATTTTTATCCAAATAGAGGATTAAAAGTTTATAAACCAAATGCTAACGCGTTGGAGCAAATTGTAAATTATACAGACCCAACGAATAAGCAAGATCATTTAGATAAGTATGGGACGTCTGAGAATGTAAAGCTTGGATTTATTCGATATGCATCCACCAATAGAAAATTTCAAGATATTGATGATGTGCCTGTGTATATATATCCGGCAGACTTACTTTCTCAAAAATCTGCATTATTTGGAATGACCAGAACGGGAAAATCAAATACTACTAAAATTATGGCAAAATCAGTTTATGAATTAAGGTATCCGCCCAACTTAGATGATAAGGCAATAAGAATTGGCCAGATTGTATTTGATCCTAATGGAGAGTATGCCAATGAAAATTCTCAGGACATTGATGGTAATAATAATCCAAATGCATTGAAAAATATCTGGAAGTTACGAACAGGTATAAATAAGGCAGATGAAGTGGTAACCTACGGAATTACTAAGCATCCAGATGATCCTGATAGGGTTTTGATGCTTTTGAATTTTTATGCTGATGAAAATCTTCAGATTGGAAAAGAGATAATTGACAATATTATTATGGATGATTCTGCAATTTATATGAGGAATTTTCAGCAAGTTGCATTTGAGACGCCTGATTCTACTGATCGTAGTGCATTGACAAGGCATAATAGGCGAGTTTTGGCTTACAGAGCTGTATTAGCTAGGGCAGGTTTTTCTGTTCCAGATGGCGTTCAGGTAGATACAAGGAGGTTATTTAATCAAGAATTGCTGAATGCTATGCGGAATAGTCAAAGTGGAAATGCTCCTGAATACCAATCTGCAGCAGCGATTTTTTCGAATCAAAATCCATCTTGGGGGCAGATCGCAAATGCTTTTGAAGCATTAGACAAGTTTATTAGAGATCGTCAAAGCGGGTATCAAACATTTGAATCTGCATATGTAAATAGATCAAGTGGTTCAGGTGATAGATGGGCAGATGAGGCTTTGAAAAAAATAATAGGAATTTTTCAATATGCTAATGGTACGAGAAAAATTGGAAAGGCCGAAGCTCAGCATAGTGCAGATACTGGAAATGATTATGCAGATGATATCTATAATCATTTAGTATCAGGAAAACTTGTGATTATTGACCAATCAAGCGGTGAGCCAGAATTAAATAAGTCTTCCGCAAAACGAATAATGACTAAGATTTTTAGAGAAAATCAGAAATTATTCATTAAGGGTGAATCTAATATTCCTGAAATATTAGTTTACATTGAAGAGGCGCATAATATCCTTCCTGCGGGAAGTGATTTGGATTTAAGAGATATTTGGGTCAGAACAGCTAAAGAAGGCGCTAAATATAGAATTGGGATGGTCTATGCTACTCAAGAAGTTAGTAGCATTCAAAGAAATATATTACGTAATACGGCTAACTGGTTTATTTCTCACTTGAATAATACAGACGAGACAAAGGAGCTTTGTAAGTATTACGATTTTGCAGATTTTGAACCATCAATAAGGCGTGCGCAAGATAAAGGTTTTTTGCGGGTAAAGACACTAAGTAATCCATTTGTCATTCCTGTGCAGGTTGATAAATTTGATGTAACAGCGTAATGAGGAGAATATATGGGATTTGAAAACGAATTTGCCAGTTATGAGCCACTTCGAAGAATTTTAGATAGTGCCAAAGTCCAATCGTTACAGGATAGGCTTAAAATAAGAAAGAACGATGGACAGAAGGATGGGCAAAAAGGTTTCAAAAATAACATTATTAGTAAGTTGGATATGAAGAGTGATTTTATTCCTGATTATGTTATTGCAATTGATGGAAGCTACCAGCCAGCGAAAGCTGAAAATGGATTTCCTGGCGCAGAATTTGGTTATATTACTATATCTGCTGTTTTGATAGTTGAGAAATCTGTCCGTGAATTTGCTAGGGAAGAATTTATTGATCCGAAGAAATTTAGAGAGACCGAAAAGGCATCAACTATCGACACAGTGATTCCGGGTTGTAATGTGATAATCGATAGTGAGAAATCAGCTAAGTCATCAATGCGTAGAGTGTTATTTGAGGAACTTCAAAATACAAGAGCATTCGAAGAAGGCGAAACTTTGTTAGATACTTATGAACATCTTTTCAGGATTAAACTCGAAAAGGATAAAAGTTTAGTAGGTAGAAACAAGCCAAGTAGTCCTATTGATGGAGTTGAGCAAGATATGACTTATGATTTTGGGCAATATGTTTGTCCCTATAGTGGTGAGCCATTGTACTCAACAGATGCGATGCGCTTGCATGAGTTAATGAATTCAGGAGGCACAAATGGTGAAATGTATGGTCAAGTAATGCAGATGTTCGAGAAGCTCTGGCTTGTTCATATTTTAAGATCTTTTGAGAAAAAAAATTGGTTAAACCTTTTAGATCGAGTTGCTTTTGTGCTTGACGGTCCGTTGGCTTGCTTCAGTACTTGGTCTTGGATTAATAAATCAATTGTATTGGAGTTAGCTCGAATAAATGAACTCCAGAAAAAACAAACAGGAAAAGACCTTTTAATCTTTGGCATAGAAAAGTCCGGAATATTTTATAACCATTTTGAGGAGCTTGATACAACGGGTGATGGCATAATAGATCATTTTCCAAATCAGTCAGCTTTTTTGCTTTCTGACGATTACATTAAAGAAAATATTATTTTTTCTGAGAGTAATAAGCTTTATGGCCAAGATACGTATTTTGGAAGGAAGTTGTTCTATAAAACAAAAATAGGATATAGGATTGTTCCTGTTCTTGTTTTTTTCAATGAACATCAACAAAATTTAAAGACTGCAGGGGTTGGGCAATTTCCTCGATTGGCAGATTTAATGAATGTTTTGGATGAGTTAGTATCTAGTAGGTATCCTAATTCAGTTTCATCTCTTGTTTCTGCACATGCAGAAGCAGCAATACCCTTGAATCTAGGTAGACGGATATTTGATGATATTGCAAGAGAAATCAGAACGAAATCATATAACGAATGATGATAAAAACAGAAGATATAGTAAAAGGATTTAAAATAGCTGAAGCTCGTTGGGCAAGATTTGGGCCTTATTATGCTATGTTTCCTCTTGATTTTGCTTTTGAGGTGGTTGAGAGATATTCTTCAGAAGGAGATTTTATTATTGATCCATTTGCGGGTAGATGCTCTAGTATTTATGCAGGTGGGGTTTTAGGAAGACATAGTTTGGGCATAGAAATAAATCCTGTTGGATGGCTTTATGGGGCTGTCAAGCTTAACCCCGCAGATAAGGAAGAAGTAGTTGATCGCTTGTTAGAAGTTTACTCTAAGCGAAATTACTATAAGCGTGCAATTGAAAAGATGCCGTTATTTTATCGCATGTGTTACTGTGATGAAGTTTTAAAATTCCTCTTATCAGCTCGCAATCATTTAAATTGGCAAAAAAGTAATGTTGATGCCACATTAATGTCTATTCTCCTAGTTTATTTACATGGCAAGTTAGGGGAAGGGTTGTCTAATCAAATGAGAATGAGCAAGGCTATGGGGATGAAGTATTCAGTTGAATGGTGGAAAAAGCATAAACTAAACAATCCTCCTGAAATTAACCCTATTGAATTTGTAATGAAGAAGTTAAATTGGCGTTATGATAAGGGTAAGCCGGCAGTATTTGATAGTAAAGTGATTTTCGGTGATAGCACTATTGAATTGGAAAAAGTTGTAGATAAAGCACAAAAGAGCGAAATAAAATTTTCTCTTCTTTTTACTTCCCCCCCGTATTGCTCTGTGACAGATTACTATGCTGATCAGTGGTTGCGTCTTTGGTTGCTTAGTGGGCATGAAGTGTCAAGGTCAAAACAAGAGAAGCATAAGGGACGTTTTGTTTCAAAGGATGATTACTGCAATCTTTTAGATACTGTTTTTAGTAATTGTGCTGAATTAATGGCTGAAAAAAGCACAATTTATGTCAGAACTGATAAACGAGAATTTACATTTAATACAACATTAGAAGTTTTAAAAAAGTATTTCCCGCGACATGAAGTAGAAATAGTTGAGAGACTTTTTTTGAAGAAAACACAAACTGAAATCCATGGAAATAAGTCAATGGAAACAGGAGAGATAGATATAATTATGACAAGATAAATTGGCGTAGCCAAGGAGCAGTTGGTCTATGGTGATTTCGATTTTTACTCTTTGATATTCTTAATGAATTGGAAGAAAAAGGATTGATTTCTCAAGGGAGAAAGAGTAAATCGGTTTATTTGACCGATAAGGGAAAACAACTCGCAGAGAAGCTGGAAAGAGAAATATGTTAATAATAAATTGGGCAATATTAAAAAGTGAATAACGAGCAATCACGAAAACAAGTCTTAGAGAAATTAAAAAATGTTGACTCTCAGATAGATGTTCTTAGTAAGCTCAAGGAAAAACTTTTATCTGAGTTAAATAGTTTATCTGCCGAACCTCCTGCCAAACAAGAATCATCATCAATATCAAATTCATTAACTAAAGAAGAAAAAATACGTCTTTTCAAAAGTCTATTCAGAGGACGGGACGATGTATATGCTCGTTTATGGATTAGCAAAAAGACAGGGAAAAAAGGTTATAGTCCAGTTTGTCAAAATGAATGGGCTACGGGATTGTGCAAAAAGCCGGCAATTAAATGCGCGGATTGTTCCAATCGGGAACTCGTGCATTTAAGTGAAGAAATTTTAGTTAATCATCTCGCAGGGCAACATGTTATAGGGATTTATCCAATGCTTAAAAACGAGCATTGCTATTTCCTTGCGGTCGATTTTGATAAAGGGGAATGGATGGATGATGTTATGGCGTTCAAGAAGACATGTGAGGTCAAAAATGTTCCGGTTGCAATTGAGAGATCCCAATCAGGAAATGGTGCTCATGCATGGATCTTTTTTTCTGAGGAAATACCTGCTTCTATGGCAAGGAAGCTTGGTAGTTTTTTAATATCTAAAACCATGGCCAATCGTTATCAATTAGACATGAAAAGCTATGATAGATTGTTTCCAAATCAGGATACTTTGCCTAAAGGCGGGTTTGGTAATTTGATTGCTTTGCCATTGCAACAACAAGTCAGGAAATATGGTAATAGTGTGTTTATCGATGGTGAAGGCAAGCCATATGAAGATCAATGGTGCTACCTGTCATCATTAAAGAAAATGACATATCGTGATGTTGAAAAACTTACGAAAGATTCATTTGAAAAAAATCAAATTGAGGGCGTTAGGAA
>JAGLNJ010000116.1 GCA_023139575.1 Candidatus Omnitrophota bacterium | reverse complement strand
AAATAGTGCATAATTTTTATGAAAAAGGATGAAGAGTCTTACGCCGCAAAGGAAAAGAAGCTTACCTTGCGGTTTTTTTATTGGGTAAATAGGTTACCCAAGTATCGTTGAAAGGAGGAAGTGCGAAATGGTTAAAGGTATTGTAAAATGGTTCAGTAATCAAAAGGGTTATGGATTTATTACGCCTGAATCTGGCAAAGATGTATTCGTTCATCATAGCGAGATCCAGGGTGAAGGCTATAAAACTATTGAGGAAGGTCAGCAAGTTGAGTTTGAAATTGTTGAAGGCCCGAAAGGTGAGCAAGCCAAGGACGTAGTGAAGATGTAACGAGAAGATTGAAAAGGCCGGTATATTATACCGGCCTTTTTTTTTGGCCTACTTAACAATTCGCAAAGATCGGATGTGATTATGAAAAAGTGGTCGTCGTTTCTCCGGAAGAAGGTTATGGCCCTGTTGATCCGAGAGCAGTAGTGGAAATTCCGAAAACAAATTTGGCCCCTGATATGACACCAGAAAAGGGGATGATGTTGCAAATGCAAACGCAAAATGGTCAGGCCTTGCCGGGAATCATTGAAGAAGTGAAGGCAGAGGTTGTGGTGGTAAATTTTAACCATCCGCTGGCAGGCGAAGAATTGAAATTTGACGTAAAGATTGCTGAGATTAAATAAGCAGGTCGTAATGGCAAAAAAATCGGGACACTTCCTAAATAGGGATGTGTCCCGATTTTTTTCGTAAGAAAAAGGGCTGAACCTTGGCTTTTTTGCTATAATATCAAACATGGAAAGTTTTTTTCTTGATTTGAGTGTCGTTTTGGTCGGAGCGGCTATTCTATCTTTTTTCGCTGTCCTCTTGAAGCAACCCATCATCATAGCTTATATTGTTTGCGGCATAGTCATTGGACCGTGGGGCATAGGTTGGATTAAGAATGCCGAATTTATTGAGCTGATTTCTCACCTTGGGATAACGCTTTTGCTTTTTTTGGCAGGGCTTTGTCTGCATCCTCAAAAACTTGTCAGACTTTTCAGAAAGACATTCTTCGCGACCTTAGGTAACTGCCTCATTTCATTTTTGGTCGCTTTTCTTTTTGCCCGCTTTTTTCAATTTGGGATGGTTGATAGTCTTTGTATAGGATTGGCCCTTATGTTTTCCAGCACCATATTGACAGTCAAGCTTCTCCCTACGACAAAATTGCATCAACAAAAAATGGGAGCCATTTGTATTGGGGTCTTGATTATGCAAGATCTTTTGGCGATAACGGTACTCGCCATGATCAGATGTTTGGGGGCTCCACAGGGGGTAGCGGCAAGTTTTGGGGTTTTGCTTATCAAGCTTGTTATCTTTATAGGGATTCTTCTCGTTTTTGAGCAGTTTGTTTTAAGAAAGATTATGGCGAAAGTCGAGAGGCTGCATGAAACATTGTTTGTGTTGGGTCTGGCATGGTGTTTTGGCATTGCGACCATTTCCAATGAAATGGGGCTTTTTTATGAAACCGGGGCCTTTTTTGCGGGGGTGGTTTTGGCGCGTCATCCAATCTCATTGTTTATTTCTGAAAAGTTAAAACCACTACGCGATTTTTTTCTGGTCTTATTTTTCTTCACTTTGGGCGCGAAACTCGATTTGCTGGTTATGAAGACGATATTGCTGCCCGCACTGATTCTGGGCAGTATCTTTATTGTGCTTAAGCCCTGGCTGTTTAAGAAATTTTTCGTTTTAGCCGGGGAAACCCCTGATTTTGCCAAAGAGACCGGAATACGACTGGGGCAGTTGAGTGAGTTTTCCTTGCTGGTGGCTCTTCTGGCCTTTGAGCTGGGCCACATCAGCAGCGATGCTTCACAGTTCATTCAGTTGGTTACGATACTTACCTTCATTGCGTCAAGTTATATAGTTGTTTTCAGATACCCTACCCCTATTGGCACATCAGAAAAGTTGATAAAGGATTGATTTTGTTTTGGTTTTTATAAATTTAAAAGGGTATAATGCGGTTCGAATTAATGATGTTTTAAAAGAATATTAGCGTGGAAGGAGTGTTTGATGTCGGCAATTGGTTGGCAAGAGCTTTTGTTTATCATGGTGGTGGCTTTGCTTTTTTTTGGGGCGGGAAGGCTTCCTGAAGTCGGCCGGGCCCTGGGGAAGGCCTTGCGTGAGTTTAAAAAGGGCATGCAGGCTTTCACGGATGACTTTGATGGCAAATCCGGAAAAGACATGAAGAATGATGAATGATTTATACCCTCCGGAGTCTCAGAAATTAGATTTTATCGGCCATTTGGAAGAATTGCGTCGACGTCTTCTGGTATGCTTGGGATTCCTCCTTATTGCAGGTATTGTGATGTTCTCACAGGGGCACAAGATTATGTCTCTGGCTAAACGGCCGATCAACGGTATGGTTGACGAGCTTATTTTTATCACGCCCTCGGAAGTTTTTGTGGCTTATATTAAAGTGTCCTTGCTTTCAGCGTTTTTTATTTGCTTTCCGATTATTTTATATCAATCCTGGAAGTTTATAGAACCGGCCGTTTCATCTAAAGGGAAGGCTAACACCTATTTTTGGATGTCTTTGGCTATGTTGGGTTTCATTGCGGGACTTAATTTTTCCTATTTTATAGCCTTACCCGCAGCACTAAAGTTTTTGCTTTTTTTCGGTCAGGGTGTCGCGACACCCAATATTACTATTGCCAAATATATTTCTTTTTTTGGGGCCTTCATGCTGATCGGCGGCGTGATTTTTGAGATCCCTATTATCATTGGCTTGTTAACCGAAGTGGGGATGATTAAGACGGCTATGCTCAAAAAACAAAGAAAGTATGCCTTATTGATCATTCTTATTATCGCCGCAGTCATTACCCCGACACAGGATCTAGTTAACATGATGGTTTTTGCCGTGCCGATGTTTCTCCTTTATGAAGTGGGGATCATCTTGGCGGCCTTTATTGAGAAAAAAAGAGATCGGAATCTTAAGTAAGTACAAAGGAGCTTGAATTATGGAAAAGCTATTATACAATCTGGAGTCCTTTTTAAGACGGCATATTACTCGAGGAGGATTTTTGCGGATTTGTCTTGGAGCAATTTTGGTTTTTATTGCGGAGAATAAATTTTTGAAATTCGCTTTTGCTAAAAGCAAGAAATTTCCGCCCCGGCAAAAAAAAGATATCAAGGTGGATCATGATTTGATTTCTGTCTCGGGCAAGGATCCTTATCAAAATACTGTGAAGGCCATTGCGGCATTAGGCGGCATGAGCCGTTTTGTCAACAAGGGTGATGTTGTCGTCGTGAAGCCCAACATGGCTTGGGACCGAAACCCCGCACAAGCAGCTAATACTGATCCACAAGTGGTGGCGGCTTTGGTTGAACTCTGTTATAAGGCAGGTGCCAAGCGTGTTAATGTTTTTGATGTCCCCTGCAATGATGCTCGGCGTGTATATGTGAACAGCGGCATCGAAAAAGCAGCTAAAGAGAAAGGGGCGAAAGTTTTTTTTGCGGATCACTGGAATGTCGTCAAGGCGCAATTCCCTTACAAAAGTCCGATGGAAAACTGGCCTATTATTCGGGACGCTGTTGTCTGTGATACTTTTATCAATGTTCCTGTGCTCAAGGATCACAGCTTGGCCGGGTTGACGTTGTCGATGAAGAACCTGATGGGTGTTTGCAGCGGGACGCGCGGGTTGATACATATGGATATTGGACGCAAGTTAGTGGATTTGACCGATTATATTAAGCCGGAACTTACCGTTATTGATGCCACACGCGTGTTGACAAAGAACGGGCCCAGCGGCGGTAATCTGGAAGATGTAATCAATTTGGATACGGTTATTGCTTCTCAAGATGCCACTTTGGCTGATTATTACGCGGCACAATTGGTCAAAAGAGATCCGCAAACTATTCCTAATATAAAAGAAGCCGTTAATCGAGGCTATGGGATCACTGATCCAGCGAAAGCGGATATATTAACGGTAGCCCTGTAGATTTTTTATTATGCGCAAGCTCATTATCCTCAGAAAATTCTTCCAATTAGTTTTCCTTGGTTTATTTATCTATATTCTTTGGTCCACGACCTATCCCTTAAAAGGGGCCATTTCCCCACAATTTATTTTTAAGCTGGATCCGCTGATCTTTTTCTTTACGGCTCTAAGCCGTAGGGTTTTGATGCCAGGTTTTATTTTTTCCTCGGTGATGGTGTTGTTGTCGGCTATCTTTGGCCGGTTTTTTTGCGGTTGGATATGTCCCTTGGGAACGCTTATTGATGCAGGGGGAAAAATACTTCATAGAAATCAGAAAATGCTTCAAAGTGATAAACAAAATAAGAAACTTAGCAGTGTGAAATTTTATTTCCTGGGCGTTATTTTTGTCTTTGCCGTTTTTGGATTCCAGGTGGCATGGGTGCTGGATCCCATTGTCATGTTGGCCCGGGTAATTTCTTTAAATATAATTCCCGGAACAACTTGGGCTTTAGAAAAAACCTTTATGGTGCTCATTCAACGCTTTGACCTTTATGGCCCGGTTTATGATTTTTACCGGGATTTGCGGGGATCGCTGTTGGGTGTGGATGTCCATTTTTTTAGCAATTCATTGACGACCTTTATTGTGTTCCTTTTGATTATTCTTGCCACAGCTTTTATGAGCCGTCTTTGGTGTAGGATGTTGTGTCCTTTAGGAGCCTTGTATGGATTGATTAGTAAATTTGCATTTTTAGAAAGGCAAATTGTTGAATGCAAAGGTTGCGGCCATTGCCGGGATGACTGCCGTATGGGAGCGATAAAAGAAGATGAGGATTATGTTAAAGGGGAATGTATTCTTTGCATGGATTGTGTTTATAGTTGTCCGACGAGGGCAACAAAGTTTTCATGGCGGACGGGTTCCAAACAAATGGCTCCGGATGTCGTTGAATCGGAAAAGGGCATAACAAGATCTGAGTTTCTATTTCTTTTAGGCGGCCTGTCTTTGTTTGGGTTTAAACAGAAGCAATTACCCGCGCAAAGACCTGTGATCCGTCCGCCGGGAGCTCTCAAGGAAGAAGTTTTTCTTGATGCTTGTGTTCGCTGTGGGAATTGCATGAAGGTGTGCGTTACCAATGGATTGCAGCCCGTCATGCTGGAGAGCGGGTGGCAGGGGGTATGGACGCCGCAGCTTGTTCCCGAGGTCGGTTATTGCGAATATAATTGTACACTATGCGGGAATGTTTGCCCGACAGGTGCGATTGCCAGGCTCGATGAAGAAAAGAAACGAAGAACGAAGTTGGGAACGGCTAAAATCGATCGCTCAATCTGTTTAGCATGGGCATACAATAAAGAATGCATTGTCTGCGAAGAGCACTGCCCTGTGGCGGATAAAGCTATTAAGACGCAGACTTCTATCCATGAAGGAAAAGTGATCCACAAACCTTATGTTGATGAGTCGAAGTGTGTCGGTTGCGGCATTTGTCAGAATAAGTGCCCTGTAAGGCCGAAGCGTGCGATTCGTGTGTTGCCTGCCAAATGATAGCAAGCAGGATTCGTTTGCCCGTCTAATATTAACGACATATATAAATGGCTCTTTAACAAAATCTATGGGTAAAGATTGGTTATTAGAGGCTATGGAATCTATGGAAAACTGTAATTCTCAAAGGTTTCCCACAGATCCCACAGCCTCTACTGCTATTATTGAAAGTGAACTCAAAAAACACAAGGCTTTATCTATTAATAAGCCTTTTATTATCAGCTAGTTAAGACGCATTTGGCTATCTATGCACCCACAGATTCTATTAACGAGGCATATAAATAAGTTATAGTATTAGAAATATTATTCCTTTCTTTCTTTCGCAAATAACTGATATACAATAATTAGGGATAATATTCTCAAGATTTTTTACAGACAAATAATATTTTAATTGTTTAACGAATGCGATATAGTTTGAATTTTAAATACTTCATCTTTTTTTTATTGCTGTTTCAGGTTCCCGTCGTTTTTGCTGAACAAACATCCCCGCAAGAGTATTCCATACAAGCTGAAATAGCAGAGGGTGAGGTTAATGACACAATCTTTTTAGACGATGTAATACGGGAATATAAATATCTACTAATGGGGCTTGCGGTTATTTTTATTTGGGTTTTAATTTTAAACCAAAGATTGCGCGGTTCGCAGATAAAATTATTACATGAAATCACATATAGATTGAAGTCGGAAAAAGCCTTGTTGGAGAATGAGGATTCGTTCCGCGCCCTTTTTGAAAATATTTTTTCCGGGGTTGTTGTTTATGAGGCAAGGAAGAACGGCGAGGAATATTACATTAAGGATATAAATGCGGAGGGTATGCGTATTTCCGGAGTAAAATCTAAGGCGGATATTTTAGATAAAAATATAATAGAAGTTTTTCCCGGCGTTAAGGATATGGGGCTTTATGATGTTTTTCGGCGGGTCTATTTAACGGGTGTCTCTGAGTATTTACCAACGGCTTCTTATAAAGATCAAGAGATTGAGGCCTGGTATGAAAATCATGTTTATAAATTGCCCTCGGGAAGGCTGGTGGCTGTTTATACAGATGTCAGTGAAGAAAAAAAGGCCGACGGATTGCTGCGGAAAAGTGAAGAGCGGTATCGCGTTATTACCGAGCAGACAGGTCAGCTTGTCTATGATTATGACGTGCAATCAGGAAAGATCCATTGGGCTGGGGCGATAGAACAGATCACGGGGTGCTCAAGCACGGAGTTCCAGAGCGTAGATATCCAGGCTTGGGAAAAAATGATTCATCCTGAGGACCGAAAACACGCCGTCTTTTTGCTGAAGGAAGCCCGTGCCCGAACAGGTTATTACCATGTGGATTATCGTTTCCAACGAAAAGATCAAACGTATTGTTTTATAGACGATAGCGGCATTTTTATTGATGATGAGAGGCCAAATAGCCTTAGGATGCTGGGAACCATGCAGGACATAACAAAACGAAAAGAGATTGAGGATACGTTAAAGACACAGAAGGATATATTGAGTAATGTGTTAACGCGCATTCCGCACTATATTTTTTGGAAAGACAGGGATCTGGTTTATATGGGATGCAACACGAAGTTTGCTCAAATGGTTAATCTTGAATCCCCCGAATGCATTATTGGGAAAAGGGATGAAGATTTAAATTGGGGGACAGAGAAGAGAGAGGCCATTTTAAAAACTGAAAAGGAAATAATTGATAAAGGCGAACCGCTTATTAATGTCGAGGAGCAGATGGTGGTGAATGGCGGGGAAGAAGCAACGACATTATCCAGCAAGGTGCCGTTAAGGAATACTAATGAGGAAGTAATAGGGTTGCTGGGGATATTTACGGATATTACAGATAGAAAACATAGTGAAAAGTTTCTTCATGAGAATTTGGAAGAATTAAAAAAATATTACGAGGCGACTATAGATCGGGAAGAACGCATGATTGAGTTAAAAAAAGAAGTAAACGATTTATCTGCGCGTTTAAAATTACCGCGACCTTATGACTTGTCCTTTATTGAAGGGGAGGGATTTGACAAAGGCGAATGATTGGAAAGGAATGTTCCCGGGGATAGCGCTGACGTTGGCCATGACCAGTTTGGGGCCGTCCGGTCCGTTCAATTCAGGGAAATCATGCCCCATCTAAGCAAGCCTTTTATTTTTGGGCTGATTATATGGATTGCTTTGTTGGTGAATTTTTTCATCGGTTGTTTTGGAATGGGTTATTAAAAGGATGAAAACGATGAATCAGAAAAATTTCAGAAAGAAACTGCTTTTTATACCAGCCTGTCTTTTTGTGCTTGGGCTTGTATTTTTCGCCAGGTTTCATGTTGTGCAGTTTGAAAATACGGTTGTCTCTCAAGCACAGAGAACACTGGCGGTTTCCTTAAGATTTTCTGCTGATTACCTGCATGATTTTCTAGCCGATTTTGAAGAAGAACTGATCTTTTTTTCAAAAACACCTGCGGTTATTGAAAGAATTAAGACTGGAACTATTAGCGCCCATATTGCCGAAGGGGAATATGGTCCCGCCTCTCATGTGTTTTCTCAGGCTAGGCATATGGTTGATAAATTGTTCGTTTTGAACGCTTCGGGTAAAGTCTTGGCCTTGTTGCCCGAAAATAAAAATATGATCGGGGTTGATATTTCCCAGCAAGACGATGTGCGGCAGCTTATGCAGGAAGATGGATTGTTTATCAGTGAGCCGTATGATGACCCTAAAGGGGGCTTATCCATATCGATTTCGCATCCTGTATTTGATGGCAGTGAACCTGTGGGATATATCCTCAGCGTGATCAGATTGGATCAATTAAAAAGATACTTTAAAATGGCCGGTAAAGAAGTTGTGCACGATGTTTATGCTATGAATAAGCAGGGAAGAACATTGTTTTCACCGGATCCATTGATGGTTAATCAGAATATTTTTGAATATTCACAAAATAAATATCCTGATTTTGATTGGCACCAGCTCAAGGATGTTGTTAACCGCATGCTTGATGGTCAAGAAGGGGTAGGGGTTTTCGAAAAGCCCAAGCAGAAGGCGAGGAGATTAATTAAGGAGAAGTTTATGATTGCCTTCATGCCGATGAAGATCGGGGACAATGAATGGGTGATTGGGATTTTCGGCAATTATGCCCAGATTGCCGAACCTGTTCTTGCCCATTCACGGCATATTTTTCTTTGGGTTGAATTTATTGTTTTATTTGCATTAGCAGGGATGTTTTTTTCTTATCATTTCCGGAAGAAAAAAATGGAATTTGAATTGAAGGCAAACTCTGCTTTAGAACTGAAGATGGCTAATCAGAAATTAGAGTCCGAGAATATTGAAAAAGTGAAATTCGAGGAAGAACTTAAGTTGGCGAATCAGGATCTGCAACATAATGAGCGGGCCTTGAAGAATATGTTATACGACATGAAAAATACTCAAAGTCAGCTCAAGAAGGCTAATGAAGAGTTGAAGATAGCCCAGAGCCAGATTATCCAAACAGAGAAAATGGCGGCTGTCGGTCAGTTGTCGGCAGGGGTGGCCCATGAAATCAAGAATCCTTTAGCGATTATTATATTAAGTAGCGACTCCCTGGAGGCACGGATGGTGGAACAGGATGAAAAATGCCTCAAGCATGTCAAAATGATTAAAGATGCAGCTGAACGCGCTAATAAGGTTGTTGTGGAGCTTCTCAATTTCTCGCGTTTTTCAGATATTGAGCTGAACCCCGTTAATTTGAAAGAAGTTGTTGAGTCAACGCTTGCTTTAGTAGAGAATAATGCCAAGATAAAGAATGTTGCCTTAATAAAAGAGAGTTCTTGCGAGGCGTCAACTGAGGTGAATGCCGATAAGATATTGTTGCAACAAGTATTTTTTAACTTGTTGACCAATGCCTTGGATGCTATGACTCGAGGAAGGATTACCATTAGATCCAGCATTTCAACTGATTCGCAGAAACCGAAACAGGCCATAGTAGAAATTGTCGATACGGGTGAGGGTATCCCGGAGGCAAGACTCTCCAGGATCTTTGAGCCCTTTTTCACAACAAAGGAGCAAGGGAAGGGAACGGGTTTGGGATTGAGTACTGCTTATATGATCGTTGAGCGGCATAAAGGGACAATTTCGGTTAAAAGCGAAGTGGGCGTCGGGACAATATTTACTATTAAGATTCCTCTTTCAGAAATATAATACATTAAAAAGAAATTATTTATGACGGAAAAGAAAAAAATTTTGATCATTGATGATGAGCAGGACCTGACATTTTTGATGAGCGAGGCCTTATCTCTCAACGATAAATATGAAGTTTTTGTGGCGCATGATGGGTTAAAAGGTCAGGAGATGGCTGTTAAGGTGATGCCGGACGTGGTCTTTCTTGATTTTGTCATGCCAAAGATCAAAGGTGATAAAGTTTTACAATACATTACTGAAAATGTTGGCAGCGCTAAGGATGTTGAGGTGGTCATTATGAGCGGGTTGGGTACTGAGGTTTATTTTCAGGAAACGGACCGTCATGATACGATGGTAGATCAGTTGCAAAAAGATCGGAAAAAAGAAATTATTGGTGAGCCTTCGGCAGAGAATTTTTCCTCTGAAGTTGTTAATAAATACGGCGTGAGATATTCATTGCCGAAACCTTTTACTCAAGAAGCTCTTATTGCGATAGTTAAAAAGATTTTAAATGGATAAATATCATTAAGAAGTAATTCTTGGAAGGCAGTGCTGTAACAAGAATTCTGAGTAGCCAGTGGCAGCATTAAAGAGTGACTGGCTATTTTTTGTGGTACAATTTTCTGGCGGTAGTCTTCTTTTTTTGTTGAAATTTTTTCGTCTTTCGAAACGGTGCTTTCTTTATGTTTTTTGCTGATTTTTGTGATCGTTTTTTTGTTAATTTTCTTGGTGTTGGCTTGGGTTGAGTCGGTGTTTCGTCAATGTCGATCCCAAAGATTTCTGATAGGTTAGAATCATCGATAACCTTGGAACTTGTCCTCTCGGCTTTGCTGATAAGGGATGTTGTTTGATCTTTAACGGCTTCTGTTATCAGGTCTTCCATCTTGACATTTCTTAAAGTAAAAAACAAATCAGGTTCTGAGTCTAATCGGGCGCCTATGCCGTATAGTGCAGCCGCGACATGTTTACACATGTTAGCCCAGTCGGGACAGCTACAGTCGAAGGAGATTTCTTTAGGAGAGGGAAATAAACCTGATTTTTGATTAGTAAATGTGTCAGATAAAGATTTTGGAAAGCTGCCTTGAAGAAGCTCTTGGAGAGAATCAAAACTTCCCTGACATTCTGTTTTAATTTTTCTCCATATGTCTTTTTTCAGACTTTTTATTTTAATTTGAACTTTATACGGCCTGGACAATGCTCCCTGTACCAGAGCTTTGATAAGCCCAGATTGTATTTGCAAATCCAGTACGGAACCATTCCGCACATAGCTGCGTCCACGTCCGATACGGTTGGTATAGTCAGCATAGCTTTCTAGATTTGTGTTCCAGGCCTTCCCCCACCATGTCCTGGCGATGGTACGGCCTTCAATAACGACTGGCCGAATATTCGGATTTTTCTTTTGCAGGCTTTTAAGTTTTTTATCTGCTTTGGCTCGTTTTTTCGCGACAGAGACATAAGGGGGATAATAGCTCCAATATGACATGGCTTTTCCTTATAAATTGAGTTTGAATAAATCCAGGATTGCGTTATTGTTCATTTCCGTAATCCAGTTTTCTTTCGAGCTTTGAATTATACTTTTGGAAAGAGTTGATTTCTCCTCAAGCATATTGTCAATTTTCTCCTCAACGGTTCCCTTGGTGATAAATTTATGGACAATCACTTTTTTATTCTGTCCGATGCGAAACGCCCGGTCTGTGGCCTGATTTTCAACAGCGGGATTCCACCATCTGTCAAAGTGAATCACATGATTCGCCTCTGTCAGATTTAGTCCAACACCACCGGCCTTGATCGATAGAATGAAAAAAGGAATATATTCTTTGCTTTGAAATCGTTCAACAATATTTTTTCTTTGAGCCACCGGGACACTGCCGTGTAAAATCAATCCTTCCCGCTGAAATACGGTTTTAAGAAAATCATGAAGAGGGGAGGTAATCTCTTTGAATTGAGTAAAGATGAGGACTTTTTCTCTTTTATCAAATATGGTTTCGCAGATTTCTTTTAACCGTCTGAACTTTCCGCTATCCTGTTCGTTATAATCGTTATTATCGAGATACTGCCCGGGATGATTACAAATCTGTTTAAATTTCATCAGTGATGATAATATCATGCCTTTGCGCTGAATGCCGTTTAATTCTTCTAAGGTTTCACTCATATGATCAATCAGCTGTTTATATAAGACGACCTGTTTTTTCCTAAGCTCCGCGTAGGATTTCATTTCTATTTTATCCGGCAAATCCGAAATAATGGATTTGTCAGTTTTAAGTCGTCTTAAGAGATAGGGGCTAATGACATTCTTTAATCGACTATATTGATTAGGATCATCTTTTAATCCTTTGGTGTAGTCTGTGAATTCCTTAGGGCTTCCCAATAACCCTGGATTGATGAAGTCATAGAGGGACCATAAATCAGAAAGTTTATTTTCAATAGGGGTTCCAGTAAGAATAATTCTGTTATGTGACTTTAATTGTTTGACAGCCTTTGTCTGTTTTGTTCCCGGGTTCTTGATGGCTTGAGCTTCGTCTAAGATAATGTAATACCATTGCTTTGATTTTAATGATTCATATTTTTGAGTTAGGCCGTAAGTTGTGATGACAAGATCGTATTCTTGACTGAATTGTTCCTTTTTCAGAATTTCCTTACTCTTTGGATTCACACCAGGATGCGCAATGAGAAAGTTTAAAGACGGAGCAAACCGGTGAATTTCACTCTGCCAGTTCGCTAATATGGAAGCGGGAACAATTAAAAGATTTGAACAGGTCTTCTTTTTCTTTTTTAGTAGCATTAAAAAGGCAAGGACTTGAATAGTCTTGCCTAATCCCATATCATCAGCTAAGCATGCGCCGAATTGAAGGGAATGTAAGAAATGAAGCCAGTTTAATCCACTTTGTTGGTAATCTCTTAAGATTGCTTTAAAGTCCTTGTCTGGATGAATCGATTTGATCATCTCGGGCTGCCGCAATTTTTGAATCACTGAGTTAAGCCATTGACCGTTTGAGATTTCCAGAAGATCGTTTGATGACCCGTTAAAGATAACAGTTGTCCCCATTTGGATACGCATTGCTTCTTTGAGTGTTAGACCTTGTTCTTCCGCATTTTTCGCGTTTTCAAAGGCCTCAAGAACCCGGTTCAGTTTTTCAGGATCAACTTCAACCCATTTTCCTTTAATGTAAGCGAGCCCTTCGGATTCCACGAGGATCTTTTGGACTTCCTCTGCACTAATCACATCATCGCCCAGGAGCATCTGCGCGTTAAAATTTAAAAGAGCGTCCATTCCCAAATGAGCGGGAGAAGAGTCGCCGATGGAGATGTTAATTTTTAAGGAATTTGAATTGGCTTTCCACCAGTCAGGAATCCGGCATAAAATCCCGCAATTTTCATAATGCGCTATCTCCTTTAAGAATCTGAATGCTTCCTTTGACGACCAGGCCAGGGGATGAAAGATTTCTCCGGAATTCAGAATTCGGGTAATAAGTTTGCTTTCCTTAGCGGCTAAATGAACAGTAGCCAGAAGATCGATAAGCCTTTGTTTGTCATGGCCATATTCTTTCAAGGCATGCTTGAGCGGTAAATGTTTTGATTTTCCTTGATTGTTAAAACCTGTTGAGTATGTTGAAAGAAAGGCAAAAGGAAGTTCTTCATTTTTTTTATTCTCAACGAGATGAAAATAAACACGACCAACAAGATGGACATCAGGGCTGTAGTTTCTGATAAAGTCTGCAACAGATCCTCTGTGCTTTTTTATTTTTTGTTGAAATTGAGTATTTAACTGTTTCCATAGTGTGTTAAGAATGTTTTCATTTAGATATTCTGCTCCTGTCATGAAAGGGGATTTGCTTAAGGTTTCTGTGATTTCGCGCTCTTCAATGGTGATAACGGCTTTGTCACGGATGAGTTCAAGATTAGGGGTGTGGCTCAATTTTAGTGCAAATAGACGGGAAAAGTCTCTTAAGAATCCAAGAGAGGGAGATAGCCCGACAGTTTTATCACAGAATCCAAGAAAAAGCAGACAAGAGGGCAAGCCTTCTTGAAATTGTTTGAGAATTTCTTTCTCTAATATTTGTGTGCTTTTATTAATTTTATCCTGGGCGTCAATCCATTCAAGTTGGATTGTCCCGTCGGGCAGAATAACAGCGATGAGTTCTTTATTCATGAATATAACTTAATAACCTTATATATGATGTTAATAGAATGACACCTTGAAGTCTTTTCTAATCCAATAAAGAGCCTGTAGAGACTCAATTTTTTCTTTGGGTCTCTACAGGCGCATCTTGTATTGGAAAAGACTTGGCATTGACTATCATTGTATCGCAAAGTATAATTAGTCTCAAGTTTATAATCTGATGAAAGGTAAATTATGAGAAATTCAGTAATTACAATAAGCATAAGTTTAAGCTTGTTTTTTAGCCTACTTATAATTCCTGCCAATACGGCAGGAGCAGAATCTATAAACGAATATTTGGATACTGCGTATCAATTAATTTATCAGGGCAAATATAATGAGGCATTAGCAATTCTCGAGCAAGGATATAATAAAAATCCTGGTCAAATGGCCTTTGTTTTTGCTATGGCTGAAACCTATCATAATTTGCAAGAATATCAAACTGCGATTGGAAACTATATCAACATTTTTAATGCCATTGAATCGACTGGCGACAAAGCACCAAAGGAACTTCATGAGAATTTAGTTCGAGCATACAACTCTCTCGGTCAAAAGCATCATTTTACAGACGAATTGTGTTTAAGAATTATTTATCACACAGAAATATTTCTTAATGAATCGCCTGAGCTCGTAAATGATAAAGAGTATATGGAATTTTTAAGAAAAACCATTGGACACTACGACATGGCGAAGATAGGTGCAAAAATGATGGAAACAGGTGGCGACGGAAAGGATTTTTACTTATATGATGATGGAATTAGCAATGATATAAAGATTTCTTTCAAGAGTAAGGCTGAAAATCGTTTGTCAGAGTTTAATTTGAAGGCGAGAGCAGCTCTTTATCAGATAGTTGAAAGTGATAAAACTGTAAATGAGGTTATTAAGGTTATTCAAAGAAAGTTGGATTCTTTAGAATCTGTCCATTTTAAGCTAACCAACGGCGGGAACCAAACGCTTGAGGAGATATTTTACCGTAAACCCGGCTTTTTCAAAGCAATTCAAAATGACGCAGTTACTATTGTAAAGGATGGAGATTATTTTGTCCTTGACCCTAATCAAGAGAGAATATTAAACCAAAGTAACCTAGATATAAATACAATACCTATTCTTCATCGCATTGGATTGGATAATTTATACCAGGTGCAACAAGATTATAATTTGAAAGTTAATAAATTAGCAAATGTGCCCAATTATTTAGATGAGCTTTATACTTTTGATGTTGAGCCAAATCTTTATTTAATTTCAGGTTCTTTGAAAGACCCAAATGGTGGCCCATATCCCCCTCGACCAAAGGTTGAGATAATAATTGACTTAAATCTTGAGTTGGTTGTGGCACTAAGAGATTATTGGATAGGAATACTTGGGTCAGGGAATGAATATGAATTAGCAAAAGATGAGCTTGTGGTTGGCGTAAAGAAATATTCAGGTAAATATTTGCCCACTCGAGGAAAAACAATAGGTCACGTGAGAGAATATGCTAATATGACAATGGATTGGAATATTGAAGAATTAGAATTAGACCTCAATATAGCTGATGATGAGTTTCATGTAAATGAGTGAGTCAGTCTGTGCCAAAAGAAGCTTATTCAAGAATAAAAAGTCTGATTTAAAAAATAAGAATTAGAAAAAGGTAATGTTGTTTCGGATAATTTCAGTTTACAATACAGTTTATGGATTCTTACTATCCCCTAAGCGGTTTCCAGTAAGTTTTATGGAGTCTTTTTTGGATTGACAAATATTTTTTTGCCTTTATAATGCACATATGTGCATAACAAGAGGAGATTAGAATGAGACCAAAGAAAACAAGATGGGTTAAGTGTGAGCCGGGGGAGAGGTGTTTCCGTCCGCAATGCAAGCCTCAGAGTAAATTAGAGGGCGTGAATCTTGCCATTGATGAATTTGAAGCAATTCGTTTAGCTGATTTAGAAAAATTAACACAGGCAGAAGTTGCCAGAAGAATGAAAGTTCATCGTTCCACAATTTCAAGAATATTAGCATCGGCTCATGAAAAGATAGCGGACGCATTTGTTAATATCAAGGCAGTCAAGATTGAGGGTGGATGTTGTAAGATTGTTGGCGGAAAGAAATGAAAGAACGAGGAAAGTTGATGTTAATGATTGTAGCTTTCTTGGGATGTCTTTATCTGCCGGTTGAACTGTTGCCTTTCAGGAACCCTGTTTTTGAATCTCTGGCATTGGTAAGGGGGTATGCGAAAGAGCATGTTTTGCTTTGCCTTGTCCCCGCGTTTTTTATTGCCGGTGCTATTTCGGTGTTTGTCAGTCAGGCGGCTGTCATTAAGTTTTTTGGCGCGAAGACAAATAAATTTCTTGCCTATACCGTGGCATCTGTTTCAGGAACAATATTGGCGGTTTGTTCCTGTACAGTTTTACCCTTATTCTCAGGTATTTACAAAAGAGGCGCCGGCTTGGGGCCTGCTACGGCTTTTCTTTATTCCGGCCCGGCGATAAATGTATTAGCTGTTATTATGACTGCGAGGATACTTGGATGGAAGCTTGGAATTGCGAGAGCTGTCGGGGCAGTTTTATTTAGCGTTATCATAGGTCTTATGATGCACTTTATTTTTATTAAAGAGGAGAGAGCCAGGAACGCAGAGGGTGAATTATTCGCGGGAGAGGTTAAGGAGGCAAGGACATTAGCTAAAAATGGAATTTATTTTGCTGCAATGGTTGGATTTTTAGTGTTCGCTAATTGGGCAAGACCTCAAGCGGGTGACGCAGGTTTATGGGTGTCAATATTTGCGGCGAAGTGGTATTTAGCCGGTGGGTTTTTGATAATGACAGGCATTACGCTTATTAAATGGTTTAAGAAAGATGAACTCGGCGAATGGGTGTCTGCATCATGGACTTTTGCGAAACAGATTATGCCGCTTCTTCTTATTGGTGTTTTGGTGGCTGGATTTCTTTTGGGGAGACCGGATAAAGAGGGGATTATTCCGTCATGGATTATAGCAAAAGCTGTCGGCGGCAATTCCCTGACGGCTAATTTCTTTGCGGCGATAGTTGGAGCATTTATGTATTTTGCTACGCTCACCGAAGTGCCCATTTTACAGGGTCTTATCGGAGCAGGTATGGGTAAAGGCCCCGCTCTTGCGCTTTTGTTAGCTGGCCCTGCGTTGAGTCTGCCTAACATGCTTGTTATTCGAGGGGTAATTGGAACAAAGAAAACAGCGATTTATGTCAGCCTTGTGGTTGTTATGGCGACATTAAGCGGAATAATATTTGGAAACATTGTTACTTAAAAGGAGTTGAATGATGAAAATAGAAGTCTTGGGTATGGGATGCCCAAAGTGTAAAGTGCTTTACGATAACGCTCAATTTGCCGTTAAAGAAGCTGGGATAGAGGCTGTGGTTGTAAAGGTCGAAGATATGGACAAAATAACGGACTATGGGGTTATGACAACACCTGCTTTGGTTGTAGATGGAAAGGTTAAGGCGGCAGGAAAGGTCAGCACAGTTGACGAAATAAAAAAATTTATCAGTTAATATAAGGAAGCTCTAATGAAGAAAGCATTTTCTTTTTTCTTAGTTTTATTTGTGTGTTTATCTTTTAACGCATATGGTCAGGAACAGTTGTCAGATAAGGTTATTGTTTATTACTTTCACGGAAACTTCCGTTGTCCTACCTGCGTGACAATCGAACGGCAAACAAAAGAATCAATATTGGAGAATTTTAAGCCGGAGGTTGATGGAGGTAAGATAGAAATAAAAACCGTCAATTATGACATGAAAGAAAATAAGCATTTTGTGAAGGACTACGGTTTTTTCACACAATCGGTTGTTTTGTCATTGATTCAAGGCGGCCGAGAGATGACATTTAATAATTTAGAGGATGTTTGGCAACTTGTTAGGAATAAAGACAAATTTGGTGAGTATGTAAGAAGTGAAACACAAAAATATCTGGATATGCTTGCCCAAGAGGAGAAATAGCAATGATTCTATTGTCGGCATTGTGGTTGGGTATTCTTACTTCAATCAGTCCGTGTCCGCTTGCGACGAACATTGCCGCAGTGTCCTTTTTATCAAAGCGTATCAATCATCCCAAGACGGTTTTTGCTTTCGGAATGGCCTATACTTTGGGACGTATGCTTACATATGCCATTTTAGGTGTAGCTATTATTATGTCACTTGTGAGCGTTCCGAGTATCGCAAGCTTTTTTCAAGAATACATGAATAAAATTTTAGGGCCTTTACTTATTATTGTGGGGTTGTTTCTTTTAGATATTATCAGGATTAACATCGCGGGTTTATCTATTTCTCAGGAAAAACAACAGTCATTGGTGGATTACGGTATCGGCGGGGCATTTGCGTTAGGGGTTATTTTTTCTCTTTCTTTTTGTCCTGTATCGGCCGCACTTTTTTTTGGAAGCTTAATTCCCTTGGCTTTGAATAGCAGGCTGGGGATTGTTTTGCCGTTCTTGTATGGGTTAGGAACAGGACTCCCGGTTATCATTCTTGCGTTAGGAATTGCTCTCGGAGTGACAAAAGCATCTTTTTGGTTTAAGAAAATGAGCGCGTTTGAAAGATATACTAAGAAAATAACAGGGGTTATTTTTATCTTAGTTGGTCTTTATTATATTTGGGCATATATTATATCAGCTTTAATTGTTTAGGAGACAGGTTATGAGTCAAAAAGATGAAAGAAATTTTAGAAATTTCATTGTGGATCTGGATAATGATAGTAGAATAGTTTTGATTTAATGAAATGATAAAAAGAGAAAATTCAAGTGATAGGAAAATAAGAAAAATGGCATATAAAGGAATGAATATAGGAATAGCCAAAGAAATAGGCGCCGGAATTTTAGAGCGCAGAGCGATTCTTTTGCCGAAAGAGGTTAACAAATTAATTGAAGCGGGAAATCAAGTTTTTGTTGAGAAAGGTTTAGGGAAGGGCATATACATTAATGATTCTGAATACAAACAGGCCGGAGCAAAAGTAATTATCGAGCGAAGAAATATTTTCAACAAATCTATTGTTGTAAAATTAAAACCCCCTTTGCCGCAGGAATTTAGATTGCTAAAGAACAATTTATTGTTCAGCATGCTTCATGCTGAACAAAACCCGAAATATATAAAGGCCTTAAAAAAAAGGAATGTTAAAGCTATTGCGATGGAGATAATTAGGAACAGACAAGGTGAACGCCTTATTCAGTGCTCAGATATATCCGGCGAGCAGGGTATGATTTATGCCTTTCATCTTGCCGAAAAAAGTCCTTGTGATTGCAACGTATTAGTATTAGGCTATGGCTCTGTTGCCTCCGGTGCTTTGAAGGTGGCCTTTGGTCTCGGGGCTAAGGTCAAAATCTTGAGGAAGCAAGAATATCCGCATATAAAACAATTTATTAAAGATAAAGATATCGTGGTTAACGGCATTCAGTGGCCTAAAGGAAGAAGGGATAAAAGAGAGTATCTTATTACAAAGGACATGTTTTCTCTTCTTAATAGAGATGCGGTAATTCTGGATCTTTCTGTAGACTATCCCAATCCTATTGAGCCTTGTCGTCCTTCATTGCTGAATAAACCGGTTTACAAGATTGACGGTATAAAATGTGTTAGTATATATGGTTACCCCAGGTTGGCCCCTGTTTCCAGCTCTCAGCGATATTCAAAACAAGTATTACCTGTTTTGTTAAAAATCGCATCCACATCCTTCGGGAAGCTCCCGAAGTCTATCAAGAATGCTGTTATCGATCCGGATAAATATTGAATTTATTATGAGAAGAACAAAAAACCCCCTTTTAATTGTAGGAGATAAAAGAAGCAGAGGCTGCGCGCTTGACCCCTCTTTCAATGCATTTGTCAAAATCATTGAGGATTCAAGGGGCAAAGGGTTAGAGGCGCATATTATTAGTTATAAAGATTTATTAAACGGCAATCTCCCCGAGATATCCAACCCTGTTTTAAACGTGCTTTTATTTTTTCCTTATAAATATTGGGATGCAAATATAGAGGTGTACAAAAAAGATTCCAAAGTCTATGGGGACAAATCATTTGGTCGGGAGTTTAAAAAATATTTCGAAAGAGTGGGGAATGCGATAGAGAAAAAATACAAGAAGAGAAAAATTGAATATGTAAACCCTCCGAATATATCCATATTGGATAGGGATAAAGAACAAACTAAAAAGTTTTTCCGAAAACACAAAATTCCCACTCCGAAAAGTTTCTGTGTGAATAATTTAAAAGATCTTCATCGGCTCATTAATCAAGGATTGTCATTATATATAAAACCGAGATTTGGCGCTATGGGTAAAGGTATCACATACCTTAGTAATGACTTGCTAATTACAAATTTTCTATTCCAAAAGGGCGAGATCATCAGTCATCCCTATGATTATCATTGGCGATTTCATGATGTTAAGGACAGCGATAAAGATAAATTTCTAAAGGTTCTGCTATCTCGGGGATTTATCTTTGAGGAAGCCATAGATCCTCCCATACATAAGGGAAGAAGGTCTGATTTTCGAGTGTATTGTATTTATGGCGAGGTGTGCTATTACTATGTCAGATCTACACCGGCGATTACTCTTGTGACTAATTGGTCCCAAGGAGGAAAGATCGAGCAAAAAAAGAAGTTCTCCCAATATATATCTGCTGCTAAATTAAACAAGGTTAAATCTTTGGCCCGGAAAATTGCTCGTGAACTCAAATTGAATTATGCTGGAATCGATATTATTTTTTCAAAAGATTACAAAAAGATCTATGCCTTAGAGGCTCATTCGTTCCCCGGGCATGAAATAGGATTTGATTTGATGGGTAATCTGGCTAAAAAGATAACTAGTCTTTCTCGTTAACCGATCGGTTAAAATTGATGGCCTGACCCAAATTTTATCGAACCGCCGTATGCCGAACGGCACGTACGGTTGTGTGAGAGAAGGGCAGATGAACTAATCGTCTGTTTCCTGCGTGATTGTCCCTGTTAGTTCAGGAAAATTGTTTGTCACTCTCATTCTTAAATATCAATACCCGTCGCGCAAAGGGAATCTCGATATCCTCACGATCAAAGGCTTCCTTAATCATTTTACGTAAATCCCTTGCCACCTGAAGGTGTTTTCCGGGTTTGACTTTCGTGATAGTACGTATAGTCAGTTCCGATTCCCCGAAATTGTCCAGCCCGCTCACTTGCGTTGGATCAAGGACGTCTTTATTTTGTTTTTTGAGCGTCTCTCCGATATCAGAAAGGATTTGATACACCTTATCCAGGTCGGAATCGTAAGCGACCCCTACGATAACAACTGCGTAAGTATATTTTTTTGAATAATTCGTAATGTCTCCCAATTGGCCATTCCGCAAAATGTGCTGTTGGCCGTCAGGGTCGCGGATGCGGGTGGTGCGGATATCAATGGCTTCAACCGTGCCGCGGGCGGATCCGGTCTCGATATAATCATCGACCAAAAAAAGATGTTCAAAGATGATAAAAAATCCGGAGACGAGGTCATTAATTAAAGGCTGGGCACCCAAACCGACCACAACGCCCAGTATCCCGGCACCGGCCAGGATAGGCGTCGGGTTTAGATTGAGCGCTGCGAGGATGAGCACAAATGAGACAAAGAAGGCGATATATTTAAGCAAACTCTTGATCAAAGGGTTGAGGGTTTTTCGCCGCTGTAATTCTGTGTCGGAAATGCCTTCGGTCGGCAACAGGTATTTGTCGACAATCAGGTTCGTGACTTCAACAATTACCCGGCATAAAAAGAAGATGCTGATTGTCTGGATAACACGCGGTCCCCATTCTGCATATTTGGCGATGAAATTAATCTGCAAAGAAACAAGTGTGGCAACAATGATATAAATGATGTATTCCAGGCAACGCCTTAATAAAGGAATGAGGTTGCGCAGCCTTTCATAAATCATGACCAAGAGATCGTTTTTATGGGAATATTTTTTGCTTAAGGCGTCTACGCTCTCGATAATGGCTGTCGAGGCTTTGACAAAAAGCAGGCCGATGGAAATGATCAAATAGATTTTCAGGATGACAACAAGTGTGTTTATGCCGGCCTCGGGGGCATGTAAAACGAATAAGGAAAAGATAATAATGCCTAGCCAAACCCCTGATTTCTGTATTTGATTAAACGTTTGAAAAACATCCTCAATGCTTTCATCATTCGCCTTGATTTGCTCCCATGTTTTGGCCTTACGCATAAGATGAAACAACCCCTTCTCAAGTAGCTGAATAAGAATTTTAGCAGCATAGACGATGATGATAACTTTAAAGAAACCGGCGCCAAGCCCCCGCCAGAATTCCGGGGATATCTGCCTAAGTAAACCTTTGGTGTGGGCAAGAAGGTCGGTTCTCTTGTAGATAAGGTATCCGTTGTAGAAACAAATAAAGGCCCCGGAACAAAAAGTTAAAAGGGAGAAGAATTTCTGCAGACGTTTTTTGATGAGGGAGGACTCTTTTTTGTGTCTCTTGAGGAAATCAAATAAATGAACACGGTCAAAAAGAAGCCCTATAATAACATTGATAATCGTGCAGGCGATTGTGATAAACAGCAATTCAAAAAGGATAATCGCTGCATCTAGATGCCAACCTTGTAGCCACGTCGGTGTGTTCATAACAAATCCTCCAATTAGATTTTAAGATACTGATGATTTTAAGATTATATGGGGGTTTTGACAAGGGTAATTTTTCAAGAGGCTTATAAAGAGATTCTGATATACTAACAAATACTTATAAAAAAATGTATTAACAAAAGAAAGGATAATAGTGCCCTGCTGTTTTCTGCAAAAAATTTTTCTTAAGCCGGAAATGGCATCCCGGTTAAAGGCGTCGGTAAAAAAAGAGAATCCCTAGAATACTCAGGCTGAATAGACTTAAGAAAGCGCCGAAATAATAAGCAACCGGTTTAAAGCGGAATACAACAACATTTCGTCCTGGAGAAAGATAAACCCCCCGCAGTAAATAATCAGCAGGATAAACTTTAGTATCCCTGCCGTTAACAAGTGCCCGCCAGTCAGGATGAAAGGTGTCGCCAAGGATCAGAAATCCCGGATTTTCCAAATATGCGGCGATGATAACTTCATTTGGCTTATAGCTGTGAATTTGGGCGAAAGACTTGTCTTTAGTCGGAGCTAGCCTTAGTAAGTTCACGTCGTCTTCAGGGAGTTGTCCTTCAATAACAGCAACATCGGCCAGATTGTTTTTTAATAATTGGGTCTTTATGAGGGCCCTGTCGGCATTTGGTTCAAATATGGCCTTATGCACAATAAAAACCCTCGGGAGAGTTTTGGGATGATTGTAAATAGATACTTCATTTTTGTAGATAGGCTTTAAGAAGTCGGGGTTGCGTGTGACCGGAAAGAGTTCCTCAATTTTGTCAGGGGCGATCGTAAAACGCACGTTTAAAAGATCCATAAAAGGGCGGATATCAGGGTAAAAAGTGGCCGGGATCACCATAAAGGCAGATCGCTGAAAATTTTTATTAAAATAATCTTTAACAAGAAGGCGATTGACAAACTGCACGAATCTTTTGGTCAACAATCCCTGGTTGATGCCTAAGTCATCAATGAGATAGCCTGTCGCGGTGTTCGGATAAAGGGTCCAAAAAACACCGTAAGACCTTTGTCTTTGGGGGGGGCGTTTGATGTTTTCAATATAGGGGACTTCGGGAAAAGAATCAAAACGTTTGATGTTGGCCCGTGGTATATATAGAAAGATCTCGAGAAATATCACGAGAATAAATATCGGAGCAAAGTATTTTAATTTGATCATTCGATTTTCTTTAAGAAACAGGAAAATCAGGAAAACCGTCAGAATCCCGGCAGTCAACCAACAGGCCTTGATCGACTGCGAAATATGAGGGGCATCACGGTAGAAGAAAAGGCCTTCACCCATCCAGAAAAGTGCGAGCAGGGCAAAAAGTAAGCCTAATAGCACGGACTTTCTTTTCAAGTTTATAACTCGCCGCATTCCCATGCCGGCAGCAATGGCGCCTGCAAAAGCAAAGAGATGTCCGGTATGCAGAGAAAAGCGGATATGCTTAAGGATGGGGAGATATCCGATCCAATTGATAAAGGGGAGGTTGATGTAGGTCTTTGCCATGATAGCGAAGAAGAGGAAGGCAAAGAACCAGTTTAAACCCCTGCGTTGCTTTGAGAACAAGCCGATAAAGACCAGGCCTAAAGGAATAACCCCGAAATGTCCCCAGAAAGTATGGCGGACGAAATCAAGTGTAACCGGATGCTTCTGAAAAAAATGGGGGGTGATAACAGTTAAAAGAAATTCGCGGAGGTATTCCGTTCCGCCGACGTGGGCGCCCATGCTGTCCGGGTGCGTATGCCAGAAAATGTCTTTCCAGTCTCTTAAAAAGGGAAGCAGCGCAATAGAGGATAAGCCGACACCCAGGATAAAAGACAGGCAGAGCAGGCCGCATGATTTTAAACGGGATGAGAAATTCCTGCCTGTGAGAATTCGAAATACAAAATACAAAAGGCCGAAAGTGTTGACGAGAACAATATGCTCCGGATGCCCTGCGATTACAGTGGCTGCAACGGCTAAAGAGGTGAAACAGGCACTCTGCATATTGGGTTTGCGCAGGAGGCGTTCCAGGGTGATCAAAAGCAAAGGTGTTAATATGTCGACATTGGCAAAAGAATATTGCAAAAGTACCATTGGCCCGCTTAGCATAAAAACGATGGCAGCTGTTAATGACGGAATCTCGGTGAATCTTAAATAACGCATGAACCAATAAGTGAAAATACCGGCCAGCAAGAAACGCACCAGAATAACGATGTCCCAGGCGATAAGGCTCGGGAGGAGAAACATGATCCAGTTAACCGGCCAGAAAAAACCCAGGTGCATCATACTGATCAAAGGATAGCCGCATCCCTGATGGGGATTCCAGAGGGGAAACGATCCTTGTTGCAGCCAGTTTCTGATGAATTCAAAGACAGGCTCTTCCATAAATGGCGTGGTGGTGCTGTGAACAGGGAAGAAATCCGGCCGGTTGGCCTCCTGGCCGTATACTCCCGTTATGAGGGCCTGCGGATTCGCTGTAGTGACCTTAAAGGTTTTGTTTAAGAATACTACATCATAAAAGGCGATGAAGATGACGGCCAGAAGGATGCCGATTATAATAAATTTTTCTTGTTGGAAAAAATTTTTCATGAGAGAATAACAATCGCTCGAGTAAATTAATGTATCAATTTTAGATGAAGAATGAACACGGCGCAAGCGATTTATGAATGGAATTGGCTTTTAGGGGCGGGGTTTTTGATTAGGAAGAATTGTCAGCCATCCTCCGGCGCGGCCGGAGGATCTGGAATGGATCACCCGGTTATCGCGCCAAAGGCAGATTCGCCTCAGGCGAAAACCGGGTGATGACGATGAGAGATAAATGAATATTTAAGGAAAATATTTTTTTCTGTCCGAAAGGAGTTTTATGCCGAAAGTTAATGATTTAATTGAGTGGGATTATCTGGGAACTCATTATAGTGTATATATAAAGCATTTTGTGGATGAAGACGGACGGAAAGGGATGACCATGATTTTTGAAGATGTGACCCGGGAAAAGGTGACGGAAATGGTGATCCCCTCGCGTAAGTTTCCCGCTTTTCTCAAGGCCGTTAATGATGGGATGGATCGTTATCGCGGCATTATTTAAAAAGGAAGGATTATTTTTTCTTCATGAACGCCAAACGAAATAAAGAGTGGGGCGGCAAAGGGGTTTTTTTATTATTTGCCGTTTCATTTGCTGTTTGGCTTTTTCTTTTCCGCGATTTTCTTTTCTGCAAGTTAGACATCACTTCAGATGCCATTTCTTATTACGAACACACCAAATTTTATTTAGATAACTTGGCAAAAGGTGTTATTCCTTTATGGGATCCGCAGTGGAACTTCGGGTCGAATAATGATTTTTTCCTGATGCGCATCGGCTGTTTCAATCCTTTCTTAGCGCTGATTCTCATATTCCATAAAATATTTAATTTCCCCTTCAAGACGGCATATCTTCTGTTTCATTCTTTCTACTTCTTTCTGGGAACAACAGGCTTTTATATGCTGGCCCGGGATATTTTTCGAGACCGGCTTCTTGCCTTTACGGCTTTTCTCTTGTTACTATTTTCGTCAATGGGTACGAGGATATTTGATTCATATATTGTTTTAGTTTTTGTCCCGATGATCTGGTTCTTTTGTCTTATATTTCGATTCTGCCGCCAGCCGCAGAAGAGTCTTTTAGTTGGCATGACATTTACTATCATGCTGCTATTGACCACATATATTCCGTTTTATTTCCTGACATGCGTAATCCTGCTTGCGGCTGTCTTTTTTTTAGTTTACGCATCGACCATTCCTGTTATCTGGCGTAGATGGGTCGGGTTTGTTAAAGAGAATAAACTGCTGGTGTTGTTGTGTCTGGGAGCCATCATGATAGCCGTATTACCAGGCATATTATTTTTTATAAGAGCCTCGCAAGGGGAGATGAGCCTGCCCGGACGCCAGTCCCTTAAGACGACCTCTAATGTGTTAGGTGTGCATGTTGCCACCATTGGCATCTGGTCAATTTTGGAAGAAATCTTTTTTTCGTACGCTTTTCTCAACGAGTTGAGTCGGTTCAAATTTGCCGTTTTTTATATTCCGTTATTCGGGTATCTTTTATTAATTTCGGGAGCAATTATCAAGGTTAATAAACGGATTTTATTTTTTGTTTGTTCTCTGATTTTTTTCTTTCTGCTGAGCGCTCCGAAATTCACTCCCTTGTATAAAATTTTGTATCAGCATGTCTTTTACTTTAAATACTTCCGGAATTTCCATTTCTTTTTATGGTTTGCCGTGCTGCCACTCCTGATCCTGTTAATGGTTGATATATTAGGAAGGATTTTCAGCCTGCTAACAGCCCCGAACAGGCATAAGGCCTGGGCGCTGATCGTTATTTGGATGGTGCATATTGTTTCAGTGGTACTGATGATTATCTTTGAGCGGCCGATTGCCAGTTCTTTTCTGTCGATAGGGGGGAGTTTGGCGGTTTTTCATTTATACTATTTGGGAATATTTAAAAATAAAAGGGGATGGCTGTTTCTTCTCCTGTTTTTTATTATTTTGATCCAGCCCTTGCAGGTTTATCATTATTTCAGTAAGAATGTCAATGCGCCTCAAACACCCAATCGATACGACAACTTTTCACAAGAATTTTTATTCACAAATAATGATTGGGGTGAGGCCATTCCCTATCAAGAACTCATTGATATCGGTGCGGCGGAAGATCGACCTATTCCACAGTGGCAGCCCCGGTCGATATATTATGCGATGAGGGGTGTTAATCTGCTGAATATGAATATTAATCATTATCTCTTTCGCAGTTATTTCAGCCATAAGTTTGTCGCTTACGATGCTGCCCAATACGTCCAGGAAGAAAATTTTATTGATCTTGAGAAAAAAGTATCACATGTGAAGAACATCGCCTATGTGCCGAAAGACAGCCTTAAAGAAGATGCTTTAAGGGGGGGCACAGGCAGAAGATATCCGC
The DNA here is from genome assembly GCA_023139575.1 of Candidatus Omnitrophota bacterium. Taxonomy (GTDB): domain Bacteria; phylum Omnitrophota; class Gorgyraeia; order Zapsychrales; family JANLHA01; genus JAGLNJ01. Next base: position 24,344 of record JAGLNJ010000116.1, on the reverse strand, counting down.
AGTTTTTTGAGGAGAATTCCCCGGAATTGCAAGTTCTTGCCTTTGATGCCAACAGCTTGAAAATTAAGACGGATTTTCCAAAAGAGAAATTTCTTGTCTATCATGATGCCTATCATAGCAAGTGGCAGGCGTTTATTAATGGCAGCAAAACTGCGCTGTATCCTGCTGACACGGCCTTTAAAGGGGTGTGGGTTCCTCCGGGGGAGAATATTCTTTTTTTCCGATTTGGAAAATTCAGCGACTATGTGTTTCACATTTTTTGTTTGGTGGTGTTTTCTGCTGTATTTATCAGCTTGATCATTATGTCATGGAAAGAAGAAAGAAGGCGTGTTTAATCGGTTGAAAAAATATCCTCAAGCCCTGGGATTCCGCTTAGGATTCGTTTATCTGCTTTTAACTATTTCGGCAATTTGTGTTTTTAAAAGCAATGATGCCTGGACATCAGCCAAGGCGTTCGCCACAAGCCGGTTGATGCCGGATTTAACTGCTTTTGCATCATATCAAGGCGGTTATGCCGAAGCAGATCAGAAGATCTTTGCCGATGCCAAACAGTATTATGAGCACATAATGAAATATTCTCCCCCCGGGGCCGATAGGTATGGTGCCTACAGTATGCTGGGATTTTGTAATTATTATCTTGGAGAGAAGGAGAAGTCGTATGAGTATTACCAACGGGCCGTTGAAATAGCCCCGGAGTATTTTACGCTGAGCTATAATTTGGGGGCTATTTCTTTTAAGGAAGGAAAGTATCAGGACGCGATGAGGTTTCTCCTGCAGGCTTTAGCCCCGTCAAAAGAGGAGGTTTTTCATTTTATAACGTCATCGCCGATCATATTTCCTTTTATTCAACACCGTAAAGGAGAAGATCTGACCAGGGAATTGTCAGAAAGATTAAGGGATGCTTATCGCGATACTTTTGTCTTGCTTAATCAATGCTGTTTACATGAAAAGAAATATAAAATTATGAGGTATAATTCCTTGGCCGCTATCAGTATGGGGCTTAATGCCGACGGTGTTTTCACATGGCAAAAGGGGGTGGCGTTGTATCATTTGCAGAATTATGTTGAGTCTTTAAAAAACGCCCAGGAATTGATTGCTCTTAATCCTCATGCGATTGATGCGTATCGGCTTTTAGCGGACAGCCTTTCAGCCATGGGAAGTGTTGAGAAGGCAGCGTTGGTTACGCGAAAATATATGATTTTACAGCGCAGCGGTGAAGGGGAGAGTTTCAACATTGATGAGATAGAATTACTGCTTTTTTAAAGAGATAAAAAATGGGGCACCTCACTGCCGGCGGGGTGCCCCATTATTAGATATTCAATACTTTATGCCTGGCCTGCTGAGCCGAGGACACTTTCGTTTTTATGCTTATACATCTCGATGAGCGCAACACGTGCCGGCCCAAGATATTTTCTTGGATCGAAATCAGCCGGTTTATCGTTAAAATGCTTTCGGACGGCGGCGGTCATCCAGAGACGGCCGTCAGAGTCGATGTTCACTTTACACACAGCTGATTGAGCAGCAGTACGGATCTGTTCTTCAGGGATCCCGACTGAATCCTTTAAAGCCCCGCCGTTATCATTGATGATCTTTACCGCCTCAACCGGAACGGAAGAAGAACCGTGCAGAACGATCGTGAAGCCGGGGATTTGTTTTTCAATTTCTTCGAGAATATCAAAACGCAATGGCGGTGGAATGTAAACGCCGTCTTCATTCTGCGTGCATTGTTCAGGTTTGAATTTATTAGCCCCATGAGATGTCCCGATAGAGATGGCCAGCGAATCAACGCCGGTTTTCTGAACAAAATCGACAACTTCTTCCGGATTGGTATATGATGACTTTTCCGCGACAACATCATCTTCGATGCCGGCCAAGATGCCGAGTTCGCCTTCAACGGTGACATCATGCTGGTGAGCGTATGCCACAACTTGTTTGGTTAATTCAACATTCTTGTCATAAGGATGATGCGAACCATCGATCATAACTGAAGAAAAACCGGATTCCACGCATGATTTACATAATTCAAAAGTGTCGCCATGGTCCAAATGAAGGGCGATCGGTATTTCTTTCAGGCCTTTTTCTTTGGCATGGGTGCGCATCATTTCAATAGCGCCTTGCCCCATGTATTTGAGAAGTGTCTGGTCGGCATATTTGCGGGCGCCGCTTGAGACTTGCAAAATAACAGGAGATTGCGATTCAAGGCAGGCAGTAATGATGGCTTGAATCTGCTCCATATTGTTGAAATTATAGGCAGGAACAGCATATTTGCCTGCCATGGCTTTCTTAAACATTTCGCGGGTATTAACAAACCCTAATTCCTTGTAAGAAGTCATGTTTCATTCCTTTGTTAATAATGGTTGTTTGGCGTTAATTTATACCTAAAGATAAAAATCTGGATTTGATGTGTATCATTCTGTCTAAGCTTAAGATTATATATAAATTAATCCCAAAGTCCAGTTTTATCTTGCGGTTTGGCGTATAAAGAGATTAATAATTTTTTTTGACTATATTGCTTGTTTTAAAAATATTTTGGGGGTAATATATCAATAAAATTAGATTTATATATAAAAGAAATGCAAGAATCAAAAAATCGCCTTAAAAATTATAATTATTTGGAAATCCTCAAAAATTTTCTGGGGGGGAGTCTTAAAAAGGTCTTTTCCGGAGAATTGGTTTACCCGCGCCAGTTAGAAATCCACCTTCCGGGTGATAAGGAGCGGGCCTGTGATTTCAAATGCTATTACTGTCAGGGAGGGCTCCTTAATCAGGCCTTGGGGATGGATGAACCGCGGGCCTTAAAGCTTATTGATGAGATCGGCCCGGATAAATGTGAATATTATATTTATGGCGGCGCCTACACTGAGCCGCTTTTAAATCCTCACCTTTTAGACTTTCTCAAAGTTACTAAAAAACATAAAGTTTTCTTCGGTATTCATACCAATGGATCTCGTCTGAAGGCGATGGAATCGGAGAGCGGCTTTCTGACCACAGTTTTTCGGATGATGGAGCATAAGGATTATGTGTCGGTGAGCCTTGATGCGGGAACGCCGGAAAGCCACATGAAAACCAAAAATCTCGATAAAAATTATTTTGACGACATTATTGAAGGCATTCGGATGATGGTGAAGTTTCGAGATCAGAATCCCGATAATCCGGCTGTGCGGGTATGCTATTTGATGAACCGCTTCAATTCTTCGGATGAAGAGATTGCCCGGATAGTCGAAATCACCCGAGAGCTTGAAGTGGATTCGCTGCGTTTCTCCATTCCCTATGACCAATACGGTAAGTCGTTTGATAAAGTCCATAACTATAAAGAAACCGTTGAGGTACCGCAAAATATTGATTATGAGCGGCGCCTTCAGAAATATATCTCACTTGATACACAGCAAAGACCGTTCATCTTTTATTTTCCGCCTTCTAATCAGGATGTTGACCAGATGAATTATTCTCAATGCATTTATACCTATTATCAGATCACTTTAGCTGCGGACGGTAACGTTTATCGTTGTTCAAGCATCGGATCGCCGACATTTAGTTACGGTATTATCGGGCCGATTCCCGAAACCGTCAAAGAATTGGAAAAAATGATTCTTAAGGGGCAGGATCCGGATTTTCGCTGTTTTGAATGCTTCAGCCACGGGGCGCGATGCAACCGTATGGCCTTTGAAATCAACCGCGAGTTTAACGCCATTCAATCGATCAGGGATGCATAATATGAATAAAAAAAATATTGCTTTATTGGGATATGGCTATTGGGGAAAGAAACTATACTCCTATCTCAAAAAAAGCGAGCAGTTTCACCTCAAATACGTGCATTTCCGTTCGTTAAAAAATCTTACACAGGAAAACATTGGAAAGGAATACGGCGCAGAATTTGTTCCTGATATCGAACGCGTTTGGCGGGACGAGGATGTCGGCCAGGTTGTTATCGCTACACCTATTATTACGCATTACGCCTTGACCAAGCAGGCGCTTATGAATAATAAGAATGTTTTGGTGGAAAAGCCCATTACCATGACCAGGCAGGAAGCCCATGAACTGCAGTCCCTGGCAAAGGAGAAGAAAAAGGTTTTGATGACCGAATATACATTTACTTTTTCCAAGGCATTGAAGATGGTCCAGAAAATGATAAACGAAGGGGTCATCGGGGACTTAAAGAGTATTGATGTTTTCATCCGCCAATTAGGACGCTTCACGGATTATGATGTGTATGCCCTTATCGGATCGCATGCGTTGTCCATTATCAACCTCTTTCTTCCGCTGAATACCATGCAATTTTCTGCACAAACAACCATGGTTACTAATGACGTGATCACATCCGGGATTATTACCTTTCAAACAAAAGATGCCCGTGTTAAGGGATTCATTGATTTAAGCCTGCATTGTCCCGAGAGTGAGAAAAAAGTTTTTATCTACGGCGAGCAGGGTACGATCATTTATGACTGCATGGTTCCCGATTCCGTTAAACTCAGCGTATATCGACAGGATAAAAACGTTTTAGATCCGGATCTTATCCGGGAAGAGAAGTCTTTTCAAATAGATGAAAGTCACAACCTGCGCCTGGCCCTTGAGGATTTCTTTGAGGGTCTCAGAAATCGTCAAGACAATCTTGAAGGCTCGGTTGCCGTTACCGAGGTCTTGGACGCCTTAAGATGTTCATAATTTTTCCGCTTTGCATATGAAACCAAAAAGACTTTATCAATTCATAGGGGTTGCCGGCTTCATTTTTATTTTATATCGGATCGATATCAGCCGTATTTGGGGTGAATTAAAGGAGGCGCAAATCGGTTTATTGTTCTCTGTCGGTCTGCTGTCCTGTCTCGTCCAAATGATGAAATCTCTCCGCTGGAATGCCTTATTGCGCCTTAATGGCATAAGCTGTTCCATCTTATCGACTTTACGCATATATTTTATCGGCACATTTATGGGGGCCTTTACACCGGCTCGAGTAGGAGATTTGAGCCGGGTATATTTTATTAAAAAATATCATGCGCCGGAAAGGGTGGCGGGCCAGATCTTTGCTAATGTTTTTGTTGATCGTTTTTTTGATCTGGCGTTGGTGGCATGTATGGCTTTGATAGGCATCCCTGTTTTGTTTAAAATCTGGTTTCGGGAAATGGCGCTTATCAGTGTTTTTGTTATTGGGCTTTGCTGGGTGATGTATAGTTTTCGTCACAAAATCATTGATCAGGTTAAGCCCTTTTTAAAGCCGGCAGATGGTTTGTCGAACGAAATAAGCTGGACGTCTCATTTTGATGAGGCGATCAATGGGTTGCGTATGCTCAGGACAAACAGGGTCGTTGTTCCTGTTCTATTAAATGTCCTGGCTTATGGGATTTTTTTTTTCGCGCTCAGGTTAATGGCAAATTCTTTGCGCATGGAAATACCCTTTTGGTATTTGGCGGTGAGCATGTCAGCCGCGATGATCCTGACCTTTTTACCTATTTCCATAGCCGGGCTAGGGACACGTGACGCGGTTCTGATATTCTTCTTTTCATTTCTGGAGATCAAGGATGAAACGATTGTCGGTTTCTCGATATTGTACTTATTTTTCTTCTTGCTGCTGCCCAGTCTGATGGGAGCCGTCCCCTACTTTCTTCTGTCAGCGGCGCATAAAGAGATGTTAATAAAAAAAACGGATGCTGATTTAAAATGAGTAAAAAAATCGTTTTATTGAATAGCTCTTTTGTTTCTGCCCGAAAAGATAATGTGCAGAATACGGAACCGCATTTGCGCGTCGGCATGGCTCTTCTGGCCGCCGTTTTGCGCAAAGAAGGCCATGATGTTTTGATTTGCGACCCGCAGGCTGACCGATCAGGTTTAGCAGAAATTGTTAACAAGATCATTTCTTTTTGCCCGCAGTTTTTGGGTATGCCGGCTTATACCGAAGAGACCCATGATGCCGCCCGGATTGCTGAAGCGGTAAAAAAGGAGAACCCGGGTATTGCAACCTTGGTGGGCGGTCATCATGTCACCGCTTTGCCCGAAGAAACTCTTAAACAATTTCTTATGTTTGATATCGGTGTGGTGGGGGAAGGAGAGACGACATTTAAAGAGGTTGTCAAGGGAACACCTTTAAATGAGGTGCAAGGCATTGTTTATCGTGATGATCAAGGGGGTGTTCATCTTAATCCTCCGCGAGGTGAGTTTGAAGATCTTGAAGCGCAACCTTTCCCGGCCTGGCATCTTTATGATTTAAATAAGTATCACATTATTCCTGTTGAGCCGCTTCGTGGTTGTCCCTATACCTGCGTTTTTTGTTTCCGGGCTTTAGGCGTGAATGTGCGCTACAAAAATCCGCAAAGAATTGTTGATGAAATAGAACACAATATCGTCACCTATGGATTAAAGCGGTTTTCTTTAAAGTGCGGGACGTTTCCGTTAAAGAAATCCCATGCGATGGAAGTGTTTCAGGAGATCATCCGACGGAATCTTAAAATTGAATGGATAGCCAGTACCAGGGTGAATACCGTTGATGAAGAATTGATACGGGCCATGAAAGATTCCGGTTGCGTGGACGTGAGCTTGGGGATTGAGTCGGCCGAGCCGGAAATCTTAAAACAATGCGGTAAAGGAACAAGCCCCCAACAGGCAGAAAAGGTTTTGAAAATATTTAAAAAAATCGGGATCAAGAGTGTGGAAATGAATTTTATTTTGGGCTTACCCGGAGAGACAACAGAATCTTTAAAAAAGACCAGGAAATTCGCCTTAAAGATGCGTCATTATTCTTCCCGGACCAATTTTGCCATATTAACCCCTTTCCCGGCGACGGCTATTTATGATATGGCAGAGAAGAATAAAGGCGGCTACAGCTTGCGCACGCATGATTGGAGTGAATATTGCAAGCAGGCGGGGGTTGCCTTGGAATTTGACCAATTCAGCAGAAAAGAATTAATCCGTTTTCAAACGGGGTGTTATCTGTCATATTATTTATTATCACCGGTAAAGGTTTTTAAGCTGTTCAGTTTTAAAAGGGCATGGGGTCTCATTAAAAAAATATTCGTATGAGTTATAAACTATCCATTATTATCCCTTTGCACAATGAGGCGGAAAATTTGCCTGCGTTGACTGCGCGTCTGCATCAGACGGCGAGCCAGTTGACGCAAGAACATGAGATTATTTTTGTCAATGACGGCTCAACGGATGATAGTGAGAAAATCCTGATGGCCATGCATAATGATTATGCGCATGTCACGGTGATTAATCTTCGGGAAAGAGGGGGCAAGGCTGCCGCCTTGGAGAGGGGTTTCGATGTGGCAACAGGAGATTATGCGGTGATTATTGACAGTGACTTGCAGCATCTTCCCGAAGATATTCCGAAACTGATCGAAAAGATGGAAGAAGGGTATGATGTTGTTTCCGGGGAGCGAACGGATCGACATGACAGCGCGTTCAAGGTTTTTACTTCCAAAATTTTTAACATCATTGTCCGGCTGCTGATCAGGTTAAATTTTGACGATTATTTTTCCGGCTTGAAGTGTTTTCGCATGAGTATGATGAAAGAAATAAATGTATACGGGGACCTGTTTCGTTTTGTTGCCGTCTTAGCCCATCAAAAAGGATTTAAGGTCACGGAAATACCCATCACGCATCACAAACGCGAGCACGGGATATCAAAGTACAATTTTTTCACGCGGGTTATTCGCGGCATACAGGATCTCATTGTTATCATATTCGCTATTGTCCTGCAACCCTCAGATAAGTATAAGTTTTATAGATGGGGATTGTTTACGGCGGGTATAGGCATTATATTAATATTGACTGAGTTTGTTATTCACGGATCAAGGGGCTTTTCTTTTAGGCGTTTCTACGGTGCAAGTGGTTGCGCGGCACTCGCGATAGCGTCTATTTCTTATTCGTTATATTGGGCGGTTGATTATTTTTATCAATTAGAAGCGCGGGCGCGAGTGATGCGCCGAGAGAATGTCAAAGATATCATTAAGAGCGTTTAACAAAAACCATTTAACCGCAAATGAAACTTAGCATATCTAACCTCGCATTTTTAGATTCTCCCCTCGAAGACGTCCTTCCTCAATTGGCTGAGCTTCATATACAAGGTGTTGAAATGGCGCCCAGCCGTTTGTGGGAAGACCCTCTTGGCTCAACCATAGAGGAACGGGTTTCTATGAAAAAGAAAATCGCCGCACATGATGTGTCTGTTGTCGGCCTGCAATCTTTGTTTTATAAACATCCTGATTTGCAGATATTCGCAGAATCGCCATGCCGCAAAAAATGTTTGCAGCATTTGTTGGGGATGGTTGATCTGTGTGCCGATCTCGGTGGAGAGCTCATCGTATTCGGGGCAGCCGGAACAAGAAAAAGGGGTGATTTGGATTTGGCAACAGCGCAACGCATCGCCAGGGATTTTTTCTGTATGGCGGCAGAGCATGCCAAAACAAGAAACATTTACATATGTTTTGAGCCGTTATCTCCGGTTTATCATTGCGATTTTGTTAACACTATTGCCCAAGGGGCAGAGTTTGTTGAGGCGGTAGGACATCCCAACCTTCGTTTGCTGATCGATACGGGAAGTATGTTTTTAAATGGCGAGGATTCCTTAGAGCAGATTCATAATTTTATCGGTTTGACTCAGCATATACATATAAATGATCCGCAATTGGCTCCGGCGGGAGGAAAGAATTATCAGCACGAAAAAATAGCCCGGGTCATTAAAGAAGAAGGCTATCAAGGCTGGTTAACAATGGAATTCTTGGCAAAAGATAAGTTGGCTGAAAACGTCGCCTATAGCGTGCAAACTTATAAAGTGTAACGTATTTTAAAGGTATTATGAAAAGCGCAAAATTCAGCAGACTGCTAGAGGTTTTTTTATCAGGAATAAAATGGGGCGCCATTTTAATCCTGGCCTTGAAGTTCCTCAATAAGTCTGTTATGACGCTGGGGATAACGCTATATGTTTCAACAGCAGCTAAATGGTTTTTCTGGGCACTGTTTTATGTCTTTTTATCTTGTAGTCTGATACTTGTGGTCATTGTCTATTGGGTTGGTTGGGAATATGTGCGTTATAAGATTCAAACAACTTTTTACCGCAGTAAATTGGTTGCTAAGGATTATTATAAACAAGACAAAAAAGTTGATTTTGAAACCTTTGTCAGCGGTGCCGTTGCTGAGCAGGGTCAGCAAAAATTGGAAATAGATAATGATTTGACATCTGGAAGAAATAATACGCCTGATATGAAAGATCCCGGCGTCAGTGTTGTTGGCGATCAAGTGGAAGCCGATATCGTGACAGGAGTTTATCGGGAATTATATAAAAATGGTCAGCTCAAACTGGAGCGAAGCTATAAAGATGGCAAACTGGATGGTTTTTTCCGGACTTATTATGAAGATGGCCGTCTCCATCAGGAAAAAAATTTTGTAAACGGTGAGTTGAACGGCCCGTATATGGCTTATGATGAGGATGGGTCAATATTCTTTGAAATCAACTATAAAGACAATGTCCAGCACGGAAAAGATATCGCTTATTTTAAGAACGGCAATATTCAGTATGAAGACACCTATATACAAGGAAAACGGGTTAATCGCAAAACATATAGCGAAAGCGGCGAGTTAAAGTTTGATCAGGATTTTATGTGATATTGTTCCCACGCCCAGAACACCTTCTTTAAAACTGATTATAATTAATATAGTTATTTGGGCTCCTGTTTCCTTGACTGGCGGGTTCAAGTGATTGATATCTGCTGTAAGTAGCAGAATTTTTAAACGATTAAGGAATGTCGCCTAAGGATATCTATAAATGAAAGCGAAAGTAAAATGAAGAAAATATTCATAGCATTATTATTGACATTATTTCTTTCACATACCGCTTTTGCTTTGGAAACTTACAAAATTAATTTTAGCCAATCACGCATAGACGGTTCCATTCACTATACTGTGGTAGGTAAATATCGTGCTATTTTTGAAGATTTCGGTGGGACAGTATACGTTGACCCGAATACCGAACTGATTAAAGGCGTTAAGTTGATCATTAAGACCGCAAGCATCAAATCAAAGGCGCCGAATTTGGACAATATTGTGAAGTCGCCGCAACTCCTAAATGCCGAAAGATACCCGGAAATCATTTATGAGAGTTTTGATGTCCAACCCGATGATGATGGCCAATTTCAGTCTGTAGGGCATTTAGATTTGCATGGAGTTATTCAGCGTCTGGATTCGTTATTCACGTTTGAAGGGCCGATGCGGGATGAACAAGGGCGATCCTTTGTGCGTGTTAAGGGGGAATGGGTATTCCATCGCAAAGACTATAATATTATATGGAATCGGTTCCTTGATAAAGGGGGCATTTTGGTCGGTAATCACATTACCGTTGACTGGGAAATTATTGCCTATCAAATCTAATTGGCGGGAAAGAAGGAGGTGTTATCGATATGCGCTTAGCGGTTTTCAGTGCGGAAAACGGGAAATTAGGGGTCACCTGTTTAAGTTTGGAAGACATATACGCTCAAAGTGATGTTATCTCCTTCAAAAACAGAATCCGGCTTGATGAGTGATTCATAATTCCCGGGTTTTTCCAAAGGAAACGTGGTCGCATCCCATATCCCGGAAGCAGCACGCGTGATAGTGTTGACCACTCCTTTGACCATTCCGGAAAACAACCAAAAGCTTATGTGGGCAGTGATTTTCCCTCCTTCATGCCAATAGGCCTTGGTCTGCTTGGGGATTTCAACGGGAGCCGTAACAATGTTAATAACCCCGCGGTTGAATTTTCTTGGGGGAGAGTTCTCGGCAAAAGAAGAGGCAGGGGTAAGCAAAAAAAATATAATAGATCCGGTTAAAATGTGTTTATATATCATAAGGAAATCTCCTTGGTAATAGATTTACGGGTTGTTATAATAATTTCAATCATCATTATAATTTGGTCACAGAAGAAAAACAATCCTTACGCGAAAGGATTATAGGTTATGGCAGAGAAAAAACTGCTTGTTTTGGGGGCTTCCGGGTATGTGGGATCCCGTCTGGTGACACGCTTAGTGCATAAAGGTTACAAGGTGCGTGCGGCAAGCCGATCGGTAAAAACTCTGCGCAAACGCCATTGGGCGGAGAATGAGCAGGTTGAGCTATTTGCTGTAGATGTGGGTGATAAGGAGGCCTTGCTTAAGGCTTGTGAAGGCTGTTGGGGGGTTTACTATCTAGTACATTCCATGAATCAGCAGCATAAGGACTTTGCGCAGGCCGACCGTCAGGCGGCGCGGTTGACTGTTGAGGCCGCAGATGAAAAGGGCTTGAAGCGTATTGTTTATCTCGGCGGATTGGGTAATGAAAAGGGGCATCTGAGTGAACATTTATGTTCGCGAATTGAAGTCGGAAAAATATTAGCTTCAGGGAAAGTGCCTGCTACCATTTTTCGCGCCGCCATGATCATCGGATCGGGCAGCGCTTCTTTTGAAATACTGCGCTACTTGGTCCGGCGCCTTCCGATTATGGTAACACCCCGCTGGGTGACAACCGAATCTCAGCCCATTGCAATAAGTAATGTCCTGCATTATTTAACAGAATGTGTCAACGAGCCGCAGACAGAGAACGGCTTTTTTGATATCGGGGGGCAGGATATTCTTTCTTATCAAAGACTGATGGAAATCTTTGCCCAGGAAGCGCGATTGATGAAACGTGTTATTCTCCCGACGCCTTTTTTAACACCGAAATTGAGTTCGTATTGGATTCATATTGTCACACCTGTTTCGTCATATCTCGCGCGCCCCCTTGTCGAGGGGTTAGCAACCCGCGTGGTGTGTCAGGAACAAAAAATCCGTTCTATTTTGCCGCAGCGGATGTTGACGTGTCGTGAAGCCATACGGAAAGCGATTTATGTTGAGCCGCTTTCTGATGCGGAAAAAAGAGATTTGGACGAAGGGCTGCCGCCCGCCGAATGGAAATATCCCGGAGACCCGGCATGGGTGAAGGAAAATGATGTGATTAAGCAGGGAACGATAGACTGATACCCTGTCATTGCCCGAATAGATCGGGCAATCGAATGTTTGTATCCCCCGGTCATCGGGCCAGAGGCAGATCCGCCTCGGGAGGAAGCCGGAGGATGACGGTGAAATAGAATTCATGCGGAAAAATAAATCAAAACTCATGGCCTTTCTTTTAGGTTTTTCTTCTGTGCTGAGCCAAGTTGTCCTGATGAGGGAATTGGTCAGTGTATTCTATGGTAATGAGTTGGTTTACGCGGTGATTTTGGCGGCGTGGCTCTTTTGGGTAGCGATGGGAAATTTTTGCGCCAGCTCATTTATCCAAAACGTCCGGTGCCCCAGGAATATTATCGCCATTCTTTTTTTTCTTTTTATTATTTTCCTGCCCGCCACCGTCATTAGTTCTCGTCTCGTGAACAATTTTATGCATATTCAAACAGGGGAGATTATGGGCATCATCCCCATGACGGCGCTGTCCTTTTTACTGCTGGCGCCGTTAACAATGGTTATTGGCGGTTTGTTTACCCTTATCTGCCGATATAAGGAAGAAGGCCGAGAACAGGAAGCTGTTGTCATGGGGGCAGGGTCTGTTTATCTTTGGGAGGCAATAGGCGGCGGTATTGGCGGGTTAATTTTTTCTGCATTTCTAATAAAACTTTTTAGCGCTTTTTCTATTGTGTTTTTTCTATGCGCATTAGTCTTTTTAGTTTTAATTCTGCTGTTCGTCAAAAGAAAAGCGCGCACCTTCATTATTTTGGGAGAGTTGATCATTGTATTCTTATGTTATGCCTCAGGATTTTTGCGATGGGCTGATGAGTGGTCACGGGACAAACGTTGGGAGGGGCTGGAGGTTGTTAGTTCAGCGGAATCGATATACGGCAATATCACGATCACGAAACTCAAAGACACCTATCAACTTTATGAAAACGGCTTATTGTCTTTTGCTACCAAGGATGATTTGAGCAGCGAAGAAGGCGTGCATTATGCCATGTTGGCACACGCACATCCCCGCCCGCGTCATGTCTTGCTGATTGGCAGCGGTCTAGATGGCAGTATTAAGGAAATTCTTAAATATCCTGATATCAAAGTGACTTATATCGAACTTGACGGGAAAGTCATTGATTTGGCTCAAAAATATATGCCGTCTGATGTGGTCGCCCCTTTAAACGATCCACGTGTTGAAACCATCATCACAGATGCCCGTCAGTTTATTAAAAGAAGAGACGCTCCCCTTTTTGATGTCGTTATAGTCAATTTGGGTGATCCCATTACGGCTTTGATCAACCGTTATTATACTTTGGAATATTTCAAAGAAACTTTTCGTGTCCTCAAGCCGCAAGGGATAATGGCTTTGAGCGTTTCGTCGTCGGAGAATTATTTAAATAAAGAAACAAAAGAATTTCTGCGTTCGATCAATTCAACTTTAAAGCAAGTGTTTCCTGACGTTCGGTCTATACCGGGGGATACGCATATCTTTCTGGCCTCCAGAGACCCGGAAGGGTTGAACATTAATATCGATATTTTTACCCGGAGCCTGGAAAGGTGGGGGGTGGAAACACGTTATGTCAGGGAATATTATTTTTCTTATCGCATGAGCCCCGACAGAATGGATTATATTAATGATGTATTGCAAACTCCGGGGCGTATAAATACCGACGCGAAACCTGTCGCTTATCTCTTTGATATTGTTTTATGGTCGACGCATTTCAATCAGGGATTTAAAGATGTGTTTCATAAAATCAGCTGGTTGCGATTCAAACATTTACTGGTTGTGCCCTTGGTGGTGCTTGTTGGTGGATGGCTTTTAAGGAAAAGGAGGCCGTTCTCGCCTATAACCTTATCAATTATGACAACCGGATTTTCCGAAGTCATATTTCAAATTGTGATTATTCTGTCCTTTCAAGCTCTCTATGGTTATGCGTATTATAAAATCGGTTTCATCATGGCCTCATTCATGTCGGGCTTGGCCTTGGGGACGCTGTTTGCCCGGAAATTAATAAGGAGTATTTTGCCTCTACCCTCTATTGAAAAGAAAAAGAAATTAGTTAAAATATATAAATGGACGCAATGGAGTATCTGTTTGTATCCGTTATTACTGCCGGTGTTTTTTGTTTATTTTCAACATGTCGGATCGGAGATATTTTCCAGCGCCTTCTTTGCCAGCGTCTTTGCGTCTTTACCGATTATCGCCGGTTTTATCGGCGGGCTGCAGTATCCCCTGGCTGTTTGTATCCGGGGGGAGGCCTTTGAAGCTGATATTAATAAGGGCGGGTCTGCGAGCAAAAATGCCGGTTTTCTTTATGCGATGGATGTTTCCGGAGCGACAATTGGCGCGTTGGTGACGGGAGCCGTTCTGGTTCCTCTTCTCGGCATAAATGCGGTAGTATATTTCTGCGCGGCGATTAATTTCGCGGTTTTGTTGCTGCTTTAGGAAAGATAATCAGAAGATTAGACATAAATTATGAGCGAAGATAATCACCAGGGATTTCGTATTGTTTTTATCAATCAGGAGCCTACGGAGCTTTATAAGATTCTTAAATTTGAGAATATGGTCGAAAGCGGCGGTGAGGCCAAGATGGTTATTTCTCAAGGACTGGTACGGGTAAATGGTGAGGTAGAGACGCGTAAGCGCCGTAAGATCGTCGCGGGAGATGAAATAGAATATGAAAAGGAAAGAATAAAAATTCAAAGGGAATAATGCCTAAGCGGAGAACATATTCCCTGCTTTAAGAAAGGAAAGCGCATTATGAAAAAATCATTAGGAGCAAGAACGCTGATTTATCCCGCACCGGTATGGTGTGTCGGGACTTATGATGCTGAAGGTAAACCCAATGTGATGACCGCATCCTAGGCCGGTATATGCTGTTCGCGACCGCCGTGTGTAACTGTTTCATTGCGTCAGGCGACGTATACTTATGACAACATCATGCGGGGAAAAGTTTACACGCTGAGTGTTCCATCGGTGAAATACTATAAGGAAGCAGACTTTTTTGGCCTCGCATCGGGGCGTGACACGGATAAATTCAAGGCGACGGGTCTCACCCCGGAAATGGGGGAACATATAGACGCTCCGTATGTGGGAGAATTTCCGATGATTTTGGAATGTAAAGTTGTGCATCACCATGAACTTGGTTTGCACACGCATTTTGTAGGGGAGATTGTTGATGTCAAAGTAGATGATGAGGTTCTGGACGATTCGGGGCGCCCCGATGTGGCAAAAGTTCAGCCGTTTGTCTTCAGTCCCGATGCGCGGGAATATCATCTCATCGGCTCACGCCTGGGCACGGCTTTTAAGGACGGCAGGGGAATCATGGAAAAGAAGGAGGGATAATGACAAAGAGTCGCTTGGGGGTCATTTTCGAAATCATTGCGCTTATCGTAGTTGCGATTGTGTTCGTCAAAGTGTCCTGGCCACGATATAACAAATTTGTTGAGTATATGTCTGTATCGAATGCCAATAAAGAATGGTTTGATTTGTACTCGCAATCAAAAGTCCTGCGGGAACAGGGTAAAACTGATGAAGCGCTAGAATTGCTGCATGAAGCGGTCACACATAAGGGGATAGATGGAAAGGTATACTTGATGCTGGCTGTGGTATATATGGATAAGCGAGAATATCAGGAGGCGGAAGAGTATTATAAACTTGCGCTGCAGCATGGGATGAAGAATCCGGTAAACAAATACATTACATTGAATAATCTAGGCGATCTTTATCACGACAAATATAGTGATTATGATCAGGCCATTGACTACTTCAAGAAGGCCTTTGCCATGAGGCCCGGGAAAGAGGAGCCGTGGACGAATGATGTTGATCCTGTGACGGGTTTGATATGGTCTTATGTACATAACAATCAATATGAAATTGCCAAAAAATTTCTGGAGAAAAAGCAGTGTGATTCGCGCTATTGTAAATGGCTGCAAAAAGTGCCCCGCCCGCCGGAATATCATTCTTTAAAGGGGATGAATGTCCTGACGAAAATCTATTATGATTCCAACGGAAAAGTAACCCGAGAAATGCAGAAAAGAAAAGATGGAGAGCGGCATGGTTTTTTTAGAGTATACAATGAAAACGGCATGTTAGTTGTAGATGAATATTATAAGGACGGCAATAAGGATGGGGTGCAGAGATTATATGGTGAGAATGGCGCTCTCTCTCATGAATTTGTTTTCAAGGAGGGGAAATTGTTGGATGAGCAGGGGGGGCTTTTTTCCAGGATCAAAGAATTTGTTGTTGAATTCCCTGTTAAAAATAGAGTAAAGAGCAACTTTGTCGAGGGGTTTCTTGATGGCGTCACTCAGGTTTACAATGAAGACGGCGTCCTTAATAGCGAAGCAATGTTTATAGAAGGGGAGATAGAAAAAATAAAAACTTATCATGAAAATGGAAAATTATATCGCGAGTCAGATATATTAGTGAAAAATGGTGTTCAGTCCCGGGAATACTATGAAAACGGACAGATCAGTAAAGAGATTCATGTAAAAGACGGGAAGATGGTAAACATCAAATACTTTGATGAGGAGGGGAATTATACCGGCGACTTTATGAATCCAACTGTTGAGTCAGTTCAGATCGTTCGTTATGGGTTTGTTCATGACATAAAAGAAAGAATGAAGAAACTAAAGAGTCAATCAGATGCGCCGGTGTGTTTATTGTCGAACACAATGGTTTTTGACGTAGAGACAGAAATGGTTCCCGCCCGATTAAATGTAGAATTTGGTTTTGCTTTCAAGGTAAAAGGTGCCCCCGAGGAAGGCTTTGCGCAAGTGGTTACACGCTTTACACATCCTCCGCTCACTAATCCTCAAACGGGGGAAACGACAACCATCGATGAGCGAGAACGAACCGTTTTGTTGAATAAAATGTCACATGCGGGATGGGTTTTTGAGTGTCCCTGGGAAGTCGTTCCGGGTAAATGGAAGATCGAAATCCTCCATGAAGGGAAACAGCTTGTGGAAAAAATATTTACGGTAGAATAATAACGAAAAATTTTTGAAAAAGATATGTTAAAGAAAAACCTCAAAAGTTTCACGCTTTTAGAACTTATCATTGTTATTATTATTGTTGCTGTGCTGGCTTCATTGGCTTTGCCCCGGTTCTTCAGTATGGTGGAGTTTTCCAAGAATGTGGAGGCGGTTACTAACTTAAAGATTGTTCGTGATTCAGTTAATCGCTGTGTGATCATGAATTCGGGGCTTGATGCCGGCTGTGTTATCATGGCGGACTTGGATGTTGAAAATCCTGATGACAATCCCGCAAGGCGCTTCGCTTATGCTTTTGGTGTTACGACTAATGGTGGATGGGTTCCCCCGACATATTCATTCACCGTTGTAGCTACGAGAAATGCCGTCGATGGCGGTGACGGCAGCAGCAAAATTGAATTGTTATATGATACGAATACCGGGACATCTTTATGCGGGACGGTGGTGTTTTCCTCATTGGGAGCGTGTCCTTAAGACTTGAGGGCTGTTCGATAACCCTTGGAGTCAGGAAAATCCTGGTCTTACCCCGCCAGGTGATCGCCGGAACGGAAGTATTTGGCTTCTTTAATATGGCTTCTTTTTATTCCTTTTGGATGGGAGAAAAGTTTCTGAAAAGGGAGCAAGGCGATTCCGGAGACAAACAGAGCCACACGGCCTAAGAATTCTTTTCTGTTCATTTTATTTTTTAGCATAGGTTGGTTCCTCCAAGACATAGTTTAGTTCAATTATATTTTCCAGATGCCAGGCACTTTGTGGGAGCAATATTTGCATTTCCCATCTTCAATGTGATTCTCCAAAATTCGATAGCCGATACGCTTGATCAATAGTTTGTTGTCATGGGGGCAAAAGGTGCTGTTGCCGTCGTGTCCCGGGATATTGCCCACATAAGCATAATGCAGGCCCTCCGTTTTAGCGATGTCCCAGGCCAGGCTTAAGGTTTCGACTGGCGTGGGAGGAAGGTTCTTCAGTTGATGCTGCGGCCAGAAGCGGGAAAAATGTAAAGGCACGTCCGGCCCGAGGTGATCAACGATCCAGCGGCACAGCGCGCGGATATCTTTTTCGCCATCATTCCACGTGGGAACGATCAGGTTTGTCAGCTCTACCCACACGCCTTGTTTTTTCATGGTTTGAATGCAATCCAATACTGGTTTTAAGGTGGCGTCGCTCATTCTTCTATAGTAATCATCTGTAATGCCTTTTAAATCGATGTTAGCGGCGTCGATGTGAGGGCAGAGTTCAAGTAGGGGATCCTGTTCAATGTATCCGGCGGAGACCATAATGTTGAGTAAGTTTTGACTGTGAGCGATTTTGGCTGAGTCTAAGACATATTCATAAAAAATAACGGGATCGGTATAAGTGTAAGCGATACTGCGACAATTGTATTTTAAGGCATTGGCCACAAGGGCCTGTGGCGGGAGATCAATATTAGTTGTTTCCTCCGGGGCTCGTTGGGAGATTTGCCAGTTCTGACAATATTTACAATGCAGGTTGCATCCCGCTGTTGCTACTGAAAAAGCGGCGGAACCGGGCAGGACATGGAAGACCGGCTTCTTCTCGATCGGATCGACATGGACGGAGCAGGGATTGCCATAAACCAGGGTTTGCAACTTGCCGTCGAGATGAACGCGTACCCGGCAATTGCCCCGTTCACCTTCTTTCAGGCGGCAATGGCGGGGGCATAATGTGCATTCTATCGTTTTCAATGTATTTCCTTCCAGTACTTTGCAGGGTGTGGCTTAATGCCCTTTTCGTTCAGCATCTTCTTGAGCGCGGCGGCATCTTTTGATGATTTTGAAGACGACTGGGCAGGGGTAGTTTCTTTTAATGATACGGGAGGAGAATCATTAAAAGACGTAACCAAAACCCCAAATAGAAGGATGCCGACGATAAAGAAAATAAAAGTTATTTTTTTACTTAAATCAAAAGACCAGATGAATAAGAAAAACAAAATAATAATAGGAACAATCCATATTTTTCGATGCGTGAAGGTTTTTTTTGATCTGTCGTGTCTTTTTTCAAGCAAAGGTACGGCTTTCCGCAGGCTTAAATACAAAGCCTTTGTTATTGCCTCGCTGGATACAGTCGCCTTTGTTATGCCGTCGATATCTTTTCCCAATTGAAAAGGGTCATTAAACCTCTTGCCTTCAAACTGAGTGATGAAATTATCCATCTTTTTAATGAATGAACCTGTTTCAGCATGCTCGATGATCTTGATTTTTGTCAGCCGTCCTTTGGTGTCTAGGCCTGCTAATATTTTTATGGGACCGCCGTAACCTTTAATATCCGGGGCGAGTTCTGTGGTAAAAAAGGCGATGCCGGATAAAGAGTCTTTACCGGTCTGCATGTCCGTTTCCCATCCTTTGTAATGAACAAAGGGAGTGTTAACTTTGCTGCAATGCCCGGCCTGTGGCAGGACATCAAGGCAAAGTCCGCTCATTTCTGCTGGATAGTTCTGGTCTGTATTTGAATTGATGAATAGTGTAAGCGAGAAGATCAGCAGTGATAGGGATAAGATTTTGATTATATTACGATATTTTCTCATTTTTAGGTGCCGGGTATTTTCAGGATGCTTTGGTACTTATATTATATTAAAAGATGGACAGAGAAAACATTTTTTTATACTATAAAAAGATATTACTCTATCTGAAAAAAGGCTTTTAGATGAAAATTAAGATGACCAGACAAATCGCCACAATTATTGTTTTAGCCCTTTCCGTTATGGCCATTTTTGGCGGTCGTTGGATAACGGGTTTTTACGGCAAAGGGCATAAGCTTATTTTAGAGAATAAGAAGTCCAAAGGCAATCCCGATGCCGGGATAAAGATTGTTGAGTATACTGACTTCCAATGTTCGGCCTGCTCTGTAGGGGCTAATGTCCTGCATGAGTTTATGAATCTTTATTCCGACCAAATCTTTTTGACCTACCGCCATTACCCGCTGCCCAGCCTGCACCCGTATGCCGTTAAAATGGCGACTTATGCCGAATGCTCTGCCAAGCAGGAGAAATTTTGGGCCTACCATGATTATTTATTTGAAAATGCAAGGGTGATTAGCCGTAGCATTAGCCCAGTGGCAAAAATGTTGGGCCAGGCTGAGCAAATGCAGTTGGACATGGAGAAATTTAAAGTATGCGTGGAATCCTCTGAAGCCGAATTAACCGTCCTTCAAGAAAAGGATGCCGGCAAGAAGTTGGGCGTGCGGGCTACCCCGACCTATTTTCTTAATGGTGAAATGGTTGTGGGCTCAGGTAATATTAAAAAGGAATTAGAAAAGATTTTAGGAATCCCGACGAAAGCCCCAAAAGATGAAAAAAATTAACGTTTTCTTTTTATCCCGGTTTATTATCGGCGCCATATTTCTTGTTTCCGGGTTTGAGAAGATCATACAGCCCCGGCAGAATTTTCTCTATGTCATTCAGGGCTATGACATGCTTCCTCATGGCTCATTGGAATATATCGCGGCCAGCATTTTTCCTTTGCTTGAATTCTTGACAGGCGTTTATCTCATTGCCGGTTTATGGACGAAGATATCATTATTCGCCGTGTTGGCCTGCACCGGCACTTTTATTATCGCTGTATCACAAGCGATCATCCGCAAACTCCCCATTGAGGATTGCGGCTGTTTTGGCGATCTAATCGGGGTACCCCTTTGGATGATCCTGGTGATGGATATCTCCATTTTTTGTATGACGGTCATTCTGCTAAGACATCTCAAAAAAACCTCATTTTTCAGTCTTGACTACAAAATAGTCACTATTAATTAAAAAGGAGCAAAGCGAAATGAATAACAAGGTAGCGGTTATCGGCGCGGGAAACGTCGGCGCCACAGCGGCGTTGTACTTAGCGCAAAAAGAAATGGGCGATGTTGTTCTGGTTGATATTGTAGAGGGTATGCCGCAGGGCAAGGCCCTAGACCTTATGGAGGCCGGCCCGGTGTTGGGCTACAGCACGCAGGTTGTGGGCACGAATTCTTTCGCGGATATTGAAGGGGCGGATGTTGTTGTGATCACAAGCGGTTTGGCCCGCGTACCGGGGATGACGCGTCTGGATTTATTGAAGAAGAACGCCGCCATTATTAAAAGTGTTGTTGAGAATATTTCTAAATATGCGCCGGGGTCTTTTATCATTATGGTCACCAATCCTGTTGATGTGATGACCTATCATGCCTTAAAGAAATCGGGATTCAAGCGAGAGAGGGTATTCGGCCAGGCTGGTGTCTTGGACGGCTCGCGTTTTGCCTGTTTTATCGCCGATGCTATTGGAGTTTCCATGCAGGATGTGCGGGCCATGGTCTTGGGCGGGCATGGGGATAGTATGGTGCCTTTGCCGCGCTATACGACCGTCAATGGGGTTGCTGTTTCCGAGCTGATTGAAAAAGACAAGCTCGAGAAGATCATTGAACGGACACGCAAGGCCGGAGGGGAGATTGTTTCGCTTCTTAAAACGGGCAGCGCTTATTATTCCCCGGCTGCCAGTTCGGTGCATATGGTAGAGGCTGTTTTGAAAGACAAGAAGAGCTTCCTGTCCGCTTCCGTTTGCCTTCGAGGAGAGTATGGCCTGGAAGATGTATGCGTCGGTGTTCCGGTTAAGGTGGGACAAGGCGGGATTGAAGAAATCATTGAGCTGGAACTCTCCGATGAAGAACGAGCCGCCCTTCATGCTTCCGCAGCGGTTTATAAGAAAAGTATTGATGAATTATAGGCCTAAACATTATTCGTCCCAAGAAATAAAAAATTCTAGTTTTCCAAAGTTTATTCGCATAAAATCTAAAATATTATCTGTTTGAATAGTCGAGGTTTTTTTCGACTTTTTAACTGTTGAATCTTTCCCTTCAGATATGCCTGCCGTTTTGTCTCGGGAAATTTCTCGATGGCATAGCGCAGCATCGTGCGCGGCATTTTCTGGCAGTGTTTTTTGAGGAAAATTTCTTCCTCCGATAAATCTTTTTTGCCGACCTCCCGCAGCATCCAACCCACCGCTTTATGTATGAGATCATGATTATTCATAAAAAGAATTCTTGCGATCTTTAATGTGTCCTCAAACCGGCTTTCCCTGATCTTTGATAGATCTTCGCTTTTTCTTTACTGCCAAGATATTTTAATGACTTTTTGGCTGGCGTGCTGTTCATATTAGGTGGTTAACTCCCGGCAAGTCTTAGTTCAACATAGAGAGGGTAGTGATCGGATCCGATGTCGGGGCCGATTTTTCTTTCCAGGACAGAAAAGCGGTTGCTGATAAGGCAGTGGTCGATAGCGATTGACAGTATAAACAAGTGTGAAGGCCATGTGTTTTGCAGGCCAAAACCTTTACGTGAGTCTCTCAGGTTTAACCCCTGTAAGAAATCTTGAAAGTAATAAGACCAGGAAGTGCTGTTAAGGTCGCCCAATACTATTAAATTTTCTTCAAATTCCCCTCGTTCCTTAACGATATTTTTAAGTTGCTCGTTACGCCACTGGTAATATCTGTTGCTGGAGGGTGGAACGGGGTGCGTTAAAAGCAGCGTAAATGGAATTCCCGCCATGTTGAAATTTGCCACTATGCTCGGTACTGTGACAGAGCTGTAGTGTTTTACATTAATTTTTTCAAGGGGTAATTTTGAGTACAAACCGATGCCGAAATTGTCTGAACGAGGTATATGTTGATAGTACGGGTACTTTGATAGAACGCCGGATAGGGCCTCAATCCAGGCAGTGTTAATTTCTTCTAAGGCGAGTATGTCAGGCTGTATGGATTCGATATATTCAATAGTCTTTTTGTAATCTTTATTTTGTGAGTTGACGTTCATAAGAAGTAATTTAATGTTTCGTGTTTTTTGCACTGTTGTATTTTCTAAATCAGCTCCGGGAAGATAGAGAGGAAGAATTATGGAAAAGTTGATAACAGCACATAATAATGCCAGGGCAAATAATTTCCATCTTTTTAAAAAAACGCAAAAAATCCCGCTGAGTAATTGAATAACAAGATATTGTACTCTAAAATGAGACGCAATATCAAAGCACCAGCCGTATTTACTGAGAAAACCAAAAAGAGTGAGTAATGCCGATAGAGAAAACAAGATGTAAGGAGGCTTTTCAGACCAAAAGGTTTTTATTAATATAAAAAAAGTGAATGCTGTGATAAAGAGATGAGGATTCATAATATGAAACAATCAGGGCATGGAAATTTTATCCAGGATTCTTTGAACCAGATCATCCGCGGTAACATTTTGGGATCGGGCATGAAAACTCTCAATTATTCGATGTCCCAAAACATCAATTCCCATGGCGTTGACATCCTGGGGGCGAACATATCCCCGGCCTTGAATCAAAGCGAATGTCTTGGCTGCCAGGGTTAAATGCAGTGTTGCGCGCGGCGAAACGCCATATTGGATAAAATTTTCCAGATCCGGCAAACCAAAACGCTGTGGTTCGCGTGTTGCCGCGACGATATCTAAAATATAATCCCGTATTTTTTGATCGACATAAACTTGATCAACATAAGAACGAAGTTTGAGAATATGCCCGGAAGAAAACACAGGTTCGACCGGTGTGTTTGTTTGCGTAAAAGACATTCGTTCAACAATCTCAGCTTCCTCCTCGCGATTGGGGTATGAAATTCTGACCTTGAGCATAAACCTGTCCAGTTGCGATTCCGGCAGGGGATATGTTCCGTCCTGCTCAATATCATTTTGCGTAGCCAAAACAAGAAAGGGCTCTTTCAGGCTTAGAGATTGATCGCCGATGGTTACCTGTTTTTCCTGCATCACCTCTAGCAGAGCGCTTTGAACTTTTGCCGGGGCGCGGTTGATTTCATCGGCAAGAAGAATTTGTGAGAAGATCGGCCCTTTTTTTATTTCAAAGGATTGGCTTTTCGGGGTGTAGACAGGGGCACCGATCAAATCAGTAGGCAGCATATCAGGTGTGAATTGAATACGGCTGAACTCCAGTTGAACGATTGACGCAAAGGTTTTTACGGCCAGAGTCTTTGCCAGGCCCGGCAGGCCTTCAATAAGAATATGCCCATTAGCGAGTAGCCCTAATAATATTTTTTCAACCAATTCCCGTTGTCCGACGATGACTTTTTCCATTTCTGTAAAGAATTGGTTGAAAAATTCATGTTCTTGTTTAATAAGTTTTTCTAAATGTTCTACGCCCTGTTGGTCCATGAATCCTTCCTCAAGTAAATATTTTACAGTTTAGGAAAATATAAAATTTTCCAAACTGCTGAAAACTCCTTTCCTAAGAACGCAAGAAGTTATGACGACCGAAGGGAGGAATTTTCTTGAACTCTAACAAAAAACATTTTATTGGTTTCACCCAGTAGCGTTTCAATGTGCAATTTATCATCTATCATAGCACCAATGATAAAAATATTCAGCCTTTTTGCGTGCAGCCTTTTCCATTGGATGTCCTGTGCTCCTTTACCAAAATCTGTTAAAGCGATGATATTCAGGAAT
>JAGLNJ010000115.1 GCA_023139575.1 Candidatus Omnitrophota bacterium | reverse complement strand
TTCCAATAACAGTCTTTTGCTTTTTTCAGGATTTTTTCTGTCATCTGGTCATGCTTGCGGTATATCCTTAAATTAACAACGCTTTCGTGTGAATATCCGTTTGGCATAATAAAAATAAAGCGTTCTAATAATCCATCCTCAGTGATCATGTTCATCGCCCTGACAAAATCTTCCGCCCATTGCTTTTGCCCTTCGGTGGTATGAATATGCCGCATGTCGAGCCACAAACCGATCTTTATGCCGTACGGATAATTATATCGCCGGACATAGGGTTCTTGCAGCGGGGATTTAAGAGTTGCCCGCCAATCAATGCGGCGAATGTCATCACCGGGAGTGTAACGATCTAAACGGTCAAACTCCTGCGATGCCTCTTGAAACAAGGTGAAGCGATCTTCCAGGAATTTTACATTCGTATGAAACGTCAAGCCGCCTTTAGCAAAAGACTGTGTGACATATTCCTTTATCACATCAAAGTTGTGATCCGCTTTTAGTTCAAGTCGCGGTTGAGGAGAGCTTTGCGTGACGTAGCGTTTGATGAGCTTTAATACTTTAGAAAACAACTCTGTAATTACCGTGTTGGCTTTAATGTCATAAGCTATGAGCGTAAGATTTTTGTTGTACTCTTCCCGGGTATGGAAGAAACGCTGAACCGGCCAAATCCATGTCGCCCGTCCCAAATATGGCCCCAGGAAGGGCAAGAAAAATAATAAATCATGCGCCTTGTTTTTAATGAAGGACTTGTCTGGATTGAAGGGGGCAAGTAATAGACATAAATCAAAAAGAAATCGCTGGTTTTCATCGGCAATACTTTTAAATTTTGCCACGTCTTCTTTTAAGTTGTCATTGATGTCCCCTTTGGTCTGAAAGATTTTTTTTAACAAAACCCGCTCATTCAACTCTTTTCCGTAACTTAAGCCGTTGGACCAGGGATTGTTTTGGTAAATATTGTTGATGAGTTGATCAAGTGGGGCGCCATAAAATATTTTTTTGCGATATGGGGCCGCGATTGTCTGTAAGAAGAACATCAATCCATTAAAGAGAATAAAAACAAAAATTGCCGCAACAAAGGCCTCCGCTTGTGTGGCCTGAGAGAAACTTCTTTTTCCCATGAAAATAACATAAAAAACGCTCCGCAGAAAAGCAAAAATATTAAACGGTATGTCAGAATTGTTATCACGAATAAAACGCGGCCCGTTCCGCAGCCCGCCGAGGCTGGTTCCTCTCAAGAGAAATCCTTGCTGCGCAACAGGGTGGTCTGTGCCATAAATAATTTCTTCAACATTGCTGACATAAGGGGCATATAGACCCGCCTGGGCGGATGATAAATATTTTTCTTCTTCTGCGTACAGGTTGTAGACCATAGCCTTAAGGTCTAACGTATCAATAGGGCGTAGGTGTTCATAAATTCTTTCAATGCGGTCTCTCTCAAAGCGGTTGGTTATAAGGGGATCGATTATTTTCGGGTCAGACTCTTTTAACTGCATTAATAATCCATTGAGGATGCCTTTCGCGGCTTGAGAATAATAGTTGTCAACATCGCCATGTAAAGCTTCCCGAACGAGGCGCTGAGCCAGGTAATCCTTGCGTTCATCGGACCAGATCAAGGGGGAGAGCATGGAATGTAATTCGATATTTTTGGGAAGCGGTTTTCCTTCAAATCGTTTGCGCAAGAAATCAATGACGTGTCCGATCTCATGATAAACTGTCCATTGATAGTTGGCGGAAAATTTTCTGAACGTTACGGCAAACTGCCCTTCAAAATATCCTGCCCGATCCGAGAAGGGATAAGCATCACCTTCAACCAGAAAACAATAGATGCGGTTTTTGTAATAATCACCTTTAAGGTCGAGTTTCTGGACGGCCGTGTCTTTAAGAGAATAACGGCGTATTATTTTTTCTGAGAAAAGAAATAAATAGGGTATATCATTCTTTAAAGCCAAAAACATGAACGGCATAACTTTATTTTGCAGGAGAACACCTCTCAAGTTAAGCATGTTTTTCCGTAAATCTTTTTCATGCATGACAGGGGCTTCGTAAAGGGTGATGATATTCTCAAGTGATTCGGCCAATGCCGGATCAAAATTTTGTGCCGCAGAGAGCACGTCGTCTTTAAGATCATCATTCAAATCCCAGTCAGAGAGAAGCAGAAAGAAACCTTCCAGAATATTGTTGGCAAAATACAGATAGCCTTCTTTTTTGGTGTGTAGGCCGGATTCATAAAAGAAACCTATTTTTTCACGAATATCATCGGCGGAATGGTCATTCTCAATATTAATGATGCGATTAAGGAGGATTTCTTTCTTTTTCCGTTTTGCGATGGATAACGGGTCCTGCTGAAATAATCTCTTTATTTGAAACTCTGCGCGCTGCAGGAGGCGATTATCCCATTGTGTTAATGTTAGCGAGTAATTAAACAGGAGAATGCCGGAAACAATTATGCTGATCATGCCGATTTTTTTTATTCCCTGAAAAAAATTCCATGATAAGTAAGCTTTGTTCAGTGATGCCTTCATTTTATTTAAAACGACATGCGCATATCCTTTTCTGTGCGGCACATATCCTTTCAACCAATCCATCACTCGTTCTTGCGTGTGAATTTCACTTGCATTATTTTGAGCCGGACCCGTTTTCGTTTGAGATATGATAGTTTGGGCGGATAGGGATAACTGGAATTTTCCATTTATTGAATAGCTGCTGGTTTGACATTGAAATGAGACCATATCGTAAATCATTTTTGTCAGATTATGAAAAGCCGCCCGCCAGGGCGCAGAATTAATGGGGACTAGGCTCATTTTCGTTTTTAAACGCGCAATCTTGTCTTGCCGTTTGCTGAAGGGGGATTTTGATTGTGATTGTTTTTCCAGGCGGGCCCACATTCTTTCTGCTTCCAT
The DNA here is from genome assembly GCA_023139575.1 of Candidatus Omnitrophota bacterium. Lineage (GTDB taxonomy): Bacteria > Omnitrophota > Gorgyraeia > Zapsychrales > JANLHA01 > JAGLNJ01. The sequence continues at coordinate 5 of JAGLNJ010000115.1, read as the reverse complement.
ATGAT
>JAGLNJ010000114.1 GCA_023139575.1 Candidatus Omnitrophota bacterium | reverse complement strand
TAGGATGAGGATTATACCAGGAGTATGCTATGGGTCCATGTTATTTGGGAGGGCTTGAAGAAGCGATTTGGCATGTTGGTCTAAAAATATTTCTACTTGTTTGGATTATTTTTGTTCCCATTGCCATTACAGCGCGTTTAGAGCGGATCATTAAATTATTGGAAGAGAAAAGATAAACGGCTCTTAATAGTTGCCTAAGGGAATAAAAAGATTTGCAAGATGCTTCGTCACGTTAGATTGACGATGGCGGAACATTTTTACGGATCTTTTTTTATTGGGGATGCAAAAGTCGTGACGAAAAGACCAGTTATTATACACGCAGATCTTGACGCTTTTTTTGCTGCTGTGGAGCAGCGGGATGATCCTCGTCTGCGAGGGCGACCGGTTGTTATTGGAGCTGATCCAAAAGGCGGTAAGGGACGGGGAGTGGTTTCAACTTGTTCTTATGAGGCCAGGAGATTCGGCATTCATTCAGCGATGCCGATTTCACAGGCTTATCGGTTATGCCCACAGGCCGCTTTTTTACCTGCTAACGGAAGAAAATACCGGACAGTTTCTAAGGATGTTTTTAAAATATTCTATGATTTCACTCCCCATATTGAACCGATCAGCATCGACGAGGCTTTTTTGGACATCAGCGGAAGTTATCACCTCTTTGGCTCACCTCGAGATACGGGGATGAGATTAAAGAAAGCAATTTATGAAAAGACGCAACTTACCATATCGGTAGGCATTTCTTCGGTGAAGATGGTGGCAAAGATAGCTTCTGATTTTTGTAAGCCGGATGGTTTATTAGAAGTAAAAGAGGGCCGTGTATTTGAGTTCTTGAAGCCTTTAGCGATTGAGCGGTTGTGGGGTGTAGGCTCCAAAACCAAACGGTCTCTTAATCTTCAGGGCATAAAAATAATTGGCGATCTTGCCGCCCTGTCATTGCCGGTTTTACAAGAAAGATACGGTGAACGCGGGCAGCATTTATATTATTTAGCACATGGGATTGATTTCCGGACAGTCCAGGAAGAAGATGACGTGAAGTCTGTCAGCCATGAGCATACATTTGACCGCGACACGGATGACAAAGAGGAAATATTAAAGAACATGTTGCACTTGAGTGAAAAGGTGTCGAGGCGCTTGCGCCGGGCGGATTTAAAGGGGCGAACGTTAACGGTGAAAATACGCCTTAAGGGTTTTCGTACCTTTACGCGGGCCTGCACTTTGGCAGAAAGGACAAATTTTACCGATACCATTTACAAAGAGGCAAAAAAAGTATTTTTTAATTTTTATAAAAAGGGTTATAAAATCAGGCTGATTGGGGTGCGTGTTTCCAATTTCCATATTCCCTATATGCAGGATAGCTTGTTTAGCAACGAGGGAGATAAGAAATTGGAGCAAATTCATAAGGTTGTAGATCGCATAAAAGATAAATACGGGGAGCGGGCTATTCACCGCGCCAAGTAAAGTGTTTAACTTTTCTTAAAATCAGTGATATATTGTATTATGTCTATTTATCCAGAAAAGAAATCGAAAGGGTTTGATTATGCCTTTTAATTATTGGCTTATGGGGGCCGCAGCTTCAGGATTGGTTCTTGCCTCTTTGGCGGTTTGGGGCTTTGTACGTTTATTTAATCGGCAAGCGGAAAAGCAGGTGGCCTTCTTTGAGAAAAAGATCAGGGAAGAGATGAGGCTGAATCAGGCGCAGTTCCTGCAGTTGGCGAAACATCAGTTTACTGCCGAGCAGAGCAAGGCTACCACTGAATTGGAAACCCGTAAGCAAGCGATAGAAGGTTGTGTCCAGGGCCTGAAAGAAGAGCTCACAAAATATCAAAAGATCATGCATGATTTTGAACAGGATCGCACACAAAAGTATGGAAATATAGAAAATGAATTGAAGAATGCTTCATTGAACAGCGCGAAACTTCAGGAGACAACAAACCAATTAAAAAATGTCCTCGGGAATGTTAAATTGCGCGGCCAGTGGGGTGAGCGCATGGCGGAGGACATTATCCGTTATGCCGGTTTGATTGAAGGGATCAATTATAAAAAACAGAAAAAATTGGACCTTTCAAGCACCAAACCGGATTTCACCTTCTTGTTGCCCAATCATCACAAAATAAATATGGATGTGAAGTTTCCGCTGGATAATTATACCAACATGGTAAATACCGAGGAGCCTCTGCAGAAGGAATCCTATCGGAAAGAATTTATCAAGAATGTCAAAGAAAGAATTAAGGAGATCCAGAATAGAAACTATATCAACCCGAGTGAAAACACCCTTGATTTTGTCTTGCTGTTCATTCCGAATGAGCAGGTCTTCGCTCTTATTCAGGAAAAGATGCCCGGCATTTTTGATGCGGCTTTGCGGGATAAAGTGGTGCTTTGTTCGCCCTTTACTTTGTATGCTATGTTAAGTGTGATCCGGCAGGCTTTTGAGAACTTCCGTTATGAAAAGGATATTAAAAAGATCATCCAGCTTATTGAGCAATTTACGACGATTTACGACCGATTCAAAGATCGTTTTGAAGATATTGGAAAATCTATAGACAAACTCGAGACGCAGTATCGTGATTTGAGAAATAAAAGTTTTAAACAGCTGGATACGAAGATCCGCCATATTGATGATCATAAAAAAGGACAAACTGCCTTAACAGAACAAGAAAAGAATTTTATCGATGTAACGTCTCAGGAACCCAATGTCCAGCAATCTGTTTGATAAGTTTTTTCCTAACAATGTTGTCACATGGTTCAGTGACAGCTCTAGAGATTTCTCCATTTCTGATAGCCCTCCTTACTTGACGTCCACCCAAAAAGACTGTTTAAATGAGATGGTGAGTTTTCGTGACGAGATGGTGGTGAACATCAAACAGTGTCATGGATCTCATTGTTTACCTGTCACTGCTATTGATATGGCTGGCCCAGAAGTCATATGGAAAGCCGATAGTGTGGCCACGAATGTGCCCAATATTTTTTTAAGTGTTCGAACATCTGATTGTCTGCCGGTATTTATTTATGATATGAAAAAACGTTGCACCGCCTTAGTTCATGCCGGATGGAAGGGGACGCAAAAAAAGGTCTTGCAAAATACATTAAAAGTTTTAAACCATAAATGGGGTTGCGCTGCCGAGGATTTGATGGTGGGGTTCGGTCCATCTATAAGAAAGTGCTGCTATAAAGTTGGCGAAGAATTCGGGCGAATATTTCCTGACGATACATATGTTTGCGAGAGGGAATTTTTTTTCGATCTGGTTGGCGTTAATCAGCGGATACTCTCACAAGCCGGAGTAAAAAATGAAAGTATTCATGATTGCGGGTTGTGTACCTGTTGCCGGGAGGAGTATTTTTCCTATCGAAGAGAAGGGGAGAAGGCTGGCCGGCATTTATCGCTTATGGCTTTTAGCTGATTTTTAAAAAAATTTATGTTATTTTGAAATATGGTTTGCAGCAGGTATAATGACTCTATTGTCATAAGCAGATGGATTGTAAAATCTTGATTATGAGTGAGAGCATATTATGGATGCAGAGAACATTGTTGTTTTTATAACGGCTAAAGACGTTGAACAGGCAGATAAAATCGCAAGGAGGTTATTGGGAAAAAAGCTGGTGGCCTGTGTGAATACTGTGGGTTCAATAACATCTCAATACTGGTGGGAAGGCGAGATTCAGAAGGACACAGAATCGTTGCTTATTATAAAGAGTAGACAAGAACTTTTCCATGAGATTGAAAAAGAGGTGAAGGCCCTGCATAGTTACTCCGTTCCAGAAATTATTGCTGTACCGATTATTGATGGTAATCCCGATTATCTTGATTGGATAAAAGAAACTGTTGAGCAAAAATGAATTGTAAGGCTCATTCAGATATAGCCGACAAAAATTTAGAGGAGGGATAATAGAATGAAGACCCCTTTACGTATATTAATGCTGATTTTTTTGTTAACAACGGCTGTGAAGATTCCGCAGGCTATGGGTCAGTTTTTTTTCTTTCGTCATCCTCTTATAGGAAAAGAGGCCCCTGATTTCACCTTGGATACTTTAAAGAATACTAATGTCAATTTCACGGCATACCGTCAAGATCAACCGGCCATTCTCTTTTTTTGGGCGACATGGTGTGCTCATTGCCGTACGCAAATCAAGGTTTTGAGCGAGGAGATTCCGGCGTTAAACCAAGAAGGCATAAAAGTAGCGCTGATCGATCTTCAGGAAAATCCTAGGCTTATCAAACGATACTTAAATAGCAATAAACTTAATGTAGACATCTTTATGGACAGTGATGCTTATGTCGCGCAGGAGTACGGGGTGCAAGGGGTGCCGACATTTGTGTTTGTTGACAAATCAGGTTTAGTCAAAGCTGTTGAGCATTATATGTCAGACGATTACAAAGATTTGATTTTGTAATTTTTTTTATTGTTCTTTATTGAACAGCCGGATCTTCACGGCGGGTGATATTATCTTCGAGGTTGGCCTTTAATCGTAATAAGGTCAAGAAGTCATTAAAAGCCGCATTCTGTTTCTCCTGAAGAAGCTTCTGAGTAAACTCATCTTTCTTTCTCTCATATTCTTCCATATCCACACTTATTATTTCATCAAGATAGAGAAGGCAATAGCCTTTAGTTGTTTCGACCACATCGCTTAAGGGATTTCCTAAGGTCAATGCGAACGCAGTTTCTTGAAAGTCCCGGGAGATGCCTATTTGGGGAAGATATTGGCCGCGGTTGAATACTGGAGTTTGGGATATTTCAAGATTGATGTCCTTGGCAGTTTTGGCGAAGTCAGGACGCTTGACCTGCGCAAATTTTTCGCTGATGATCTCCAAATTTTCTTTTGCGTCCTTTTCGGAGAAAACCTTTGCTTCATTAGCCATCCAAGCTTCTTTTACTTTATCTTTTGCCTCCGGGTAGTCCGGGATGGAAGCATCTTTTTTCTCTATCACTTTGATGATTTGGTAGCCTTTAAGGGTTTCAAAGGGACCCATAATGATATCGGAATCGGCTTGAAAAATATTTTGCAGTATCGGATAAGTCCATCCTGTTTTGAGCAGGGGTTGTTCCATGCTGAAGAAACCGCTGGTTTCGACTTGTGCGCCATGTTTTGCAGCGGCTTGGGCAAAATCAGGGTTTTGGGAAAGTTCTTCAGCGATGTTTTGTATTTTCTCAAGGGCATGGTCTTTCGCAGCTTCGGTATCATTAGCAGCGCTTTCAGAAGGGGAGGATGTTTCCGGCGTTGGTGGCTCTTCATCAACGACATCTGAACTCTGGTCTTCTAAAGGAGTGCTTTCTTCCGGGAATTCAAATTTGATATATTCTACATTGACCATCGGCGGGATGAGAAAGTCTTTTTTGTTGGCTAGATAATAGTTTTTTGTTTGTATTTCATCATATTCAACTTTATCTTTATAGTTTTCATCTGCAAAGAGGATATAGCTGACTTGCACCTTTTCATTGGCGGTTTTGTAGGTGTTAAAAACTTCCTCTTCAGTAATCGAAACATTAGCGGTTTCCTCCTCAAAGAGCTTAGAAATTTTAAGTGAGTTACGGGTGTTTTCTTCAAACCCCCTTTCCTTTATACGAAAGCCATATTGGAGGATTCTTTTATAAATAGCGTTGTCAAAAACGCCGTCTTTTTGGAAAAAAGGAAACAGTTTGATAAGATCCACAACTTCCTGATCGGTCACCTTTATGTTTTTCTTATTAGCTTCATGAAGAAGAATGAGCCTGTCCCAGGCTTGGCCTCCAAGGTTGAGATACTCAGCTATTCGGTTAAATTGATCACCGTGCTGAATTCTTGCCTGGCGTTCGATATGGGCCAGTTGTGCAATGTATTTATCTATTGAAATCTTTTGGCCGAATATTTTTCCGGCGGATTTTTTGGGGCGGTTGCCGCCTAATAAATAAGCCTGACCGAAAAAGCCGAAGGACAAGATAATAATGACGGCGACAAACCACAATATTTTTTTCATAACACCTTTTTTGCGAAGAATTTTTAACATGATGTCTCCCTGTATATTAGAAGAATGACCAAAGATTAATTTTTTTATGTAAACGTTAGTGATTATATCTTTAATAATCTTATTTGACAAGTGCTTATATTTTGTATATTATTGATAATCTTTCCCTTGCATATGCGTGCGGGTACAGGGCAAAGGTTTTTTTATTTACAAAAATCGTATAAATGTATATAATATTATGTTTTTTTAGAAGAGGGTTATGAATTCCCTAAGTAATTGTTTTAAAATAATATGTATATCTTCAGTTAATAAATTATCAATATTTACATTATGAAAAAATTAAAACTCGGATTACCAAAAGGGAGCCTCCAAGAGGCAACGATTAAAGTTTTTGAACGGGCAGGGTTTAACATCTATGTTTCCGGGCGGTCGTATTTCCCTCATATTGATGATGTGGAAATTGAGCCTGTTTTGTTGCGCGCTCAGGAGATGTCCCGCTATGTGGAAGATGGCGTGCTTGACTGTGGTATCACAGGGGCGGATTGGATCGCTGAGAATGAGTCTAAAATTAATACTCTAGCAGATTTAGAATACGCCAAGCAGTCATCGGTAAAGGTAAAGTGGGTTCTGGCGGTGCCAGAGAGCTCTGCGGTGAAGTCAGTGAAAGGCCTAAAAGGTAAAAGGGTGGCAACGGAATTAGTGAACGTTACAAAGAAATATTTAAAGAAGAACGGTGTTCAGGCAGATGTGGAGTTTAGCTGGGGCGCTACAGAGGCGAAGGTAGCCGCTGGTTTAGTAGATGCAGTGGTGGAATTAACGGAAACAGGGAGCAGTCTGCGAGCTCATAAATTACGTATCGTTGCGACGTTATGTGAATCTACAACGCGATTTATTGCAAATAAAAAAGCGGTCAAGGATTCATGGAAAAAGAAAAAGATGGATCAGATTGCGATGTTGCTTAAAGGTGCTGTGGCTGCTGACGGTATGGTAGGGCTGAAACTGAATGTGGAGCAGAAGAATGTGCAAAAGATTCTGGCGGCTCTTCCGTCGTTGAAAAAGCCGACGATGTCGCAATTAAGCGAAAAGAATTGGGTTGCTGTGGAGACAGTTATCCATGAGGGGAAGGTGCGCACCATTATCCCGCAATTGAAATTAGCTGGCGCACAAGGTATCATTGAATATCCATTAAATAAAATCATTCCTTAACACGAGAGAGTTTTTGTTATGCCTTGCGGAAAAAAGAGGAAACGACGGAAAATTAGAACTCATAAAAGAAAGAAATTAAGAAAGTCACTCAGACATCTTAAGAAACGGGATTGGGCGTAATAATTAGCTGGTAAAGCTGTCTCGCCTTGTTTGCTGCTGGTGGTTTTTTTAAGAAAAGGTCTCAATATGAAGTGCGGTGTCATGAAAAGATTTTTGGTTTGGACGCTACTACTTGGAGGGCTTTTCTGCATCTTGCCGAATTTTTCAAACGCGTCGCAAGACGACGGTATTATAATCAAGAATGAAAAGTTCATTGAGCTTTCCTCGACATTGGTCGATCGTAACGAAAAAAAAGCAAAGGCCCTGGCCTCCTATACTCTGGGGGTGATGTATGATTTGCAGGGGTTGACAAGTCAGGCGATTGAAGAATTTGAGAAGGCGATCAATTATGATGAAAGTTATGCGATCCATCTTAGACTAGGGGCTGACTACGCGCGCATTGGCAATCTCGACGCCGCTGTTGAAAAATTAAATAAAGTGATTGAGTATGATAGCAATAATGTGCAGGCGCGGTATCTGCTGGCGTTGATCTATTCGACGCAAAAAGAATTCGATAAAGCGGCAAAAGAGTATGAATCTATTTTGACTTCTTTTGCAAAAGCCGAGCCGGAAAATATTGAGATATACGGTTACTTAAGTCAGCTTTACTATTCACAAAAAGAGTATGACAAGGCCATAGAACAGCTTGAAATAATTCTTTCTTTTACCCCGGACAACACGGATCTTATTTTCCTTCTTGGCTCTTTGTATTTAGAGATGGATAAAAAAGATGAAGCGGTTGATCTTTTCGAGAAAGTGATCAAGATTGATCCTGAGCATGATAGCTCACTGAATTCTTTAGGTTATGTTTATGCCGAGGATGGTGTTAAATTAGAAGAGGCACAAGCGTTAATCGAAAAGGCCGTGGCAGTGGATCCGGAGAATGGCGCCTATTTAGATAGTCTCGGGTGGGTTTATTTTCGAAAAGGGGAGTACCTTCAGGCCTTAGAGTTGCTTAAAAAGGCCGATAACCTCTTAAGAGATGCTGTCATTTATGAACATCTTGGTGACGTTTACCATAAGTTGAACAAGACCCAAGAAGCAGAGAAGTATTGGAAGTTGTCTTTAGAAATGGAACCTGATCAAGATCATATCATTGAAAAAATTAATTCTCTAAAAAATTTATAATCCTGCGCATTATGCATAGTGTTTTCCTCCAAGCTCCTGCCAAACTTAATTTATTTCTAAAAGTTGTTAACAAACGCAAAGATGGATATCATAATCTTGAAACGCTGTTTGAGCGGATTGATTTGTGTGATGATATACGCCTGTCTTCAACAAAACAGGATAATATCCGGATTATTTGCAATAACCCTCAAGTCCCCCGCGGCCCCAAGAATTTAGTTTGTCGTGCCGCTAAACTTATGAAAGAGAAATACGGTATAAAAAAGGGATTGGAAGTGAATCTGACAAAAAGAATCCCTGTGGCAGCAGGCTTGGGAGGCGGATCCAGTGATGCGGCCACTACCTTGATGGGGCTCAATAAATTGTGGGAATTGAAGGCCTCAAAAGAGGAATTGATCCAATTGGGGCAGGAATTAGGCAGTGATATCCCTTTTTTTATTCATGAATGCAGTTGGGGGTTGGGTACAGAGCGGGGTGATGTCATCAAAAATGTCAATATTAAGGCAAAATTGTGGCATATTTTGGTTGTTCCACGCATAAAAATGTATTCACGGGAAGTATTTACGAAACTGAAAATGCAGTTGACAAAGAATACTGATAATGCTAGTATTCTTATTCGCTATTTAAGAGAAAAAAATATTACTAAACTGGGTCAAGAGCTTCATAATGACTTGGAAGATAGCATTTTACGTATCTGCCCTAGATTATTTAATCCGAAAAAAGCGTTTGAGAAATTGGGCATTACAGGCATCGTATTCTCTGGGAGCGGCCCTTCCGTTTTTGGCTTGGTAAAGACTAGAAAAGAGGCTGAAAACTTTAGGAATATTCTGGGCCAACGGTATAGTCAGGTTTTTGCCGTTACAACACTTTAACAGGAGAAACTTCCTATGGAAATTACAGAAATTCGTGTTTTCCTCAAAGAAGGGCAGGACAAGAAGTTGAAGGCCTACACGACAGTGACATTTGACAACGCCTTTGTGGTAAGAAACATCAAGGTTATTCAAGGGGCCAGTGGTCTGTTTATTGCGATGCCGTCGAGAAAAATGAAGTTTTCATGTGCAAAGTGTAATTTTAAGAATGAGGTGGGCAGCAGGTTTTGTAGTCAATGCGGGGCGAACTTGCCACCGGTGCAAGAAGATGACAAACGCGATGCCAAGACAGAACATCGTGATATCGCCCATCCTATTACCCAACAGTTTCGCGAGTATTTGCAGAGCAATATTTTAGAGGCGTATAATACGGAAGCAG
>JAGLNJ010000113.1 GCA_023139575.1 Candidatus Omnitrophota bacterium | reverse complement strand
ATGAAAGATTTGCGTACGATTATATTGGCGGCAGGTAAAGGCGCTAGGCTTAAATCCGATATCCCAAAGGTGTTGCATAATATCGGCGGTGAGCCCATGATCGATTACATTCTTATTATTGCTAAATCTTTGGGTTCTTTGAAAACTAATGTTATTCTTGGGCATCAATCTGAGAAAGTGAAAGAACATTTGCCTGAGAATATTGACATTGTCATCCAAAATAAATTGCTGGGAACCGCCGATGCTGTCAAAAGCGCTGCCGGAAATTTTCGAGGGTACAAAGGGGACGTCTTAATACTCTCCGGCGATACTCCTTTGCTGAAAAAAGACACGATAAAAGAACTTGTTCGCCATCACAAAAAGAAAGATGTCGTCTGCACTTTCTTGACGGCCGTGGTCCAAGATAATTTTGGATATGGGCGCATTATCCGCGGCATGAACGGAGCAGTCATGGCGATTAGGGAAGAAAATGACGCGAGCAAGTATGAAAAAAACATTGTTGAAATAAATGTGGGGGCTTATTGTTTTAAAAGTGAAATTCTTTATAAATTTCTTAATAGTATTGCGGTCAACAAAAAGAAAAAAGAGTTCTACTTAACAGATATTATTGAAGTCCTTACTGGGAACGGGCAAAAAGTTGAAACGCTTGAAACGGATGACGCAAAAGAAGGGTTGGGAGTTAACACCCAGGAAGATATTGCCGTCTGTTACGATGTGATACGGCATCGGATTCTTAAAGATTTGATGCGTCAAGGCGTCACCATCATTGACCCCCAAACAACCTATATTAATGCTAAGGTGAAGATCGGAAGGGATACGGTTATCCGGCCGTTCACGTTTATCGAAGATAATGTGAAGATTGGGTCCCATTGCATGATCGGTCCGTTTGCCCGCATCCGAGCAGACGTGAAGTTGGGCAATAAGGTGACGATTGGTAATTTTGTGGAGATTTCACGTTCGCAAATCGGCAACGAAACGATTATGAAGCATTTTGGATTTTTGGGCGATGCGGTTGTGGGTTCGCATGTTAATATAGGGGCAGGAGCCGTAACGGCGAATTATGATGGTGTAAATAAAAATAAAACGCGTATTAATGATCAGGCCTTTATTGGTTCGGATTCGATTTTGGTCGCTCCGGTGAAGGTCGGGAAAAAGGCCGTAACAGGTGCTGGCTGCGTCGTGACAAAGGGTAAAATTATTCCGGATGGCAAGGTTGTGGTTGGCGTTCCGGCAAAGATAATAACTCATTAGAATTTAGTTTTCAAAAAGGGGAAATGTCAATGAATGGTATGGCGATATTGGCAGGTAATGCTAATAGGGTATTAGCCGAAAAAATTTGCACCAATCTCCATGTCTCTTTGGCAGATACGTTAGTCGGGCGGTTCAGTGAAGGGGAGATCCGTGTGCAAATTAAAGATAATATCCGTGGCAAAGATGTTTTCATTATTCAACCCACGTGTCCGCCGACAAATGAAAATTTGATGGAAATTCTAATAATCATCGACGCCGCGCGCAGGGCTTCAGCTAAACGTATTACAGCCGTGATGCCTTATTACGGTTATGCCCGGCAAGACCGAAAAGATCAGCCCCGTGTCCCTATTACAGCTAAATTGGTGGCGAATTTGTTATTAGCTGCCGGGACAAACCGCGTATTGACGATGGACCTGCATGCGAGTCAGATACAAGGGTTCTTTGATATTCCTGTTGACCACTTATATGCCATAAATATTCTTTGTGATTATGTCGCAAAAAAGAAAATTAATCCTAAGAGGCTGGTCGTCGTTTCTCCGGATGTGGGCAGTATTAAGATGGCGCGGGCTTATTCTAAACGGTTAAAGGCGGGGTTGGCAGTTGTGGATAAGAGACGCAACAGTCCTGAAAAAACGGAAGTTATGCACATCTTGGGTGCTGTTAAGGGCAAAACAGCTATTATCGTTGATGATATTGTCGCTACGGCCGGTTCATTGGTGGAAGCAGCAGACGGTTTAAAAAAGAAAGGTGTGCATACGGTTTTTGCCGCTATCAGTCACGGCATCTTATCGGGTAATGCTTTAGAAAAAGTGCGTAAGTGCGAAATTCTCAAAGAAGTGATCATTACAAACAGCATTCCTTTTTCAAAAGCGAGAAACAATCCTAAAATAAAGGTTGTTAATATTTCTTCTTTACTGGCGGAAGCTATTCAAAGAATACATAATGAAGAATCAATCAGTTGTCTGTTCGATTAAGTTGATGAAATTTTTGGTTAAGAACTGAAATTAACAGTTAAGCAAATCGTAAAAAAGGTAGGTTGAGGAAAAATGGAAGAAATCAAATTAGATGTTCAAATCAGAGAGCAGATGGGAAGCCGACAAGTGGCTGCGATGCGAAGGGAGGATTTTGTTCCAGGGGTAGTTTATGGTGGCAAGCACAAGCCAACCTCAATAAAAATTGAAAGACGTCCTTATGAACGAATCCGTCGTTTACACCAAGGGGAAGGTATTGTTTTTCACCTCAATGTCTTTAAGGGGGAAGAGAAACTTAGGGATTATTCAGCCATTATTAAAGAAGAGCAGCATGATGCGGTAAGCGACAAGATACTTCATATTGATTTCAAAAGGATTTCTTTGAAGCAGGAAATCGAAGTTAAGGTTCCGGTTGTTGCCAAAGGAGAAGCTGTGGGCGTCAAGCAGGGCGGCGGTTCGTTAGACCATCTGTTATGGGAGCTGGATGTTATTTGTTTGCCGACGCTGATTCCTCAGCATATTGATGTTGATGTAAGCGCATTGTCGATAGGTGATGCGATACACGTGAAGGATATCACCTTGCCGGAAGGGGTTAAGACCAAGCATGACCCTGAATCGATCATGTTCAGCGTCATTTCGTCAATGAAAGACGAAGAGGCGGCTCCCGCTGAAGTCGACGCGGAGCCGGAAGTGATCAAGGAAAAGAAAGAAGAAGCTTCAGCGGAAGAGAAGAAGGGATAAAATAAATTACTTGCAAAGTTTTTTAAAACGCATAAAATCTATTCCACTAAAATAGGTGTAAAGTTTTGGCTGAACGATTGATTGTTGGTTTAGGAAATCCCGGGAAAGATTATGAATATACAAGACATAATCTCGGGTTTTTCGTCCTTGAGCATATTAGTCAAAGCAAGGGTTTAAAGTGGAAGCGAAGTGTTCTTTGTGATGGGGTTGAAGCGGAGGGGAAGGACGGCGATTTAGAATTCCGTTTGCTGATGCCCTCGTCGTTTATGAATAATTCAGGTAAGCCCGTCAAGCAATTCGTCCGGCAGAATGATTTTGATTTGAAAAATGTGTTGGTTGTCTGCGATGATTTTAATTTGAACTTCGGGCAGTTGCGGGTACGGCGTCGAGGTAGCGATGGCGGCCATAATGGCCTTCATTCTGTCATCTATCATTTAGAGTCGGAAGATTTTTGCCGTTTGCGGTTAGGTATTGGAATGCCTCCCGGGAAAAAATCAGCTGAGGAGTATGTGTTGGAAGAATTCACAAAAAAAGAGCGGGAAGAATTAGGGTTCTTTGTCGACGAGGCATCTAATTGCTGCCTTTCATGGTTAACAAAAGATTTGAATGAGGTCATGAGTCAATTCAACAAAAGGAAAGAAAATGAACAAGTATGAAATGGTGATTATTGTTGATGCTGCTCTCCTGCAGGATGAGAAGGAGAAAATCATTAAAGAGGTTAGTGATATCATCAGCAAATGCGAAGGAAAAGTTATCAATAGTCAAATTTGGTTTGAAAAACAGAAGTTAGCCTTTCGGATGAAAAAGAAAACGGAAGGGACGTATTATATCATCAACTTTGAAGGTAAACATTCGGAATTAGCCAAACAACGACAATTGATTAAGTTGAATGAAAAAGTCCTGCGTTCTTTAATTATCAAAGTTGAATAATTCTTAATTTGTGGTAATGTAGAAACAAACAAATTAAATTTTAGCTAAATTTTCATATTTAAAACAATACTGCCTAGGGAGGTTGAAATGGCGAACTTAAACAAGGTTTTTCTAATCGGAAACTTAACACGGGATCCGGAGTTACGGTACACTCCTGCGGGTGTCGCTGTTGCAAACCTGGGGTTAGCGGTGAATAGAAGATTTCGTGATAAATCTGGAGAGTTAAAAGAAGATGTTTGCTTTTTAACAGTAACAGTATGGGACAAACAGGCGGAAGCATGCTGTCAGTATTTACAAAAGGGGAGTCCTGTGTTCGTCGAGGGTGTTCTCCAATCGCGTTCATGGGAAACCAATGAAGGGCAAAAGCGCAGCACGATTGATGTCCGGGCTGAAAGAGTGCAGTTCTTAGGGAAATTTCAGCCGGACGGGCATGGTGAAGGCGTTGCCAACATTAAAGCACCCTCAATGAGCGGGGAAACAGCCAGTACCAACACAAGCCAGTTTAGTGAAACTGTCATGTCTGAAGACGTAGCGTGGGACGAATAGGCCCTGCATTTTTCGCCGTGATTGAACTTTTATGACGAGAAGTTTTGAAGGAGGTTAAAATTGGTAAAGAAGACGAAAACATTTGTTAGAAGAAACCGTACACGAATCAAAAAAAGGTCTGCCAAATATACACTTGCGCCGGATGCAAACATCGAATATAAAGATCTCGCCTTGTTGCAGAAATATTTAACAGATCGAGCGAAAATTGTTTCTCGGCGGATTTCAGGGATTACTGGCAAGCAGCAGCGTAATTTGTCCGTGTCCGTAAAGCGAGCTAGATATTTAGGGTTATTGCCTTCGGGCAGTGTAAAGAAATAGGACGAATTTTGGGCTTCTTTGATTTTTTAAAAGTGGCCCTTTGGTTTTATTTTAGAGAAAGGGTGCAGATATTATGGAAGTGATATTATGTCAGGATTTTATCAAGTTAGGCCACGTCGGGGAAATTGTCAAAGTCAAGGACGGGTACGCTCGTAATTTTTTAATTCCCAAAAAAGTGGCTTGTCTGGCAACCGTGGCGAATAAGAGGCGGATCGAATTAGAGCGCGCCAGGCAAGCGGCAAAATATGTAGAAGAGAAAAAAGCAGCAGTGCAATTAGCCCAAAAGTTAGCTAAGTCCTCATGCACGGTCACCGTCGAGGTCAATGATCTTGAGAAGCTTTACGGTTCGGTGACTGAAATGGATGTCGTTAAAGCCTTGGAAGTTGAAGGTTTTAATATCGATAAAAAAGATATCATCATGGAACAGGCTATTGAAGAATTAGGAATCTTTGAAGTAGGCATTAACCTCCATTCCGAAGTGACCACAAAAATAAGACTATGGGTGGCGAAGAAATAAGAATCCCTCCACAGAATATCGAGGCTGAGAAATCTGTCCTTGGAGCCATGCTCATTAATGATGAAGCTATAGGCTACGCCCTCGAAATTCTCGATGAGTCTTGGTTTTATGAAGACTCTCACTGCAAAATTTTTGCGTCCATTCTTTCCCTCTACAATGATCGCAAAAATGTTGATCTTATCACCTTAACTGACAAATTAAAAAACGAAGGGCATTTAGATGCTGTAGGAGGTGTCACGTACATCTCTCAGGTCATTGATATGGTCCCCACGGCCGCTAACGTCGAGCATTATGCCAATATTGTTAAGGAGAAAGGCATTCTCAGGCTGCTGATTAAAAATGCCACCAACATCGTAAATGATTGTTTTGAAGCAAAGGGCAATGTCGGAGAGGTTGTTGATGATGCGGAACGTTTGATATTTGAAATTTCTGACATTAAGCATAAACAAAAGTCTTTTCATATTAAAGAGTTAGTCAAAGAGAGCATCGAGAAAATAGACAGCCTCTATCAGCGCAAAGAACATGTAACCGGCATTGCTGCGGGGTTTGCAGATCTTGATCGTATGACCTCGGGGTTTCAAAATGCGGATCTTATTATTATAGCGGGGCGTCCTTCTATGGGAAAGAGTGCCTTGGCTTCTTCGATTATTGAGCATGTCGGGATTGGCCAAAAGAAATCCGTGGCCTTTTTCAGCCTGGAAATGTCAAAAGAACAGCTTGTGCAGAGGATGCTTTGTTCTCAGGCAAGAGTCGATGCGCATAAAGTGAGATCAGGATTTTTGTCGCCTTCCGATTGGCCGAAGCTGACCTCCGCAGCCGGAAAATTATCAGCTTCAAGTGTTTTTATCGATGACACACCGGCAATTTCTGTTTTGGAATTACGGGCAAAGGCCAGAAGGCTGAAATCACAAAGTGATATCCAAATGATTGTATTAGATTACCTGCAGTTGATGAGGGGATCGGCTCGTTCTGACAGTCGCCAACAGGAAATATCCGAAATATCAAGGTCTTTAAAGGCCTTGGCCAGGGAATTGAGTCTGCCGATCATTGCTTTAAGTCAGTTATCTCGCGCTGTGGAAAGCCGCCAGGACCATCGTCCGCAGCTATCTGATTTGCGTGAATCAGGAGCTATTGAGCAGGATGCGGATTTGGTCATATTGTTGATGAGGGAGGAATATTATAATTCCACCGAAGAAAACAGAGGTGTCGCTGAGGCGATCATCGCTAAGCAGAGGAATGGGCCGGTAGGAACGATCAAATTATCTTTTATTAAAGAGTATATGCGGTTTGAAAATTTGGCACATGTAGATTGACATTTAATACTTATAACTCTATAATCAAAAAATGAAAAAAATATTGTACTTTTTGCTGTCAGTAATACTCCTCGCAACAGTTTCTTCTCAGTTGCATGCCCAGAATATTGAGAATGTTGCAGAGCCCACCGAAGAAACAATTTCTTCAACACAGCCTAAAACAGTTAAAGCCGTTGAAATTAGGGGTAATAAAACCATAGGTTTGGCGGCCATTTTAGCCAAGATCAAAACCCGGGTCAGCCAGGAGTATATTCAAAGTGTGATTAGCGATGATTTAAAACGAATATATAATATGGGTTCTTTTCTTGATGTCAGCGTTGACCGCGAAGAGTATGAAGGGGGTTTTAAGGTGATCTTTTTTGTTGTTGAGAAATCAATTGTAGAGGAGATCTCTTTTTCCAAAATCCGCTATTATAAACCGGTGGCTCTTAAAAGGAAGATCAAGACCAAAGAGGGTAAGTTTTTAGACAACAAAGTCCTCAACGATGATGTCCGAACCATTAAAGAAATGTATGCCAAAAAGGGGCTATCGCTGGCGTCAGTAAGGGTCGAAAAGGATGAAGATGAGCTGACAAAGAAGACCAATATCCACTTTATCATTAAGGAAGGGGAACGTTTAAAAATTAAGAAGATCAATATTATGGGTAATGTGAGCTATCCCGATAAAAAAATTATGCGTATTATCAAAACACGCGCGGATTCGCTTATTACATCCGGATATCTTAAAGAGGAAGTCTTGGAGGCAGACATGTCTCGCATCAAGTCTTTCTATGAGAGGGAAGGGTACATTGATGCGGTGGCAAATTTTGACTATGATAAAACGGCGGGAACCAGGTTAACGGTCAACATCAATATTGAAGAAGGTAAACGCTATTACGTTGAAACAATATCTGTTCTAAATAATAAAATCATTTCTGACCAAGAAATTCTTGATATGATGGAGGAAATTGAAGTTGGGGGCGTCTTCAGCCGGGAACGGTTAACAATTGATCTGACGAATATCCGTGCTTTGTATTTTGACCGCGGATATATTTTTGCCAATGTTGATGAGGCGGCTTCCCTTAATCCGGATACGGGTAAAGTTGAGATCAAACTTTCTGTCTCTGAAGGGGGATTAGCCTATATTAATAAAGTCAAGATCCAGGGAAATGATCGCACAAGGGATATGGTTATCCGTCGAGAGTTAAGGCTTTACCCCGGAGATAAGTTTGATGGCGCAAAATTACGGCGCAGTAAACAGCGATTACGTAATTTAGGATATTTTGAAGATGTAAATTATGATATTGAAGATATCCCGTCCCGTCCGGATCATAAAGACCTGGTTGTGCAAGTCAAGGAGGCCAAAACAGGATCGTTCAGTTTCGGTGGCGGCTATAGTACTGTAGACCAGGTAGTCGGTTTTGTCGAAATTGAACAGAAAAATTTTGACTTTGCTAATTGGCCCACCTTTACAGGAGGCGGTCAGAATTTAGTATTACGGGCGGAGTCCGGTTCAACACGCAATAATATGCGATTGAGTTTTACCGAGCCGTGGCTTTTTGATTATCCTGTTTCCGGAGGATTTGATGCTTATATCACCGAAAGGGAACGGGAGCAGGATGTCGGTTATGCTTACGATGAGAGAAGAGTCGGAGGGGAGCTCCGTTTAGGCAAAAGATTCGGAGAATATATTGCGGGAGGCGTTACTTACCGTCGAGAAGATATTAAGATAGGCAACTTTGCTGAGGGCGTGTCTGCCGATTTGCTGGCAGAGGAGGGGAAGAATACGGTTAGCAGTTTTTCTTTTTCATTATCTCGTGACACCCGTGACAGTGTTTTTAATCCGACCACAGGGTGGTTGATCAAGGGGACAACAGATGTTGCTGGCGGCATTTTAGGTGGTGATAAAGATTTTGTTCGGGTTACCACCCGGACGAGTTATAATATCCCTTTCAAGTTTAATTCTGTGTTGGAATTTCGTCTGCGGGCGGGTGTTATTGACGCTTATGGCGATTCGGAAGCTGTTCCGATATTTGAGCGATTCTTCGCCGGGGGGTCAAGGACGATTAGAGGTTATGATGAAAGAAAAGTCGGTCCTCTGGCAGCGACGAATGACCCTATTGGGGGAGAGAGCATTTTGGTAGGAAACATCGAGTATACCATTCCTGTCATTGAGTATATTAAATTAGCAGTTTTTATCGATTCTGGAAATGTGTGGTCGAAGGTTCAGGATTTTGCGTCTGGAGACTATAAATCAGGAGCAGGTCTTGGTCTTCGAATCAAAACTCCTATTGGTCCGGTTAATCTCGATTATGGTTATCCATTAAACGACGAGCCAGGCGAAGAGGAAAGGTCAGGTAAATTTTATTTCAGTGTGAGTAGGGGTTTTTAAGGAACCAGGTTTTGCGCCCAAACAAAAAATCAAGGAGGTAATATTGTGAAAAAGTTGACATTTTTATTATTGGCTGCATTTATGGCATGCACTTTGACAACGTCATTATATGCTCAAGAAGTGAAAAAAATAGGTTATCTGGATCTAAGCAAGGTTTTTGATAGTTATGAGAAAACAAAAGAATTTGATTCGAGTTTAGAAGGCGTTTATAAAGAGTATGACAAGGAACGGACAACCAAGATCGAGCAGTTGAAAGAGGCGCAAGGAAAAATGGCCTTATTGAGTGATGACGAAAAGGAAAAGGTTGGAAAAGAAGTTGAACAACTAAAGACTGACCTTGTTGAATATGACCGTCAAAAGCAAACAGATTTAAGAAAACAACGTGATGAAAAGATTCGCGAATTGTTGCTCGAGATCGAAAAGATTGTTAGTGATGTTGCCAAGAAGGAAAAATACGATCTCATATTAAATGACCGTGTTTTGATATTTGGAAGTGATGCATTAGATGTTACTGATAAAATTATTCAGATTCTGAATGAAGGTTATAATAAAAAATAATGAGATGTAGGGATTTTGTATGCAAAGGACTTTGGCCGAGATTGCGCAATTTGTCGGAGGGAATGTTGTTGGTGACCCGAATACGGTTATTAAAGGTGCTTCAGGGATAAAAGAAGCTCAAAGTGGTGATATAACATTTATTGCCAATTCAAAATACATTTCTTTAATTAAAGAAACAAAAGCTTCTGCTATAGTTGTTGCTTCTGATTTGCAGGTTGAAGGGGTCAATATTATTCAAACCAGCAATCCGTCTTTGGCTTTCATTGAGATTGCGTCTACTTTTATTGATAATTCTCGCCCTCCATTAAAAGGCATTCATAAAACAGCCATTATTGATGATAGCGTTAAGCTAGGGAAAGATGTTAATATCGGCCCCTATGTTGTCATTGAGGGCGGCGTTGCCATTGGGGATGGAACGACTATTTATAGCCACTGCTTCATTGGGAATAACACCCAATTAGGAGAAGGCTGCTTGATTTTCCCTAATGTTAGCATAAGGGAACGCACTGTCATCGGTAAAAACGTTTCCATACACAGTGGGACGGTAATTGGGTCAGATGGTTTTGGGTATATTAATATGGAAGGTGTTCATCAGAAAATTCCCCAAATAGGTATTGTGGAAATAGAAGATAGTGTAGAAATAGGAGCTAATGTCACGGTTGACCGTGCGCGTTTCGATAAAACGCGAATCGGACAAGGGACAAAAATAGATAATTTAGTGCAAATAGCCCATAATGTTCAAATAGGCAAAAATTGCATCATTATTGCTCAAGTTGGAATTTCCGGCAGTACTGTTATAGAAGATAACGTGATACTGGCCGGACAGTCTGGTATCGCTGGTCATTTGACAATAGGCGCCAATTCTGTTGTCGCTTCTAAGTCCGGGGTGCCGAATTCCATCCCTCCTAATACCAAGGTATGGGGGAATCCTGCCAAACCGCATATGCATTCAAAAAGGGTTAATGCCTGCGTCCAAAGACTGCCCCAATATGTTAAGATCCTTAACGAGATCAAAGAGAAGATCGAAATTCTTGAAACTGAAAAGAAAGATTAGTTTGTCTAAATCATGCAAGAGAAACAGAAAACAATTAAAAAAAAAGTTTCTTTCAGTGGCGTCGGATTGCATACCGGCAATAAAGTCTCGATTTGTTTAAAACCAGCCAAAGAGAACGCCGGCATCAGTTTTGTCAGGGTTGATCTGCCTGACAAGCCGGTCATCTTTACTGACTTGGAGCATATTTCGGCTGAGACAGAAGTGCCGCGTTGCACGACAATCGGTCGGGGAGAGGCTCTGATACATACCGTAGAACATTTTATGTCAGCGCTTTTCGGGGCTGGCATCGATAATCTTACCGTCGAGGTAAGAGGTAATGAGCTCCCCGCTTTAGATGGGAGCGGCGTGGAATATTTACGTTCTATTAAAAAAGCGGGGGTTGTTGAGCAAGAGGCGGATAGGGAATTTATCCAGATCCGCGAACCCATTAGTGTTAATTATAATGGCTCATCAATTTTTGTATTGCCGTGTAATGAATTTAAGATTTCTTATGTTCTTGATTACAATCATCCCATTTTGCAGGCGCAGATTTTTGAAGCGACTATTAATGTGGATTCGTTTGAAAATGAAATCGCACCTAGCCGCACATTTTGCTTGGAAGAAGAGGTGAGTGATTTGCGGTCGCAAGGATTGGGCCAGGGAGCAAATTATGACAACACCTTGGTGGTTGGTAAAAAAGGGATTATCAAGAACGAGGTGCGGTTTGCCAATGAGTTTGCCCGGCATAAAGTTTTGGACTTTATCGGCGATTTATATCTTTTAGGAAAACCGATTAAGGGACATGTTTTTGCCATCAAAAGCGGCCATTCCTTGAATGTTGCCCTGCTTAAGAAAATTGCTCAGCAACAGCAAAAATATGAAAAGAAAATCTTTTTCCCCGACAGAACATTGGGTGATCATACAGAACTTGATATTCATCAGATCATGAAGCTCTTGCCTCATCGTTATCCGTTTTTGTTGGTAGATCGCGTCATTTCTTTGGAAAAGGGGAAGCGGGCCGTCGGGATAAAAAATGTTTCAATTAATGAAAATTATTTTTGCGGTCATTTTCCTGTGCGGCCGATTATGCCGGGCGTTTTAATGGTTGAAGCCATGGCGCAATTGGGCGGCATTGTTGTATTGACCAATGAAGAGCATGCGGGGAAACTGGCCTTGTTCATGGCTGTTGATAAGGTTAAATTCAGAAAGCTCGTTGAGCCGGGAGAACAGCTTATATTAGAAGTGGAAGTGATCAGAGATAGAGCCCGCACGGCGCAATTACAGGGAAAAGCCAAGATTGGTGATACGGTGGTTGCAGAGGCCGAGTTGATGTTGTCTTTTACCGATGAGTCTTTTTTAGATTAACTCTTAACTTTGTGGTACAATTTTTAGATTATTATAGTATATTGAAATATATGGTTATGGAAAATACACAAATACATAAGACCGCTATTATTGACCCTTGCGCCAAATTAGGCGATGGTGTCAGCATAGGCCCCTATACGGTTGTCGGGCCTAATGTTGTGATAGACGATAATGTGAAGATCGTTAGTCACTGTGTCTTGGAAGGCAAAATAACTGTCGGGGCTGGAACACAGATTTATTCCGGAGCCGTGATCGGCAGTGACCCGCAGGATAAAAAGCACAAGAGCACGGATGATGTGGAGCTCATTATTGGTGAAAATAATGTTATTCGCGAATTCGTTACCATCAATCCTGGCACAGTTGACGGCGGGGCCAAGACGGTTTTGGGAGACAATAATTTATTGATGGCCTATTCTCATGTTGCGCATGATTGTGTTATCGGTAATAATTGTGTTATGGCAAACAGCGGGACATTAGCGGGGCATGTGACCCTTGAAGACAATGCTGTCGTCGGAGGATTAAGTGCCGTGCATCAGTTTGTTCGTCTGGGCCGATTAGCTATCGTGGGGGGGTGTTCAAAAGTTGTTCAAGACATTCCACCGTTTTCAATGTGTGACGGGCATCCTGCCAAGGTGTTTAACATTAATATCATTGGATTAAAACGTGCGTCTATTTCACTTGATGTGGTGAAAGATCTTAAACGTGCTTTTAAAATATTGTTCCGTTCGGGATTGTCCAAAACTCACGCCATTGAAAAAATCGAAAATGAAATTTCTTCCTCTCCTGAAATCGATCACCTGATCTTTTTTGCTAAAACGACCAAGCGCGGTCTTTGTAGTTAAAATATCAAAAACATTAACAAATTTTTCAAAATGCCCATTAAAAAAATTGGATTAATAGCCGGTAATGGAAAATTTCCCATTCTTTTTGCGCATGCGGCCAACAAGCAGGGTATAGAAGTGGTGGCGGCTGCCATCCGGGGAGATACATCCTGTTTTTTAAAGCCTGTGGTTAAAAAGATGACATGGTTCAAGGTGGGGGAACTGCGCCGGCTTTGCGACTATTTCAAGAATGAAGGTGTTGAAAAAGTAATTATGGCCGGACAAGTTAATCCAAAAAACTTGTTTGATAAATCAGTCACCTTAGATAATCAGTTTCAGGATTTGTTGAAAGCTTTGGAAAATCGTAAGGCGGATACCCTTTTCGCGGCTGTGGCTGAAGAACTTAAAAAATCCGGTTTAGAATTACTTGATTCGACGTTTTTATTGAAGGCGTTTCTGGCTCCGAAAGGGACGTTAACCAAAAGAGGCCCGACGGAGATGGAACTGGCAGACATCACTTTTGGAAGAGAGATCGCAAAATCCATGGGTGGTTTGGATGTTGGTCAAACGGTTGTGGTGAAAGAGAAAGCCATTGTTGCCATTGAAGCCATGGAGGGCACTGACCGCTGTATTATACGAGGAGGACAGATCGCTCGAGGGGGGGGCGTTGTTGTGAAAATGAGTAAGCCGGACCAAGATAATCGTTTTGACGTGCCGGTCATGGGTCCTCGAACTATAAAAAATATGATAAAAAGTCAAGCAGGGCTTTTGGCGATAGAGGCCGGAAAAACAATTGTTATTGACCGCGACGCTTGCGTGAAATTAGCCAACCGTAATAATATTTGCATCGTTGCTTGCTAGAGTGCTCTGAGTTCTTCGAGAGCATATCCCACCTGTCGCATGTCTATATGCCATAGTAGTTTATAATTAAGAAAATGCTGTCCTGTAAGCCTGTTCCCTTTTCATTGACACTTCATCCTATTTTCTATATAATTCTCTAAAATTACTAATAAATATATTATAGAGGTTTGGTTATGGAAATTGATGAAATAAAGCAAGTGAGAAAAAATAAATTGGATAATTTGACCTCAAAGGGGATCAATCCTTATGGGGGGAAGTTTGTGTGCACGTACAATATTTTATCAATATTGGAAAATTTTCCGAAAGAAAAAGATGACCCCATTAATGTTGTAATCGCCGGGCGCATCATGGCTGACCGTAAACATGGTAAAGTTCACTTTATTGATCTGGTTGATCAAACAGGGCGCATACAGCTTTTTGTAAAGGCTAATAATTTAGGCGAAGAGGGCTTTGGGATTGTTCAAGACTTGGATATTGGCGACATTATCGGGGTGAAGGGATCTTTATTTCTCACAAAGACCGGGCAAGAAAGCGTCCGGGTGGAAGACATAACTGTTTTATCAAAATCGTTGATGAGTCTCCCTGAAAAGTGGCACGGCCTTAAAGATGTTGAAACGCGATATCGTCAACGTTATGTAGACTTGATTGTCAACAAGGAGGTTCGCGATCTTTTCATGAAACGGAGTAAGATCGTTTCCTTTCTCCGAAGTTATTTAGACGAGAGAGGATTCCTCGAGGTGGAAACGCCCATGCTGCAGCCTATGGCGGGTGGAGCAAGGGGGAAACCATTTCAAAGTAAACATAATGCCTGCGATATGGATGTGTTTTTGCGTATCGCTCCGGAGCTTTATTTGAAGCGCCTTTTAGTGGGGGGGTTTGAACGTGTATATGAAATTAATCGCAATTTCCGCAATGAGGGAATATCAACACGTCATAATCCGGAGTTTACCATGCTGGAAGTCTATCAAGCCTATGGCGATTTTGACGATATGATGCAGCTTATGGAAGATTTGGTGAGTAAGGCTGTTAAGCTGATACATGGTACTTACAAAATCAATTATCAAGGCCATGAAATTGATTTTGAACCGCCGTGGGAGCGAAGATCTTTTGCGCAAGTCATAAAGGAAAAGTTTGATATCAATCCGGAAGATGATGCGGACACGATGCTGGGGAAGGTTACGGAGAACAAGGGGGCGAAAATCAAAATCGATAAACTGACGCGTTCGGCCGTTATGAAAATTGTTGAAGATATTCTCGAGGAAGACGCTACAATGAATCCGGTTTTCTTTATGGATTATTTTACATTTCTTTGTCCTTTAGCCAAGACAGATGCATCTAACCCGGCTATATCACAAAGATTCGAGTGTTTTATCGCCGGTATGGAAATTGGCAATGCCTATTCTGAATTGAATGACCCTCAGGAGCAATATAAAAGATTGCTGGAAGATTTGGATGATGATATGGAGACAGGCCTCAGGTCGGTTGACCATGATTTTATTAATGCCCTCGAATACGGCATGCCGCCCGCCGGGGGATTGGGAATCGGGATCGACCGCATGGTCATGCTTTTGACCGACGCGCCATCGATAAGAGATGTCATTTTATTCCCCTTGTTAAAGCCCTTGGCGAAAAAATGAACTACGAAAACTGGATAAGTTATAGATATTTAACAGCAAGCAAAGGACGTTTTCTGTCTTTTCTTCAGTTCGTTTCTATTGCCGGCGTTGCCATTGGTGTGATGGCCCTCATCGTGGTGACGGGTGTGATGACGGGGTTTGGAAACAATCTGCGTGAAAAGATCATCGGCACAACCCCGCATGCCGTTATTGAAAAAGAAACCGGGATTAAAGAGTTCGCTCTGGTCCAAGAAGATCTCGCCTCCATAAAAGGTGTTGTCGCCACGTCTCCCTACACGCAGGGAAATGTTTTTGTTGAACACGCGGGGCATTCAGTGAGTCAAATTGTTCGGGGTATTGATCCCGCGACAGAGGGTGAAGTCACCAAAATGGAAGGATACCTTCAAGAAGGGGACATTGATCTTTTAAAGGATGATGGGATTATTATCGGCAAAGAATTGGCAAGGTATTACGGTTTTGTTTTGGGAGACGAATTAACGCTTATCGCTCCGGGTTCCGGGATTGAAGGACGGGGATGGCGCTACAAAATGAAAATCGTTGGTATCTTTAGTACGGGAATGGTTGATTACGATATGAACCTTTCTTTGATTCATTTAAATAAAGGGCAGGAAATATATAATTTGGCAGAAAACACTTCTACGGGGATTGGGATAAAGTTGAAAAACCCCCAAAAGGCGATGGAAGCGAAGCAGGCAATCTATAAATTGCTGGGTTACAGCTTTCTTGTTAAGACGTGGATAGATGTCAATCGCAATCTCTTTGAAGCATTATTTCTTGAGAAGTGGGGACTTTTTATTATCTTGACTCTGATTGTCTTGGTTGCCTCTTTTAATATTGTCAGCACCTTGATTGTTACGGTAACGAGCAAAATCCATGATATCGGGATATTGCAGTCTTTTGGGGTGCCTCGTAGTGCCATACGCCGTATTTTTACGAAACAAGGGATGTTCATTGGTACAACAGGAACAATGGTAGGGTTGTTACTTGGGGTAGGTATTAGCTATATTCTAAGAACGTATGTTAAGGTTCCTGCTGAAATATATTCCATCGAGCATGTGCCTGTTGACCTGCAATTACTGGATATCCTGATTATTGTTGCTTCGGCTTTGTTTATCAGCTTTTTCGCTTCGATTTATCCAGCCGCGAAGGCAGCGAGCTTGCAACCGGTAGACGCGTTACGTTACGAATAATCAAGTATTTGACTTGGAAAATTAATATACTATTTCTATAACTCGTGTAAAATATAGGTACTTATAGATGATTGTTGCCAAGAATATCCATAAAATCTACAAACAATCGCCTGCGGATTTACATGTCCTTAATGGTGTGAGCTTGAATATTGATGCAGGTGAAGTCATGGCGATTGTTGGGCCTTCAGGAGCAGGTAAATCAACCCTTTTACATATTTTGGGAGGGTTAGATAAGCCGAGTAAGGGTAACGTAAGCATTGACAGCGATGATGTCTACCGGATGAATGAAAATGCCCGGGCCGGGATAAGAAATAAAAAGATCGGATTTGTCTTTCAGTTTTATCATTTGTTGCCTGAATTCACTGCCTTGGAAAATGTTATTCTTCCCGGGATGATCAGTAGCGATGGTTTTGAAGAAGAAGACCTGAAAAGAAAAGGCAGGCAATTGCTGGGTCGTGTGGGTTTGAAAAATCGGGAAAACCATCGTCCCAACGAGCTTTCCGGCGGCGAACAACAACGCGTGGCCATAGCCAGGGCATTGATAAACGAGCCGAAAATCATTTTTTGTGATGAACCGACGGGGAATCTGGATTCGGAAAGCGGTAAAGGGGTTATTAATTTGTTGATGGAATTTAATGCGAATTTTAATCAGACGCTTGTTATTGTGACGCATGATGAAGGAATCGCTTCTCGTTCCAGTAGAGTTGTGCATATTAGAGACGGCGCTATCGTTTGATGAGGGATGGGTTTGAAAATCGATAAACAAAGTGAGGTTATAATGAAGGTTTATTTAAACGGTAAATTTGTTGACCAAAAAGATGCGAAGATATCTGTGTTTGATCATGGCTTGTTGTATGGTGATGGCGCCTTTGAAGGCATCCGGTCATATAATAACTTGGTCTTCAAGCTGGAAGAACACATTGACCGGCTTTATGAAACCATGCATACCTTACTGATTGAATGTTCTTTAACCAAGAAGCAGATGATCAAAGCGATCGTGGAAACGTTGAAGCAAAATAAGATCAAAGACGGTTATATACGCGTTGTGGTTACCCGGGGGGTAGGGGATCTGGGTCTTGATCCTCAAAAATGCAAAGGGACATCTTCTGTCATTATTATCGCCGATAAGATTACTCTTTATCCCAAAGAACTTTATGAGAAGGGGCTGGCGATAATTACGGTGCCTACTGTGCGCAACCATCCCGAGGCCTTGAATCCTGAATTAAAGTCTCTTAATTATTTAAACAATATTTTGGCTAAAATTGAAGCGAATATTGCGGGTTTCAATGAGGCTATTATGTTAGATGCCACGGGTGTTGTTGCTGAATGCACCGGCGATAATATTTTTATTGTTAAGAAAGGGCTCTTGTTGACGCCATCACAAGGAAGACTGCGGGGTATTACTCGTGAAGTTGTGTTGGATTTGGCTCGAAAAAGTAAAATGAAAACTTTTGAGGGGGCTATTACCCGGCATGAGATCTACAATGCTGATGAATGTTTCCTGACCGGAACGGCGGCCGAACTCATTCCGGTTGTCAATGTAGATGGGCGCCAAATCGGTAATGGCAAACCCGGTTCGGTAACGAAAAAGATGTTGAAGGCCTTTAAAGAAGTGACCCGTAAAGAAGGTGTCAAATATTAGGCCAACAGAAAAAAAGGAAATTTTTGATTTTAATATAATTCGTAAGTGGTTAATATTAGTAACATAATCATTTAAAACCCAGAAGTAGGTGATGCCATGATTTGCGATGTGTGCGGAAAAAAGAAAGCAACCGTTCATTTAACGGAAATCGTTGATGAACAGATGTCTGAACTCCACCTGTGTGAAGACTGCGCGCGTCAAAAAAGTGTTCAGATGGAGCAGCAATTCGGCTTGGCCGATTTGCTGGCGGGCTTATCGGATTTTGGTAAGCAAGTCAAAAATTATGAGAAAATTAAGTTGTTATGCGGTACTTGTGGCCTTAATTATAATGACTTCAAGAAAGTAGGACGTTTAGGCTGCAGTGAATGTTACCCTTCTTTTAAGGATAATTTGAGCACGTTGCTTAAAAAGATACACGGGTCTAACCGCCATTTAGGCAAAACGCCGCTAACACGATCAAAGTCAACTAAACAAAAAATGGAGACCATGATCGACCTTAAAGAGCGGTTGCAAGGTGCTATTGCCCGGGAGGATTTTGAACAGGCCGCAGAGTTGCGGGATAAAATTCATTCCTTAGAAAAGAAAAAAGAGAAGAAAGAATGAACTTAGAAGACCTTATACATCATACCGGTGAATGGCTTCGGGGAACAGGGCCTAATTCTAACATTGTTATGTCTTCGCGAATTCGTCTGGCGCGGAATATTGAGAAAGTTCCTTTTCCCAGTCGCGCTTCCAAAGAAGTTTTAATTGAGATTTTACACGCTATAGAAGAGGCCATTTCCCAAATTGACTACTTTAAAGATTCGACGTTATACCGGATGAGTGATTTAGATAACATTGATAAACAGTTTCTCGTTGAACGTCATTTAATGAGTCATGAGCATGCTTCGCACACTGATGGGAAGGCGCTGCTTATTTCTAAAGAAGAAGTCCTTTCGGTTATGGTCAATGAAGAAGATCATATGCGTATTCAGGTTATGCAATCGGGCTTCAATTTAGAAAAGACGTGGAAGATTATTAATGCCATCGATGATAAGTTATCGAAAAAACTGCGTTTCGCTTTTTCTTCTAACTGGGGCTATTTAACCGCTTGCCCCACAAATACCGGGACGGCCATGCGGGGTTCCGTCATGCTGCATTTGCCGGCTCTCGTTATGACAAAACAAATTAATAAAGTGTTATCTGCGATTGCAAAATTAAGCTTTGCCTCTCGCGGTTTCTATGGCGAGGGAACGCAGGCCAAGGGAAATATTTATCAAATTTCAAATCAAGTTTCTTTGGGGCACAGCGAAGAGGATATTTTGCAGAACATCAACGGTTTGATCCGCCAAGTTATCGAGCAGGAGGAGCAGGCGCGACAAGCTTTGCTTTTGCAGAATAAACATATGCTGGCTGACAAGATTTTTCGGTCTTTAGGTGTTCTCAAGAATGCGCATATCATTTCCAGTCAGGAAACCATTGAATTGCTTTCTATGGTGAGGATGGGGATTGATTTGGGTATTATTGATAGTATTGACCGACAGGTAATCAATACACTTTTTATCATGATTCAACCCGCACATTTGCAGAAGATTGAGGGAAAAAGATTAACCGTATCAGCCCGTGATGTTAAAAGGGCAAGTGTTATCAGAGAAAAATTAGGAGGTTTTTAATGTTTAATAGATTCACAGAAAGAGCTAGAAAAGTTATTGTTTACGCAAAAGAAGAAGCCCGTCGCTTCAATCATGATTATATCGGCACCGAGCATCTCCTTTTAGGGCTCATACGTGAAGGCGAAGGGGTGGCCGCGGCAGTTTTGCAGAAATTAGGTTTAGATTTGGAAACCATCCGCATCGAGGTGGAAAAACTCGTCCAACCCGGACCGCAAACACAAGTATTAGGGGATATCCCCTTTACCCCTCGTTCTAAAAAAGCATTAGAGCTTTCTGCTGAAGAGGCTCGTGCTTTAGGACATAATTATATCGGAACTGAGCATCTTCTTTTAGGTTTGGTAAAAGAGGGTGAGGGAATGGCTTATCGTGTATTGCTGAATTTAGGTCTGGATCTCGGTAAGTTGCGTAATGAAGTAATGGAATTGCTGGGTTCAGGTATTCCGGGCTTTAGCGGGCAAGAGCAGGCTCGGGGTGGAAAGACACCGGCTATTGATGCTTATGGGCGCAATCTTAATAAATTGGCCCGTGATGGCAAGCTGGATCCGGTTATAGGGCGACAGGATGAGATTGAACGTATTGTGCAGATATTGAGCCGCCGCACCAAGAATAATCCTGTTTTGCTTGGTGAGGCGGGCGTTGGCAAAACAGCGATTGTAGAGGGTTTGGCTCAGCTTATCGTTCAAGGTGAGGTTCCTGAATTGTTAAGAGATAAATGTATCATGGTGCTTGATCTGGCCCTTATGATTGCCGGTACAAAATACCGCGGTCAGTTTGAGGAACGTATTAAAGCGATCATGGATGAAATCAAGAGGTCAGGAAAGATAATTTTGTTTGTTGATGAGTTACACACTTTAGTAGGAGCCGGAGCCGCTGAAGGCGCTATTGATGCGGCGAATATTCTTAAACCGGCTTTAGCCCGGGGGGAAATACAATGTATCGGGGCGACAACTCTAGATGAGTATCGCAAGTACATTGAAAAAGATGCGGCCTTAGAGAGACGTTTTCAGACGATTGTGGTTGATCCTCCGTCGGTAGATGAGGCCATCCAAATATTGAAGGGTTTAAGGGATAAATACGAAGCGCATCATCGGGTAAAATTCTCGGATGAGGCGCTTGAAGCGTCGGTTAAGTTGTCGGAGCGTTATATTTCGGGAAGGGCATTGCCAGACAAGGCTGTTGATATCCTGGATGAGGCCGGGGCTCGAGCTCGCTTGAAAGCGATGAACGTCCCTCCGGATATCAAGGAGATGGAAGACCAGATTGACAACTTGAAGAAGGAGAAAGAGTCCTTCATTAAGAGCCAGGATTTTGAAAAGGCAGCGAATCTTCGTGATGAAGAACGTAAAATCAGAGACTCTTTAGATAAGACCCGCAGCGAGTGGACTAAAGAAAGGGATAATGTCACTATCACTTTAGGAGAAGAGGAGATCGCCAAAGTCATTTCTCAATGGACAAAAATTCCTTTGGTACGCTTGGAGCATAAAGAAAGAGAAAGTCTGCTTAAAATGGAAGATAAAATGAAGGAGCGCATTATCGGTCAGGAAGAGGCCATAAGCGCGATTGCGCGGGCTGTGCGTCGTTCGCGGGCTGGCATCAAGGATCCTCGTCGTCCGATAGGCTCATTTATATTCTTAGGCCCTACGGGTGTCGGGAAGACTCTTTTAGCGCGTATCCTTACGGAGTTTATGTTCGGGGATGCTGATGCGGTTATTCAGATTGACATGTCAGAGTACATGGATAAGTTCAACGTGTCGCGTTTGGTGGGGGCGCCTCCCGGATATGTGGGTTATGAGGAAGGGGGCCAGTTGACAGAAAAGGTCAGGCGTAAACCATATTCGGTTGTTCTCTTAGATGAAATTGAGAAGGCCCATCCGGATGTCTTCAATCTTCTTCTGCAGGTTTTTGAGGAAGGGCGCTTAACGGACAGCTTGGGAAGGAAAGTGGATTTTCGTAATACGATTATCATTATGACATCTAATGTCGGGGCTGAGATGCTCAGATCCAAAGGCGCATTGGGTTTTGTTGCCAATAATGACGATGCCACTTATGAAGATATGAAATCAAGGTTATTGGAAGAGGTGAAGAAAGTCTTTAAGCCGGAGTTTTTGAATCGCATTGACGATAGCATTGTTTTTCGATCTCTTACGAAAGATGACATCGTACATATTATTGAAATTGAAATTGATGAAGTTTCAAAACGGCTGAAGGAAAAAAATATGGAGCTGGAATTAACGCCGGAGTCTGTTGAATTGCTGGTTGAGAAAGGGTTTGATCCTGTGTTCGGTGCCAGGCCGTTGAAGAGAACCATCCAGCGGTATATTGAAGACCCTCTTGCAGAATTTATTATTGCTGGAAAACATAAAGTGGGAATGAAAATAAAGGTTCGCCGTAAAGACGACGACCTCATATTCGATTAAAAAATAAAACACAGACAGTCACAGATGCCAATGACATGATATGGATATCTGTGTTTTTTATATGTGGTCTTAAAAAGATGTTAAAGAACACTACTTTAATAGTTTGTTTTCTTTTTGTTGTTCAATTTTGTTCAGGCAGTGCGCAAGCTGAGTTTTCTTTTAAAGGCGAGGTTGATTTTAAGGGCAAGAATGCCGAAGTCGTTTTCTGCCGACGAGAAGATGAGTCAGCCACCCTCAATGTTGAGCATAAATCCGAGAACCATTATTTTTCTGTTCTGAATATAAAGAATTTAGACACACGGTTCTTTGACATATCTACTATTCTTGAAAATACAATTGAAGTTAAGAAAACTGCCGAGGGACTGATCACAGCAATTGCCGGTGAGCTTGTTAGCCGGTATACCCTTATTAATCATAAACCTGTTCAGGAATTCCAAGGTTATTTTGAATATACAAATGATTACTTAACCTTCAGTCATTTGTCTGTTGGGAACGTGATATGTTCAGGACGTCTGAAATTAAGGCCCTCCTTGAGCATTAATTTGCGGTTAACATTTAACAATGTCAATCTGACAGATGCTATATATTTTTTCACACTTGATGAATCCATCCAATCATCAGGTTTTGTGGAAGGAAAGATTAATATTGATGGCGAATTGCCCCATTTTCGGGTGGCCGGAAATTTTAAGTCAGAATATGGCGTTATTGGTAAATTGGTGTATAAACGCATCGCATTTGAATTTCAAGGACGGTACCCTTTATTACAAATTGTTGATTCCAGTATTATTCGGGAAGACGGTCATATATTTAAAATTTCAGGGGACATGGATATAAGTGAGAGGGGGAATTATCAGGAACAGTTTGCGCAGCTTAAAATGGAGCCTGTGATCCATCAGGACGGCGATAATTTAGAGTGGACTTTTAAACGTATTGAATCAGAAGGCGACGCAGGCTCAACGGAAATTAAGTACCAAATTAGGAAAGAAGATAATGTCAATACGTTGTCAGAAGAGAGTAGCGACCTTTTGGGGATTGAAAGAAAGGTTCGGTTTTAACATGACAGATTGTTTCTTTCCAAAGAGGGGAGGCGCGTCATTTTTAGATTTGTTCGTTACATGGGAGCTTTATCGATTCTTTTTGGGCAGACGCTTTATTGGTCTTTTGTCCCCCCCTTTAAAGGTGACCGATTTCTCGTTCAAGCCAAGAAGATCGGTCCTGAAAGCTTCATCATATCTTCACTTGTGGGATTTTTTATCGGTATGATCATGGCGCTGCAGATGGCCTATTTGATGCTGCAGCTTTCGGCAGAAATCTATATTCCCAATGTGATTGCTGTTTCTTTAACCCGGGAACTTGCGCCGGTATTAACGGCTTTAGTTGTGGCGGGACGTGTTGGGGCCGGGATTACGGCGGAAGTTGGTTCAATGGTCGTTACCGAGCAGGTTGACGCGCTTAAGGCCTTTGCTGTGAATCCGGTAAAGTTTCTGGTGGTGCCGCGTTTTTGGGCCCTGGTTATCATGCTGCCCGTGCTAACGATCTTTGCGGATCTTATAGGGATTTTCGGCGGTTTTGTTATTTGTGTCTTGAAGTTAGGGATAAACGCGACATTATTTGTCAATATGGTGTTAGAAGCTTTATTGGTCAAAGATGTTGTGACGGGCTTGATCAAATCTGTTTTTTTCGGAATCATCATCGCTTTGGTAGGTTGTTATCATGGTTTAACGGTTAAAGGCGGGGCAGAAGGCGTGGGACGTGCGACAACCAAATCTGTTGTGACGTCGTTTATTTTTATCATTATTACGGATTGTTTGTTTACCGTTATGTTCTATTTTATTTTTAATACGTAATATTTCGCATGTTATGCCTGAGAATAAGATTGAAATAAAAAATTTGTATGTGTCATTTGGATCAAACCAAGTTATTAACAATCTTGATCTGATCGTCAGAAAAGGAGAAACTAAGGTTGTTATCGGCCGTTCAGGTGTCGGCAAGAGCGTCTTATTGAAATGCATTGTGGGCATATTGAAACCCGACCAGGGTTCAATAAAAATTGACGGGGTTGAAGTCACGGATCTTAAGGAAAAGGATTATAATAAATTACGCATGAAAATGGGGATGGTCTTTCAAGGCGGGGCCCTGTTTGACTCGATGACGGTAGAAGAGAATGTCACTTTTGTGTTGAATGAATTCTTCAATTTTGACCCCAGAGTCGTCTATGATAGAATGAAAGAATCTTTGGCCATGGTCGGATTGCAGGGATTAGGCCGATTAAGCCCGGCTAAGCTCAGTGGCGGGATGAAAAAGCGGGTTGGCATCGCGCGAGCTTTATGTATGGAGCCGGAATTGATTTTATACGATGAACCGACAGATGAAGTCGATCCGGTGACCGGTGATTCGCTAACGAATTTGATTAATAAACTGCGTGATAAACTTAATGTGACATCCGTAGTGGTTACCCATGATATGAGTGCGGCGTATAAAGTCGGGGATAATATAGCGATGCTTTATCGCGGGAAGGTTATTGCTGACGGAACGCCGGAAGAAATTCGCAATACCCATCATCCTGTAGTGCAACAATTTGTCAATGGGAAGGCGCGCGGGCCCATTATGGATGATGAGAATCTTTTGTTGGATTATGGTGTTTAATCCCGGCGGGAATTCTTCGCCTTTATTTAAAGCGGGGATGAGAGCCGCTTACAGAAATGGAGTTTCTGGACAAAGGTTAGCGCCAACAGCGCTTGAAACAGTAAGCACCCCGGGTGTGAACCCGCGGGAATTTATTCCATAGCGGAAAGGTCAATAATATGCCAAAAGAAACACATCTTGAATTTAAAGTCGGTATTTTTGTTATCCTGGCGTTCATTGCGGGAACGCTTTTTATCTTTTCGGTGGGTGATTTTTCGATTTTCGAAGAGGGCTATACGATTCGGGCGATTTTTGGTTTTGTCAGCGGGGTAAAGAAATCATCTCCCGTCAGATTTGCCGGCGTGGATGTGGGGGTGGTAAAGAATGTTGATATATTTTATGATCGGGAAGAAAGCATGACAAAGGTTGAGTTAGAATTGTGGTTGCGCAAGGGCATGCAAGTTCCGAAGGATTCGGTTGTGATGATCAATCAGTTAGGTCTGTTCGGCGAAAAATATGTTGAGATTTTGCCGGGAATGGACACAAAAGAATTTTTAATAGCGGGAGAGCTCGTTAAAGGGAAAGATCCCATCATTCAGGAAAAGATCGCCGAGCAAATTGTTGATGTTACCATGAGCCTTCAAGAAGGTGTGGACGGAATTAATGCGATAGTAAATGATCAAGGCAACAGAGAGTATTTCAAACATGTCCTGAGTCGCATAAACGGGCTGACGGAAAGTTTGGATAACATCCTTAATCAAGTGGAAAGTGGACAAGGAATGTTGGGTAGGCTTTTTTACGATGATCGGATTTATGATGATCTGGAGGCGTTGACTTCGGATTTGCGTGCTAACCCCTGGAAATTATTATATCGTTCGGAGAAAAAATGATGAAAGCGGCTAAAACGAAAACGATATTTGTATGTCAGGAATGCGGCAGTCAGTCACTGCGCTGGGTAGGCAAATGCCCTGCCTGCCAGAGTTGGAATTCCTATGTCGAGGAAATTGTCAGCTCCAGCCCCCGTGCAGGGGAAGCGGCATTCTCTGATCCGCAAAATGATCAGCCCGTTCTCTTGAAGGAAGTGACGACTCAGGTCGATAACAGGCTGACCGTCGGGTTGAAGGAATTTGACCGTGTCATCGGAGGGGGGATTGTTCCTGGCTCTGTGACCTTAATTGGGGGTGACCCGGGGGTCGGAAAATCGACGTTGGCCTTGCAGATTGTGACGCGTTTGGCCAAGGGGCAGAACAAAATACTTTATGTAAGCGGGGAAGAGTCCGTTAAACAGACCAAATTACGGGCGGATCGTATTATGGCACAAGATAGCGATTCTTTATATATTGTGAATCAGGTGGATCTGCATGCTATTAAGGATTTCATTTTAAAAATGAAACCGGCTGTTGTGGTTATTGACTCGATACAAGTTGTTTATCATCCGGAATTAAGTTCCAGCCCTGGAAGTGTCAGTCAGGTTCGTGAATGTGCGTCGTTTTTAACGCATATGGCCAAATCCTTAGGCATTGCGTTATTTATTATTGGTCATGTAACCAAGGAAGGTTCAATTGCCGGGCCGAAAGTCCTGGAACATATTGTCGATACAGTTTTGTATTTTGAAGGGGAGAGATATACGTCTTACCGCATATTACGGACGATCAAGAATAGATTCGGGTCGACCAATGAGCTGGGTGTTTTTGAAATGACAGCAGATGGTTTAAGTGAAGTCGCCAATCCATCGGAAATTTTTCTGGCTGAACGTCCAAACAACACTTCCGGGTCGGTGGTTGTTCCCATATTAGAAGGCACGCGACCTTTTCTGGTAGAGATACAGGGTTTGGTCTGCCGTTCTTCTTTCGGTGTGATTCGGCAGAAAGCGCAGGGTTTTGATGCGAACCGACTAGCTCTTTTGGTGGCGGTGTTAGAAAAACGTTTAGGCCTGAATTTGGAAGACAAGGATATCTTTTTAAACATCGTCGGTGGTGTCAAGGTTTTTGATCCCGCTGCTGATTTAGCCGTGGCGATGGCAGTGGCTTCAGCATTGCTGGATAAAAGTATTAATTTTGACACTGTGATCTTGGGGGAGGTTGGTTTGTCGGCGGAAGTGCGCAGCGTCAGCCAGTTGATG
>JAGLNJ010000112.1 GCA_023139575.1 Candidatus Omnitrophota bacterium | reverse complement strand
CACATATTTAATCAAACCTGTTTCCAGGGTAGATATGGTAAACGTATTGGCTAAATCTTCAGGCTATGTAAAATCAGAAGTAAGAAAGCCTAAGGAAATTAAACCCCTCACAAAAGAAGATGAAGCTAAATTTGAAAACATAAAGATTCTTGTTGCCGAAAACAATCCTTCAAATCTAAAACTTATTGAAAGCTTCCTGTCAAAGCTTAAATGCAAGGTAGATTACGTTTATAACGGCGAAGAAGCCGTCCGTAAACTTGAAGCCAATAAATATAACTTGTGTTTAATGGATTTGCAGATGCCTATTTTAGGCGGGATCGAGGCCGCAAAAAAAATCCGTAAAAGAATAAGTAAGAGCTTGCCCATTATTGCCCTGACCGCTGCTGTTTTAAAAGAAGACAGAATCAAGGCGGAAGAAGCCGGCATGAATGATTTCCTGGATAAACCCATAGATATGGTAAAGCTAAAAGAAAAGATCCTGCAATACGGAACAAAAGAGATTGAGCCGGAAGAATCCCAAAAGGAGAAAAGAAAAATTAAGGCACTTGTTGTTGATGACAATGTACTTAATATGAAATTGCTTGTGGCGCTTTTGAAGAAATCTGATTGTGAATCTGATACGGCAGAAGACGGCAAGATAGCGGTAGAAAAAGCCAAAAGCAATGAATATGATATTTGCTTTATGGATATACAAATGCCCGTTATGGGGGGTGTTGAGGCTACAAAAATAATCCGCGAAGAGGTTTCTAAAGATCTTCCCGTAATTGCTGTTACAGCCGTTAAGGACTTTACGCTTGAAAAAAGTTTAGACGCGGAAATGAACGGATGCATTCATAAACCTATTGATATTAATATGCTAAAAAAGATATTAGCGGAATACTGTCCTTTAGTTTAAACAAAAACAACTTTCTGCACATTTATGAAACTTAAAATTTGCTTATTTATTATAACGGCTTTTCTTCTTATCCTCCCATCTTCTTTAAAAGCGCGGGCCTTAGATGATGTGCGAAGTGATATACTGCAGGAGAACAGGGATGAAATAAAATCTATTAACGAAGAAATCCTCCGGCAGAAAAGATTAAAAAAAGAAGAAAAAGCCCGAAAGAAAAAAGCTTTTCAAGAAAGAATCGAAAGAAGCCAAAGGCTTAAGGCTATTCAAAAGCAAAACGAAATCATCTCCGAATCACAAGAGCTCCTTGAAACCCTGGCTGAAAAGACAAAATTCGTTTCCAAAAAAAGGCGGAGATATGAGGAACTCATAAATATCTATGCGGAAAAACCCATAAATAAAATGTCCTTGGAAGAACAAGAAGAGACCGCTAATCAATTCCTCTCTTCAGCGACAACAGAACTCATAGAGCTTCTTAAACTTAAGAAAATTCATGATGAAAGACTGGCAAAAGGAGGGGAAGTTCAGGAAATTGTTGCTGACCGGGAATTACTTATTCAACTTAACCAATATATGCAGCTCGTAAAACACATTGAAAAGCATAAATCAGTACAGCCGGAAAAAATCGCAAGCCAACAAGAGTCTATTGTAAGGTCAACACAAGAATTTATAGAGCTTTTAAAACAGGAAGCTATCCGAAGGGCCGGGATAAAAGCCCTGGCAAGAAAAGAAGCAGAGGAAGTAAAAACGCAGTTAAAACAATTTGAGGGAACTATCGGTATTCATTATGGTTATGATAATAATGTCAACGCGGATGCCGCTTTTGAAGGGGGGCTCTTCTTACGGAATTATTTCTCATATAACTGGGTGCCCACGCTCAACCGTTACTTGAAGGCAGAGCTTGGAACATGGCACCTCGCTGATAACCACACTGATGACAAGGACATTACTTTTAGAATAGCCGCCGGCCAGACAAACCTTAAATGGTATCCAACGGGTGACAAAGATTTTTTAATTCAACCCGGTTTTGAATGGAGTGATACACATTATCCTAACGATGCAACTTTAGCCACAAAAGAAAATAAGCTTTTTATTAATGCGAGGCATGGATTCTGGGGCAACTGGTCCCAGGAATTAAATTATGAGGACTCCCGGATAAACAGTAATAATAACAAACTCGCACGGGACGGGGAGGAAAACGACCGTATAAATGCCGCCCTCAAAAAGCATAAACATTCTATTGAATACGGCCTGAATCTCCCTTTTCTTTACAACAGCAAGCTTAAAGTAAAACAAAAAGGTGCCCTTCAGACATCAAATGATTCATATCTGGATTACTATGATTATAATGGCCATAAATCAACCGTTGAAATCGGGCGTACCCTTACTCAAAAATTGTACGCCAAGGCAGCCTTCTCTTATGAGAAAAAGAATTATACAGAGCGTACGGTGACTGAACATGACTTAGCCCAGGAAGACAGTATTTATACTCAAAAAGTAAGTCTGTTTTATTTCTTTAATGAAAACTGGCTGGCAAGCTACATTTTCTCCAACTCTAAAGTTGATTCTAACAGCCCGGTATATGATTACGAAAAAATGACACACCTTTTGGGCGTTTATTATACTTTCTAAATACAAACGGCCCCGTTCCTTATGAACGGGGCCGCTCCTATTACTCTTCCACTTAATAAAACTATGATTTAACCTATTTTTCCTTCTTGTCCTTAGGCGGATCTTCAGCCGGAGGAGTTTCTACATCCGGCTCTGGAACTTTGTCTTTGTCTTTGTCTTTGTCATCCTTCTTTTCCGCCTTTTCCACCAATTTAGATGTCTTCTTGATGGACTTCTCGAGAATCTTGTCCGCTTTTCCTGCCTGATGTTCTTTGACATTGGCTAACTTATGCTCAATCTTGTTGGCTATTGTATCAATCTTCTTGGTCAGGCGGTTTAGCTTGCCTTCTCCATCCTCTACTCTTGCCGGCAGAATTTCTCTCAGACGATTTGAGAAATTTTCCGGTATTCCAAGATCATCAACCGCAATACCCAAATCGCTTGGATCTCTAAGAAGTTCGATAAACTCCGCCTGTTCTTCGAGATCAAGCCCCTGCGCAACTTCAATAAACTGTTGCTCGATTGATTCCTGGGCATAAACCGTAGAAAGAGGACATAATACTAAAGCAAGAAAAGCTGTAAAACTAACAATTTTTTTCATGGCTCTCCACCTCCCCTCCTTTGCGATTTACTTACTGATAACTACTGCCTACTATAAATAAAAAACCCATAGTGATAATGACTATGGGTTACCTGTTAAACAGAGATATCTTTTCTGGTTCCGGTAGCTGACAACCATAGCCATTACGGCGTTAGGCTCTCACCCTTATCTTTAAAATAAGAGTGTATCGATTTCTAAAATCAATGAAGCTTTGCCAGTATTTCTTTTTTAAGAAAATACTGCCTTAAGTTTTACATTAAGGGCCCCGTGGTTTCCCAAGGTTTGCCTTTATCGAATACAATTAAATTTTAAAAGAGCGATTTTAACTAAAATATGCCGTTTAGTATCTTTCACCTTAAGTGTAACACCAAAGCAGGTAAAAATGCAAGCCTGTCTGGGCAACTATATTCTTCGGGAAACTTTATAGAACACCAAGGATAAAAGTGCAAATGCGATGCGAAAAGAAAATGCAAAATTTTCATAACCTATTGCCTAATATAAAATCAGGAAAGGGGACAGGTCAATTGCCTTACATATTGCTCTGTCCCTTTTTAAGGCCCCTTCTCTTGTATTCTTTCTTTTTGTCAACTCCGATTAATTGGGATAATAGGTGCCTGCCCCTAATGGGCACTACCTTAAGCGAATTATAGCCTCTATACCCGCTATCGTTATTGCGAGAAGGCACACAAAAGTATTAAGCCGACGAAGGTAGTACCCTTTAGAGACCGTCCCTTTTTAAAAAGGGACGGTCTCTTGGAGAAGAATTAACTAAACATTAGACGTTTATTGGCAGTCTGGACATGTGGCATTTTCTTTCTTTGCCCAACAGGTGCCGTCGCAAACGCCTTTAAAACAGGTACTACAATCCGGGGGTGCCACCGCACAGTCCGAATCATTTGCTGACGAACAACTTGAGGCACAGCATCCGTCGCTAATACCACAAGCAGGCCAAGTGTTTTCACAAACCCCTGCATTACAGGAATCCGTTGAGCATGGCGTGCCATCATCACAATCTGCATTAGTAGAACATCCGCAGTCAACCAGGCAGTTGGATATACTTTCAGCATCGCTACATACACCATCGCCGCAGCAATAACTCATTGCGCAGTCAGCACAGTCCGAGGTTTCTTTTCGTGGATTACAGCTGCCGTCACAAAGGCCTTTCCAGCATGCTGAACAACTTCCGCTGCTAGATCCACCTATACAATCCTGCGGACAGGTTGAGCAATCTTCTCCGTTTGCTAAACCAGCACAATAACCATCTCCACAAACTTCTCTCTTTACACATTCACCAAAACCATCACATTGACTATTACAAATTTCAACACCTTGGTCCCCTTCCTGTGTTGTACATAAACGGCTATCCCCATCACAAACCTCATTGCCATTGATAATAAGATCACCACAATACTCCCCACTAACACATCCCAACCACCCATCACAGGTAGCATTACATGCCCGGGTTCCGTTATAATTCTGTGCAGTTAAACACTGCTGAGAATTTCCATCACATACCTCAATACCTTGCGTAACGGAATCACCACATTCACTTGGCTCTCCTTCTACTGTAACAAAGCAAGTATCCCGGTCCGTTAAACCATCATTATCTGTAACAGTCAGTTGGGCTTCATATGTAGCGGCATTAGAATAATTGTGCGCAACAACCTTTCCACTGTTTAAATTTCCATCACCAAAATTCCATTGATAGTCTATAATATTGCCATCTATATCATATGAAGAAGAGGCGTCAAAAATAACATCTTCATATAAATATGTGATTTTATCAGGCCCTGCTTCTGCCGTTGGGATTTCGCTGCCTATATTATCACCGCTAAGTGTAATAATGGATCCTAATTGCCCATCACTTTCAATCGGAATCGGGAAAGAGTTCGGAATCCCGTCAGCATTGTCATCGTATAAGGGGACCTCTGGATAAGTATCATATTCGGCGGAAAAATTAAAGGCTTCTAACATTGTAACGTAACCGTTGTTATCCGCGTCGGCCAACGAGGGATCAGCATTTGTCCCTGATGGATAATTGATCCCGCTGAAAGCTGTTATAGTATTCCTGATAAACAGGTTTCCCCAGGAAACAGTTTCTTCTTCAGTTGCAGAAAAGATGACTCTATTCGAACGGCTTAGATCTTCCAGAAATCCACCGCTAAAACATGGCTCAAGGATTATAACGGTAGCCCTTGCCGCGATCGGCCGTATAAAATATTCAAATTCATCATCTGTAATATCATCATAAAGCACACAAATTTTTTCATCAATGCTTACCCAATCGTCCTTGTCTCCATCCTGATTAACGTCTATTCCATCAAACAGCCCGGCATTATCCAAATCGGTTCCATCGATCTGTGGAGTACCTCCAGCATAGCCCAGATCAATATTCAGATGATTATCCAGATTCATGTCAAAAATTTTGTATGGAAATCCACCCTCCGGCATTTGAGTACTCAAATAATTATAATCATCTTCAAAATAATCGATAGCTCCCCAATCATCTTCATCAAATATACCTGCAGGATTGTCATAAGGTTGCCGGCCATCCAGATCATAATCATATGTTTCACCGGAAGACGTTTGAATATAACCATCTTTATTCAAATCACCTTCTAAATAATCCACGAATTTTTCAATCCATATATCATTATCGCTTTGTGTAATATTATCTCGGGAAAAGTATATATTATCAAAATGGCTAATATATTTTACTCTATAATAGCGGTAAGCGGATTGAGTACTACTCCACTGGTAGTACACGCGCCAAATATCCATCCCATGATTGCCCCGGTAATTTCCCCCGGTATAAAGCGCGCGTAATTTGAATTCATTCTCCAGGTAGTCTTGTTCATCGCCGGGATCGACTGAAGCGGCGCCGTCAAGATAACCATAGAAGCTCGTGGTATACGCTGTATGCTGAACGGGCCCATTATAACCACGGCCGTGATCGTCTATCCAAATATAGAGAATATCATCGCCATCTATTATTTCAGATAAATTATTACAGACCATTTCAATATTTTCTTTGGTTGCCGAATAGTCAATCATATTGTCCGGGTTTTCACCCGCGGGATTCGTGCCGTTATGGTTTAACAAATAGATCTCTTCTTGTGAGAAGTTGTAACTTAAAAGCATATCATATAGATAAACCATATCTTGCCAGAAACGATCCTCATATCCACCGTTAATAATCAAAGCATATCGTTTTTGGATTCCATCAGGCGGCGCTGAATTCATCAAAAAATTCCGGCTATCATTTAATAAAACCGCACTTTCATCAGCGTAAGCATTCGTTTGTGGACTTAATAGTTTTATATCTGATTT
>JAGLNJ010000111.1 GCA_023139575.1 Candidatus Omnitrophota bacterium | reverse complement strand
GGCATTTTTAATATATATATTATTTATAAGAAATTTAGTTAGTATTCTACTCAAAAACTGCTATTTTTACAAGTTAAGACTCTGAAGCTGAAAAGAATCCTGACAGGATTTAAGAAATTCTCTCTACG
Source organism: Candidatus Omnitrophota bacterium (assembly GCA_023139575.1). Lineage (GTDB taxonomy): Bacteria > Omnitrophota > Gorgyraeia > Zapsychrales > JANLHA01 > JAGLNJ01. The sequence goes on along the minus strand of JAGLNJ010000111.1, from coordinate 4,665 downwards.
CCACCTACAACGACCTCTCGACAACCTCCGCCAGACTATGCTCCCCAAAAAAACAAGTCCCGCTCTATGCCTAGACCGAAACCATTTCTAACCGATTCCAGTTCATCAAGACCGAAATATCCGAATTCTGCTTCAAATCCCTTAACATACCCGAAAAAAATTCTATCTTTCGGATCAAACTCTATCGCATACCATGTCCAATTACTACAAGGGTCAAAGAATTTGGCAATAACCTTGATATCTTTATGGTCTTTTCCTTCTGGGGCATAAAGCACTGGAAACTGCTGTTCCAATTCCGCTGTTAATAATTCCACTCCCATCACCCCCTTTCCCGTGATATGAAAATCCAATAAAAACACCACTTACACGGATTTTCTTTTTAACTTATCACCCTTATATTGGTCCACCCCTTACAACTCAATACAGCCAAAGTTATCAGCATGTACGATGAATACAAATCCGATAGCCTAAGCCATATAAGCCACCACCAAAACTACCTAAAAATAGGCTTTTAGACACAATGACACCCTGATTGAAGTAGACATAACTTGTAGTGATATTTTTAATTTATCGACGATAACTGCTGGTTGGGATAAAACAAAGAAGGGGACTCGAAAGAGTCCCCTTTATACTGGTAGCCCCAACCGGATTTGAACCGGTGTTTCATGGCTGAGAACCACGTGTCCTGACCAGGCTAGACGATGGGGCCAAAATTTACGAAGTGGATCCTGATTCCGAAGAGTCTCTGGCTCTGAAGAGCCTTAAGTTGTTTAAAAATTCTTCATCGCAATGCTTCCGCACATCACTGAAACAAATTCTTCCAGAAAGCTTTAAAAAATCTTACCACATTTCTTTCTCCGGTCAACAAAAATATTTTTATGTTAATAGACAGCTTAATAAACTATATGATATATTTAATTAGGCATACCGCCTTATAAAAGGAGATTCTTAAGTGGCCCATTCTGCAGGCATAGGCTTTAGCCAACAACCCGACACCATCGTCGCAACTCAAGAAGCTATAGACGAGGCGAAAGAGCGCTTCAATTCAAATCATATAGATATCGTCCTGTTCTTTCATACCGTTCATTATGACGCAAAAACAATATCTTCCGCTCTTTATACTGATTCAGACAGAGCTCAGGTAATCGGCTCCTCAACGGCGGGGATAATCCTTCCTGATCGCGTGGAGACACGCGGCATTGCTGTCTTGATTATCGGTTCGGACTATATACGGTTTCAATCACATTGCGCCAGTCATCTTAAATTGCAAAATCTTGCCGCGGCAGGAAAAACATTGGCAGAAAAAGCCAGCCTCGAAACCCCTCCTTCACAGCGAAAACTCTTTTTACTCCTGGTCGATGGCCTTATCAGCGACATTTCTTCATTAATAGCAGGCGCCAAAACTTTTCTGGGCCCCTCTTTCCCTGTAATCGGCTCCGGAAGCAGTGATAATTTTCGGTTCCAAAAAACATATCAATCCTTTAACAATAAAGCATTAACTGACAGCGCTACAGGAGTCCTGATGACAGGAGAATTTAAATACGGCGGCGCCTGCCGCCATGGCTGCCGCCCTTTAGGAAAGCCGCGAAAAATCACCAAAACAACGGGTAATATAATTAATCAAATCGACAAAAAAAACGCTTTCCATATATTTGAAGAATATTTTGAAGGAGACGCGGATCAAATCAGACAAGGCATTCTGGGATACATTAACCTGCGATACCCCTTAGGGATTTATTCAGCGGCCAAACAGGAATATCTCTTGCGAAATGTACTCGATATTCTTGACGATGACAGCATTGTCTGTCAAGATACTGTCTTGAAAGACAAAGAAATTCATATTATGTCCGGCAATGTCGACACTTATCTTCAGGCGGCCGTAGAAGCCGCAAAGAGCGTCAAGACCCAATTAGAAGGAAAAGAGCCCAGCCTTATCCTGATTTTTGAATCACTCACGCGTTATAAATTATTGGGAAAGGCGATCCATCAGGAGACTCAACTCATTCAACAAGTATTAGGGAAGAATTCTCCCTTACTCGGGATGTACTCTTTCGGAGAAATCTTCACTTCCTATATGGCGGAAAATTTTGGTCAAACACAATTACAAAATGGAAGCATTTTAATCTTTGCCCTAAGCTAAAGAATCTATGCACATCATATCATCCAATTGGGAAACAATTTACCGATTCGCCCCTGTTATTTTTCTGATCATAATCGGAATACTGTTTTTCCTGTTTGTAGAACGAAATGATAAAGTAAACGAGCTCCGCGCCAATCTTAAAAAGCTTAACAACTCTTTCGACGAATTAGACGATCAAGCCAAAATAATCATCAAGACCGACCTGGAACTCAATAAAGCTCAAGAAAAGCTGGATAAACGTCTTAACGGGCTGGACGCCCTGCAGCAGATTTCCCGTCTTATCAGCACCACTTTAGATGAAAATGAAATCTTTGAACGTATGCAGTCTTCACATTTAGCGGAATTAGGTTTTGAGAGATTCCTCCTGTTAACATCCAACAAAGATAATACAGTAAACTGCCGCGTCCGCCTGGATTTTGTTGATGAAGAAATCAGTGAAATATACACTACCATAAAAAACACCGCAGAGATTTCAGCCCTTTTACAAAAAGGTGATTACATCTCTTCCTCAAAGAGTTCTCAGGAACTAAAGGAACTGCTCACAAAATTATTCAAAGTCAACAATTTTGTCCTTACCCCTATCCTGGTTCAAAATGAGCTGCTCGGCTTTCTGTTTGCCGGCATTCAATCAAACGCCTTCAATATAACCGAAGGCGACGAAGAATTAGTTTCTATTCTTTCTGACCAAACAGGACAGGCCATCGACAATGCCAGGCTTTTTGAACAATCCTATAACGCTAAACAAATGCTTGAATTGAAAGTGCAGGAACGCACCAAGCAGCTGTCCCAAGCATTAGAAGACGTCCAGGTAATAAGCCAGAACAAATCTGATTTCATTTCCGCCGTATCCCATGAGCTTCGCACGCCGCTGACCTCTATCAAAGGGTACGCCGCAATTTTGATGACAGGAAAGCTCGGAACCATACCTGAAAAAGTAAGCGAACGCCTGGAAAAAATCAATAAGCATTCGGATAATCTTGTTAAACTTATTAATGACCTCCTGGACATTTCAAGAATTGAATCAGGTCGTGTTAAGATAAAATTTCTCCAGCACGCGATTCCCTCTCTGGTCGAAAATGTTCAGGACATCTTATCTCCTCAAATGAAGAAGAAAGATATTAACTTTGTCGTCAATGTTGAAGAAAACTGCCCGAAAGTCATGATCGACGTTAGCCAGATCGAAAGGGTTTTCATCAACCTCATCGGCAATGCTATCAAGTTCACCCCAAAAAACGGGACAATCACCGTCAACATTTCGGCCAATAAAAATAGAGAGGAGCTCCTTTGCTCTGTCATAGACACCGGTATCGGAATTCAGGAGGAGGAAGCGGCAAAACTTTTTAATGAATTTTATCGTGTCGAAAACGAAGTAAACCAAAACGTTAAAGGCACGGGCTTGGGATTGGCCCTGGCTAAAAAAATCGTTGAAGCGCATAGTGGTAAAATCTGGGCGGCAGGACAATTGCGCAAGGGCTCCGCTTTTCATTTCACTTTACCTGTTGAGCAGAAAACGGAAGAGGCGACAGAAGGATAACTGTTAAATTAGCCAATCAATTAAAGGGGTTTATTTATGGCAACTGAAAGAATTCTAACAATCGACGATGATCCGGACATCTTAGACGTCCTGGATCTTACTCTCTCTGAATCTTATAATGTGATTCAGGCGCAAAACGGCAGAGACGGATTAAAATTGGCCCAAACGAAAGCCCCCAATCTCGTTATTTGCGACTATATGATGCCGGTCATGAACGGTCTGGAATTTTGTAAAGCCTTAAAGAAGGACATCCTTTTACAGCACATCCCGATTATTATGCTTACCGGTAAAGGCGAAGTGAAAGACATGGTCGGCGGCATTGAAGCCGGCGCAGATGATTATCTTGTCAAACCTTTCGAGCCGGATGCCTTATTAGCAAGAATACGCATGATCCTCCGCCGGACAGTCCGAAGCCTTGACGCCAACCCTCTCACCCATTTACCGGGCAACACCTCGATCATGGAAGAACTCCAGGCCTGTATCGACACCAACAAAACCTTTGCCATTGGCTATGCCGATTTGGACAAATTCAAAATTTATAATGACAAATACGGTTTTGAGAAGGGTGATGAAGTCATTCGTGAAACCGCCAGACTATTGGTTAAAACCGTTCGTGAGAAATCAGGCCCGGATGCATTTATCGGACATATTGGCGGTGATGACTATGTTTTTATTGCCGATGACTCTATCATAAATGAAGTCTGCAAACTTGTGGTTGAAGAATTTGATAAAATCTCTCCTGGTTTTTATAATGAAACAGACCGTAATGCCGGATTCATTATCGGAAAAGATCGTTTAGGAAATGAAACAAAAACCGGTCTATTGTCTATTTCAATTGGCATTGTCAGTAATTCATCACAAGATATTACGCACGTTGCTCAAATTAGTGAAATCGGCGCGGAGTTAAAAAAATACGCTAAAAGTTTTAACGAAAGCAAATTTGTTAGAGATAAACGGCAGGATAGAAGTAGTTCTTAAATTTTAAGGATAG
>JAGLNJ010000110.1 GCA_023139575.1 Candidatus Omnitrophota bacterium | reverse complement strand
GGTAACATTTACTTATGAGTCAACTCGCTCATTCCGGGTAACATCTATTTTGAGGCAACGAATCCCTCTTCTCGTCCTGTTCGGTAACATTTACTTATGAGTCAACTGGGTAGACCATATTAGTTAGTATATAAAATTCATGTGAACTTTATATGACACGCGGGTGATTTTTTTGTGAATATTTAGGGACATCGCCCTGTTTTTATAAAGTGCTGCCCTCTATTCCTGACGCCACAAGATATCAAACGCCGGATTGATCGGCTTGGCATCAAACTTTCGTTCTTTTCCCGTGGTAATCTCCTTTATCCAAACCCATCCCGGCTTATTCCTCCAATACATCCCATCGGAATAATGATGTTTATCCAGAAAATGTTCTGAGTCACCCAGATAGGCAATAAACTTGCCGTCTTTGGACCAAGAAAAATCAAAGCCGCTCTCGCGCCTAAGATTTTGGAATGAAAATAGGCGGCTTTTTCCGGTAGTCATATCAACATAAATGAGGTCATCCACGCCCAAGCCTTTTGCCACAATAGCTGCTTCACTGTTGGGAGACCATCCCAGGATACTGTGACCTGCATGAAAAAGGCCCTTCTCATCGGTATCAAGATCATATTGATAAATACCGATATCCAACCTTGCAAAAATATCACTGACAACGGCCATCGCTTTTTCGGACTCATAAAATTGCCCCTCATCACCGTATTTCTCTTTGAGTTCCTCCAACCGTATAACCTTCATCAAACTGTCAAAATCGTTTACCCTGTCTATATCAGAAAAATAAACGGTATTTTTTCCGGGATGCCATGATACATGGATCCCCTCCACATTTTTGAAATCATTAATCATGGCGACATCAGCGATCTTGACATCATTTTTTTGGTCAAAGTTATAAACCCGCACTTGTGCTGTAAGAAAATACGGCCCCTTACGGTATATACCGAGACCTCTTGAGCCGGTCATTTTTACATAGGCCACCTTTTCGCCATTCGGAGAGAGATAGCTTCCCCCTTTTCTTGGTGTCAGGCCTCCCTCATACAACACGCCCACTTTATCATCTTTCGCGACCTTACAAATAGCACTTTCTTCCACATCATCCTTGTCATAGGCAAATTCAGCTCCGACAAAAACAAAAACGTCTTCACCTCTGGCCGCTAAATCATTGACGTTTTTCCAAGAAGATATTTTGGTTAACTTTTTCGTGTCTAACTCATATTTATATAAATTCTCGTTTCGGGTTTTGTCAAAATCATCAATGGTGAACCAAACCTCTTTCTCCTTAAGCAGGCTCTCCTCAAATCGTCCATATCTGGATTTCTTGAGGTCATGTATATCAATTTTATCTTTCACCCTCTCTGACGGATCTAATAAATAAAAACCGGAACCCGACGAAACCAGCAAATCCTCCTGTGGCTCCATTTGAAACGATACCTGCTCATCGCTTCTATCCCTGAAGATATCGAAGGCATGCAGTTCGACAAGAGAATGATAGGCGCACATCACTCCTAAAAAGAGGGCCAATAATAAATATGTTGCTTTGTTGGCCCGCCATACGGCTTGCTTTATGTCTTCCCGTTTGTTTTCCGCGAACAACTTCAGCAACAAACGGCCTTCGATCCAGACAGAAAGCCAAAAAGCCGGGATCAGTCCGAATATCCCGGCCAAATAAATCTGCCACGGGGAAACCCCGGGCATCAACCATGCGCTCATTAAGGGAAACAAGGCATATTCCATCCATTCCAATTTAGCCCATTCACTTAGCGCATAGCCCAACGGATATCCGACCACCATTGTTACCGCGACATGCAAAATCCATGAAACGGGATAGCCCACTAAAGTCGTTAAGACATTGGCCAAAAAAGACCCTATGCCGGAACGCTTGAATGACAGCTTTAAATGTTCGCGATAAATAAACGCCTCGATGAAAAAAACCGGGATAAACGCTAACACCAAAAAAGGGATCCCTAAAAAAACCATCGGCAGGCCGATATCGGCATAGGCATTTCCCGTAAAAACAAAAAGTACCGCTGCCATCAAAACACATATAGAAAAAATCTTTCTGATCATTTTATTCTCCTTTTCCGCTGATAGGAGTGACGTTATTCAAAAAACTACTGACAACATTCCTGTATTCCATATCATCTAAAACTGTACACCACTTCGACCTTATCCGAATGTAATAAGTCGACCGGCGTTATCATTTCCCGCTCTAAAGGTAATACCCCTCCATCGACCTTTCTGATAAATTCTTCATGCGGCTGCCAATTCATTTCACCCAACTTCCGGAATTTGGCCAACTTTAATCCGCTTACATCACGGACAGCTTTATAAATAAGTTCGGAACAGTAAATCTTTTCATCGTCCCACTCATATTGTATATCATAAGGACGGTTTAAATATGTGTAAGAAGCTTTAATAATATTTGCTATTTGATCCTGATAGGAAACCTTCAATCTCGCGACCGTGATCTGACTGCCGATACCTCTATGTATCCAAGCATTTAAAGGCGTTAACTTTACCGGGCCTATAGCTTCAATCACATACCATTTCCCGCCTCTTTTAAGGACTATCCCGCAATGCGTCAAGGGGCTTCCGGTGACGTCTTTGATAACCTGGAATAGTTCACCGTTAACATCCTGAAATATGAAGTCCCCTTCTTGGATGTCTAAATTCTTCGTCGCATCAATAAACTTTGATTTCAATCCAATCAAAACCATGGAATGGGGCGCAACATGCCAAATATATACAATCCCAAACAATATTATCATCATCTTGATTGTCTTTACGATAAATCCCTTATTCATCATTTGCGCCTCCGAATCGTTCAATGCTTCATAGTTAAGCGTTTAACTATTATGTCAAAAAATTTTACACCCTCTTTTCAAACCATTCTACTAATAATACCGCAATAGCCTTTTGTTTATCTTTACTGATGTCTTTCATTTGCTTCTTTAAGGTCTCATTATATCCCGGCCACAACCTGTCTAGCAGACCAGATCCCTTCCTCGTAATTTTGGCAATATTCACCCTTCTATCTCCTGACAGAGGACATCTTTTTACCAGGCCATCCTTCTCTAACTTATCTATCATAATGGTCATGTTGGAAGGCGTAACGATTAGGTGCTTGCTGACCTCCACTTGCGAAATGCCTTTATCGCCGCCATGATGTTTAATGGCAATCAGAACATTGAATTTTCCTATGGTGAGATTGTACTTCTTGAGATAATGGGAAATGTCGGTGCTGATGATGTTATACAACAAGGCAAGACTATAAAGGGCCTCTTCATGGTATTTCCCTTCTCCTTTATATACACCGAATGTCTGCAGCTCTTTCATACTAATCCCTTTTAACTGTCATGTTAAAAGTTTAACATTTAATCATTAAGCTGTCAACTATCTCGCTTTTCAATAACAATTAGGGACAACGCCCTGTTTTCAAGGACTCCAGCCCTTCTGAAAACTGACCTCTTCCCGCTCCTTCCAGGGGCGGGACGCTAAACTTAGTTGAAACTATTTAAAAAAACAGGCAGGGTTCTCCTAAAATGGAGTTAATGAAAGCCCTATTTTAAACTTGTAAAAGGAGGAAGAACCCATGCCCAAGTTCAATTTAGCAAAGAAGCGGGGAGAAGCCAAGGTAAAAATTGAGGATAAACGAAAAGCCGTGATGAATCACATTATTGTGAGTTAATAAAGGTTTAAAAGAAATACCTGACTAAATGAAAAAATACCGGGGCGGAGAAACATAGCGAGTCGATCCTGTCCAGTATGCCCCCATGTCCTTTTATAGTCGTTCCATAATCTTTAATGCCGCGATCCCTTTTGATCGCTGACATCGTTAAATCCCCGAAAAATCCTATAACGGTAATCAACAATGAAAAACCTGCCGCTTGCCAAATATTAAACGGCGTTATCCACCACAAAGAGGTTCCCAGAAGCGTGGCCGTAATAATGCCCCCCACAAAACCCTCTACCGTTTTATTGGGGCTGATGTTAGGGGAAATCTTTCTCCTCCCAAACAATCTGCCGAATATATACTGACAAACATCGCTCATCTGAACAACAAATACAAGAAAGAATAACAGTTTTCCATTTTGCCCTTCGTATCCAGGAATCGATAGCGTCAAGAGGGCGGGCGCCGCGCTGATGCAATAAACACAAACCATCAATCCCCACTGAATCTTGGCCGTCCTCTCCAGGAATCTTTCGTAATCTCCGGCAATAACTGTCCTGATTGGTAGAAATATAAACGCATAAACCGGAATAAATACAACATACATCCCATACCATTGCGTTGCCAGAAAATAATAGTTCAACGGCAATATAACAAAAAAAGCCCAAAATAAAGCCCGGTGATCGCCTTTTTTAGTTGGTGTGAGCGTTATATATTCCCTTAAAGCCATAAAGGATATCAGGCTAAATAAAACATATGATCCTATGCCTCCCGTCAACAAAGCCCCGACAAAAACCACACACATGACCCACCAGGCTTTAATCCTGGAATTCAGGTTTGCCACAATGTTCCGCTGTTTTTCTGTTTTTAAGGCCCTCTTTAAAATAAAACCTATAAGAGAAGCAAAGGATAAAAGACTGAAAATACCGATCAGTAGCATAATGGTGTCTTTATCGATCGCTATATTTATGAACATCTTAATTCCTCCACGGATTTTTTTGCTCTTTCCAAAAATTCATTTTTTGTTTCATCTTTATTGAGTTTTAAGGGAGATCCTAATGTCGCAGAACCCAAAAGGGGAATAAAGATGCATTCTCCCTTCGGTAGTATACGGCTTAGGTTCTCAAGATAAACCGGAATATATTCTATGTCAGGACGTTTTTTTACCAGATGGTACAATCCCGATTTAAACGGCCGCATCTCCGGCAATATATTGCGTGACCCCTCAGGGAAAATAATTAATGAAGACCCTTCATCCAGCGCTTCCAGCATTTTATTAACCGGATTTTCTTCTGTGTTATGAACTGATATATTCTTTCTGTCAATAAGAATAGCTTGAATAACGTGATGCGCAATGTATCTTCTCAATTTTGTGCCGTTCCAGTAGTCCTGAGCCGCCACGGCCCGTGTTTTCTTTCTTAAACGCTTGGGTAGTGCCGCCCATAGCACCATAAAATCCAGATGGCTCGTATGATTAGCAAAATAAACCCGCTGTGTGTGCTCGGGCAAACAGCCATGCCATCTGACGTTCAAACCGCTTATTATTCTTGTTATAAAGCATAAAAAGTCCGCCATCATCTTTTTGTTATCTCCTTGACGATCAAAGCTCTTCTTCGGAAAACCGTAATGAGGCAACCCATAACAATAATCAATAAACCATATTCCAAAGCCCTCCCCTGCATATTAAGAAAGCCCTCTATCAAACACACAACGGTTAATGTAAACATGCGGTGCGGCTTTGCCATCGGCCCGCAAAAATATTGTTTCGTTCCCAAAGAAGCCCCAAAAGCCCGAATATAAGCTGTTAAAACCGCAAAGGTTGCCGCCGCCCAACCCAAAGCGATATTAGATGCTGCAAATCCAGCGCAAACTAAAATAAAAACATCTTCATAACGATCCGGCAATTCATTGAATATTTCACCAAATTTAGATTTAATATTTCCTTCAACGGCGATCATCCCATCCATCATATTACATAAAAGGCGCAATTGAATGAATCCAGCCGCAAATAATAAATAATATGATGAAGATGTGTCCTTAGAAAAATATAGCGATAATCCGGCCAAAACGGCGAAAACAATTCCGATCATAGAAACCTGGTCCGGCTTAATGTTCGTCTTAAGAAGTGTTTTCGTTAGAATACCAACCCATTTTTTTCCTCGGGTTTTTAATGGACGTCTATTGATTTCTTCGCTCATGATATCCTCTGCCTTTCTCTAATAATTAACCTGCATTTGGTATGCGTAAAAAATATAAAAGACAAACCAACACGCTGAATATATCATGACACTTGCCTTAAGGGGCAAAAAGGGCGATGAACATAAAATAGAAATCCGGAACAACAAAAAAGAACACCGCTTCGCACAAACCCCACAAAAAAGCAACGTTTAAAGCTTTTTTAGATTGGCAGAATTTCTTAATCGATTGGTAAGTCATATTGCTTGATCTTTATTCATATCTTCCGCGCCCTTTTATTAAACCTTATCTCGGGGGCATCGTAAAGACATCATCATACTGACTGGTATCCTGCTGCCGCGAACCCTCAAAGACAGAATCCCAATCAGTGCCGCCCCCTTCTGAACCCGTATCAGGGGGGTAGGTTGACGAACCGTAGCCACTTTGCTCTCCCCGGATTTCATCAGCGATCTTGCCGAACATGTCTGACCAGCCCCTCCTTTGCTCTTCCTTTTTACGTTTATATTCGGGATCGTTTTTCAGTGCCTTTAGCCGGACGCGCGAGATAACCTCTCTCTTCTCGTCTTTGGGTTTTAATTTGATGAACCTATTGTAATAATATATAGCATCCTGGATATTCCCCATCTTTTCAAAACAGGCCGCTAAATAATAGCAAGCCAATGGCGCCCTTTTTTTACTCACGCGAAAGGCCTTCAAGGCCTGGCCAATGGATTCCTCATAATTTCTTTTCTCATAGTAACAAAGAGCCAACTGCTCAAAAGGGCGATAATCTTCTTTATCCTCCGAAAGGCGGGACGCCCTTTCCAAAACAGTAACGGCCTTATCATATTCTTTAACCTCGGTATAGGCCGCTCCCAAGGCCAAAAATGATTCATACTCGGGGCCAAATGCCAGCGCCTTCTGATATGCTTCGATAGCCTTTTTAAAATCACCGACCTTTAAGTAAACATCCCCTAAAGCGCGGACATACCTGGTCTCACCGGGCATAGCGATCACAGCAAAATTTAAAGAACGAATCGCCCCGGGATAATCTTTATCTCGAAAAGCGTGCATGCCATCCTGATATTTCTGTGCGGCTTTTTGCTTATTTTTCTTATAGGCAGTGGCTAATTCCTCTCTGCTCTTTTCTTCCAGGGTGATATTCAATTCATAATTTTGTCCCCGTCGCTGTATCTTGAATTGAATGGGGATATCGACAGACATATCCTTAACCACATCCTGAAACTGCTGGACATCGATATCTTCCTGATAAAAATGCGCATCACCGGCCTCCAGAATAATATCCCCACTTTTGATCCCGGCACTTTGCGCCGGGGAACCAGCCATCGCGGAAAGAACCTTTATGCCCTGTCCTTCGTGTCCCGTAACCTGCACGCCTAAGTAAGCAAACTTCCCCTTCTCGGCCCGGAGGCCCTGAAATACGGGGACAATTTGCAGCGAGTCGGTAAAATTCATATCCCCGGCTTTCTGATAATAACGGATGAATTTGACCGCCTCTGATTCATCTATCCCATCGAAGTGCAAGGCAATGCCATTGCCATTATATTCTTCAATCAAGTTTCCTTCGCCATCCCTTTTTGATTCGGCCGGGCCTTCCAATTGCAGCCATTCCACGAATTGCTCCCTGGCATACGCCTCCTTAACATAGATACTGATGCTTTTAATCTCGCCGGTCGACTCATTATATAAAACGGAAAGGCGTTTGGCATCGTGCCCCTCAGGGGCATAATCATAACGCCTGCCCCTTTGGATCTCCCGGACAGGCGCGCCTAAAATTTGTTCAGCATCCTCTATTGTTGATTGTCCGGGAACCAAACCCCTATAAGAAGCCGCATGCACATCGACCATACCCAACGTTAAAAAAAAGATCATCAATAAAATTATAATCCGCATATCTCCTCCTCTCTATAATTTCATTCTCTTACTGGGCTCATAAGGTTTGATCCACGGGTCTTCTAATTGAGGGTTGTCCTGGGGCATCCGGGTTTCGTCCCCGGAATTATAATCCTGTCCGGTATTGGAATTCGAATTATTTTGTCGCGATGTGGAGCCATCGCTTTCTTCAAGATCAAAATCAAACGTATGGCCGAACAAAGTATCACCCTGATCCTTTTTCTTTTTATCCCCGTCAATAATCAGGCCGTCTTCTTTCCCCTTGCCGCCACCTTTTTTTCCTCCTCCTAGAGGTTTCGTTGTTTCGTCGGACACCATTTGGATAAATCGCGGGAGCCTTCCAGGATCGGTCACTTGAATGGTCCCCGCCTTGATCTTTATCTTCACATATCCGGACATGAACTGGGTCGAAGCCTCGGCACTGCGATGGCTCCGGCCAGGCGCCAAACCAAATTTTTGCGCGCATGCTGTGTCCGCTACAGTTAAGTTAAGTTGTGTTCCCTCGGCATACGAACCTGCTATCTCAAGGCCCATACCTTTTAATGCTTGATTGATCTCACCCATATTACGCGGCGCCCTCAAATGCATCGGCTCGACACAACTGCCGACCGGCTTCCAGTTAGAATGATCGCGTCCCCTGTCATCACCGCCGCGCCCACGATTATTGTTACCATTCCCGACGCCGCTATCGGTATTATTCACAAAATCAGGAGGATCATCTTTTCCCTTATCATCGTCAGGCGGGTCATCCGGCTCAAGGATGTTCTTATAATAATTTGAAAAAGCGATATTATATTCCGTCTCCTTTTCCCCTTTGCGCCTGACAGACCCTGTTGCCTGGGCGATCATCTTACCACCCCTAAGGACATTGGCGGAAAAACTACGCTTATTGGAATCCGTTTTAGGGTTGTCGGCATTGCTGTCTGCGGCCACACCAAAGGGACCAAAACGGTAAGCCACTCCTGTGATCTCCTTTGCATCCCCGCCCATTCCCGTCATCGCGATATCAAAAACATCGCCAGGTTTTAAAAGAAGAGATGTCCCATCTTTATACTGAGCACTGCCGAATATAGTCCATTTGGGTTGCGAAAGCCCCTTAATTACAATGGTAACATTGACCTGGGCACTGCCGGTATAATTGGCATCTGCCTTCCCGTACCTGCGCACCAGTTTACCGGACTGCGCGCTTTGATAAGCAGCCGAGGCATTAATAGACACTTTCTTATCGCTGCCTTTAAAAGGCCCTAACATATATTTGCCTTCACCCAATTCTTCGCCCGCTTTATCGCCGACAGAGGCCGAGACCTGAGCTCCGACCACCGGCTTGCCGTCCTCATCCTGCAGGTTGACCACGACCTTCCACTTGCCGGCTTTTCTTTTTTTAATGTCATCCTCTTTCTCGAACTTGCCCATTTTGATAAGAACACTCTTGCTGCCGATATGGCGCTCCTCTTTAGGCGTGTCGGGCTTAAACGGCTTGTCGGTAAAAAGCGTGACCTCTTTAGAACCTGTTTTAGGCCCGTTGTAATTGCCTTCTGCGTCGCCGCCTTTTTTACTTTCCTCCCGGGCGGCATAGGCAGGGGTTTCAAAGAGCTCGATGATAAAACTTCTTGCCACCGGGACAAGCTCAAAATCCTCATCGTCATCTTCCTGGGGCTGCGGCGGGGTGTCATTGGTCTTATAAGGATCAACATCGGTCACCTCGGCGATAACCTTCCACTGCCCCAAGGGGATGTCCTTGAAATCAAAGGTGTTTGAGATCTCTTCCTGCGGCGCCGGCGCCTCCTGGCCGCCAAGCGGTTTTAAGGTAACCTTGGATTTGGGATAAAAGATTTTCGCCGTGCTCATATAGATCGAATCTTCAGGGAAGCCCAACGTAACGTGCAGGTCCGCGAACCCGTCGAAATCACTGCCCGGCCCTTTGATGGTCAAAGCGTTCATGATCACGGCCTTAAAGGTCTTTTCCTTGTCAACGGCAAGAGTAAAGAATGTATCAACAGACTGATCCTTCTTTGTAGGATATTGCATCGGCAATTCAAAGCGGGTCACCCCGGTCTCATAATCCCCGCTGGCCTTGGTCGTGATCTTCTTAGTGAAAGGTATGGCCTCGCCCTGCGGGGGATTCAATTCCGGTGTAAGCGTGATTTCCGCCGTCTCACCGGGCACACCCCAGAACAAATATTCCACATCAACAATTAATGTATCGCCGGCCTGCAGTTCGTGGAGTTCATTATCATTCAATCGATGGATATGCTCAAAGGTGAACTCCTCATAATCGTTAAAAAATTTCTTGGCAATACTGACCCCGGTGATGATCGCCTGGGAGGCGAGTTTCTTCTCGCTGACCGGCTCCATAAAATACGCGTCCTCTTTGGCCCGTTGCGCCTTACCGATCGCCTTAACCACATCGTCGAGCTCATGATACTTCCAGGCCATATAAACGCGGTTCGCCAAATCCGAAGCGATAGCGCTCCAGATCTTGGGGTCATTCTCAAAATAATCCCAGCGTTTTATGAACACATCCTTATATTGTTTTTCCTTGATCACCCACGAGCGGTACCTGTTAACCATGATCGGCATCAGCTCGACCAAGTCGCCTTTGGTGGCGGAATATTTCGGTGAATCCTCTTCGATCCTTTGCGCGATTTTATAAAGGTCACTGCTGGATTTAATTTCTTCGCCATACGTTTGATGATAAAAATGCCAGAAATCCCATTCATTGGTTTTCTGCGGCGGGAGCGGATAAAGGCTCTGGATCAGCGCTTTGCGGTTATCTTCGAGGATAAAATAATCGACCGTCATATAGGTCACGGATTCCCCGATCATATAGATCATCATCACGGCTCCGGTACCGCCGAGATGCGCCAGGAGGCCATTAAAAACCGCCAGTGCCGTCGTATAATTCAGATGAAAAAAAGCCCACTGTGCCCCACCAATGACGGCCATCGTTATCCCCATTTGAAAAAGCTCCTCCGGCACAACATCAAAAATATACTCCCGCAACCCTTCCGCCCCGCCGTCATACCATATCCGCAAAAAAGAGGTCAGCTTGGCGGCAAGAAACAGCCTGACCATGAATTTCTTTATTGCTTCATCTTGTTTGGCCTTCTGATACATCTCCCGGGCCCGAAGAATGCGGCGCTCTTGATTGGTCTTTATGGCCCGCGCCTGCTCCCGCCAATAGGTTTCCTGCTGCACTTCCAGCTGCCTGCGGACATGGGCCTTCAAGGCCAATTTCTTCGCGTGCTTAAAAATCTTTAAAAGCTTCGGGTCCTTGGATAATTCTATTTCAGCCTTCTCTATATATCTGTATATGCTCAGCTTTGGGTCCGCCGCCCATTCAGCTCCCGGGACTTTGGCCAACTCGGGAATTTCTTCATTAATCAGCCGCCGGGCTATCTTGGCATACTCCTCGAGAACTTTATGGTTCTTCGCCTTCATTTCCGATGTCCTGGGAAAATGCTCCTTGGGCAGTTGATTGCCGGGCCTGACCTTAACACCGTCGAATGAAAGGGCCTTATTCGCTTTAAGAGCCAATGTTTTCTGGCGTTTCATAGAGTCACTGTAACTGAGTTCCTTTGACATACGCGCATTATTGCGGGCAATAGGATCATCCCGGTACTTCTTGATCATATCGAACTTGGAAAGCTCTTGTCCCGTGGCGGTATTACGGTAATAGATCTTTCCATTTTTGATAAACCTCTCGAAACGGACGCCTTCCTGGATCTCCGCAAAGGTCTTTATCCCGTCACGCTTGATCATCGCCTTACGCAGATTATTCTGCTTCCGCAAAGATTTATTCTTGTAATCCCTTAAGATTTTAGACAAACCTTTATTTCCCTTTAGGTCCGTGGCCTTGATCCTTGAATCCATTTGCCGGATAAACTGTTCATTCAGGGCCTCAGCTTTTTTCATCATCTTTGACAGCTGAAGCTGTAGTTTCCTATTGAATTTGTCCATTTTAGATGAACGCACCGCAGGGGAATCCCCAAGATCATATATGCCGGCCTCGACGGGGTCGATCTTTCCGGAACGAATCTGATTGAATAATTCTATCTCCGTTGACGAATGTCCGCCGACGATCCTATTAATCCGTTCGATCGCCTTGGCCGGACCCATGACCTTGTTGCTGTATTCTTCAAACGATCCGGCTTCGAATCCATGCGGGTTGGGATGAAATTTTTTAAGCTGTTCAAAGGCCGCCGACATTTTATCGACCGGGACATTACTGACGTCCTTGTTGGGAATCGCCGATGTAGCATGCTCGGCGTTATAGGCAGAAAGGATGTCATGAATATTTCCCTTACCGGGCTGGGACCATATCTCCCAATCCATCTCTTCAATATGAATATTATTCTCTCCTGGATTGACCTTGATCTTGTAGCCATGCCTCCGACAAGCCTTGACGACATAATCGAATGTCTGCTTATCATCAGCCGTATGCTCAAGGTCGGTAAAAACACCCCGACCTGATCCTTTGTAAGGAGGCGTTCCTGTCGCATTAAAGGTTTCATTCAGATCGAGTTCAATGCCCTTTTGTTTCGCTAGCTTGGTGGCGGTTTTAAATATCTTTTGCATAGCCCGCCGTCTGTTCATGTAATCAACACTCCGGGCCTTTTTCCATAAATCATTCCAAGCTTTTTTATATTGACCCTTAGCGATTTTGTACATGGGATGATTGGTATTGATTTTGCCGTTGGAAAGCCGCCACGGATTTTGCGGGGTATCGTACTTATTGACAATTTTGTTCATTTTTGCGTTTAATTTATTCCAGAGGGGAGCGCGCTGCTTGGTGACATCCCAAGGCGTAGCGGCATGAGCATTATAAGCAGGAAAAATCTGAAAAAGATAAACAAAGGAGAGAACAACACACAGAGTTTTATACGAAGGGCAGTTTTTGACCTTTATCATGGCAAATCCTTTCGTTAAAATAGATTTTGTGCATCAGGAGTAAAAAACGTCTAATAGAAAAGACTTATGGCAAATGAATAAATTATTATACCCCCACAAAGGGGGGAAGACTATAATAATATGTTTGGAATTTTCCCATTTCTTAGGGCACGCAAAAATTTACGTGAATCCCAGAAAAAGTTTACGCTTATTTTCTGGTTCTATTTTATCAATTTTTGATTCCCATCCCAGGTTAAAAAGTAAATGGGCAATGCCACCCGCCACCGCAAAGAAGAAATAACCGAACTGCGCCTTAGCCAAAAAGAAGGTTATTTTTTTGTTGAAGGACAGAATTACTATTTATAGAGAAAATAATTTTTGAATAATCTGTAATATTATTATTTGCAATATGTTATGCGCCCTAAAACCCCTCATGGTATTAGCTAATATATTATAAATATTGTATACTTTACTACATCATATCAGTTACTAAATAAAAACTAATCATTTATATAATAAACGGGTTTAATAATGACTATATATTTCAATAATCTTTCAAGATTATTTTACCGGATTTTTTTTAGTTTTATAGCCTTCACGTTTGTGTTTAGCCAAATAATTCCCCCTGATATAAGCTACGCTCAAGTTGCAACACAGTCAGTGCTTCATTTGCCCATCCCCGGATCGAGGATTTCTTTAAGCACAGTATATTCTCCAACTGTTATAAAAGGGATAACAATATTTCCTGATAATCCATTACAGTTTGATTTTATTGTAAACATTGGTGATGATAATCTTGGCGGCGAGGCGTTTAAAAATGAAGCTACTAAGTTGATTAAGTACTTTATGGCTTCATTAACTATTCCAGAAGATGAAATGTGGGTGAATCTTTCTCCGTATGAAAAGGATAGAATTATCCCAAAAGGCTTTCGAGATACTGAAATGGGACGAGATTTACTGGCCCAAGATTATATTCTAAAACAACTGACTGCTTCTCTCCTGTATCCTGAGGAGGAATTAGGTAATAATTTTTGGAATCGTGTTTATGCAAAAGCGCAGAAAAGATATGGGACATCGGAAATTCCGATGAACACTTTCAACAAAGTCTGGATAGTGCCAGAAAAAGCAACTGTTTATGTAAATGGATATAGTGTTTTTATTATTGATAACTATTTAAAAGTTATGTTGGAAGAGGATTATTTGGTACTTGAAGCGAATAAAGGAAGCGGAAAACATGGTTTAGGTAACGTGAAAGAGGATGATCTGCAAAAGATTAGTTCAACTTCTTCAGAAGTTTTAAAAGAGATTATCCTCCCGGAAATTGAAAAGGAAGTCAATGAGGGAAAGAATTTTGCGACTTTAAGACAAATCTATAATTCTGTCATTCTTGCGAAATGGTATAAAGAAAATTTAAAGAAAAGTTTTTTAGGTCAAGCATTTGTTGACAAAAAAGCAACAAAAGGTGTTGATGTTGAAGATAAAAAAATTATTCAGAAAATTTATAATCAATATGTGGAAGCCTTTAAAAAGGGCACATTTGACTATATTAAAAAGGATTATGATACGGTAACGCAGGAAATTATTCCTCGGAAATATTTTTCTGGAGGAGCCTTTTTAAATCCGGAGGTAGACAGAGCTTCATTAAGTGCTCAAAGCGCGGGTGAATCACTCGGAGATCAAAGAAGATTAAGACGAGTAAAAGTGAGAAATAACCTAATTCCAAAGGAACAACCCTCTGGATCATCCGTTGGAGTACTTCAATCTATTTATCGGTTGAGAAGGGCAACAAAAGATAATATTGCCCAAAATTTGAGGCGTAGTCCTCAAACAATTGAACGGGGCCTTTCAGTTTTGAATAAGTTGGGTTTATTAGTTCGTCCAGACGGTAATGGTGTAGATGCTCCATACGTATTAACACAGCAAGCGCGCAATTCTATCTTTAGCATAGGATCTATTCTAAAAACATTATCTAGTGAAGAAATTCAACGTGGTCAGCAATTGCTTAAGGATGTATTATCGCGAACTGAAGAATTTTTTGGCGGGTTAGCGGATCCTGGCAATCAACAGGAGCTGCCATTTGATGAATCATGGAAAGGTTATCAATATCGAGAATCTGCCATATTTAAAGCAACAAACTCAACTTTATTTGAAGTTTTTCGTGCTGATTCGGATTTACATAAAAAAGGTGAGCGTAAAATTGAGCAGAGAGTAAAGAACGGCGAATTATATTATTATGTGGAGACAAATATGGGTATATTTCGATTTAAAGTGGTGCGAGGTATTGTTGACGATCAACAGGTTGAGATTGTTCAAGATAATAATGGGAATTTATGGAAATATACAAAAGATGGGGTTAATGCATTAATTATTGTCAATGATCGGTTGTTGCCAGAGCCAACTTTATTGAGTGATGATTATCTTGAAACTTATACGAATTTAGAAATTCCGAAAAATGGCAAAGATGTTATTGATGGCGTGATAGAGAATAATGAATTTCCTCCTGAATGGGCAGAAGGTATTATAAATTATTTAAGGCAATTGCAAAAAGCCACAACGGAAGGCGGGGAAATTCAACCATTGCCGACTAATGCTACGGGGCAGGATTCAGAGGAATGGAATGAAAACGCGCGATATTGGAATACAGTTTTGATGAAAGATTATATCGGAAAAAATTGGAATGATGATATACCTCAAATGTTAGGGACGTCGTTTTTCTATAGACATTTAATTGAAGCTGTAAGATATAGAGAAATAGGGGTTGATCCATTTGGTTATAAGAAGGAACCAGAGTTGACGTCGGCTATGAAGACTTTACCTGAAGAATTACAAAAAGTCGCAGATTCAGAAGACCCATTACGCTCGCTATATCTTAAGTCTCTTTGGGGCAATAGTTTTGATCCTTCCAATAAAATAATTGCCGGGGGACAAAGAATTATTCATGATCATGTTGATAAGTTGATGGAATTATTAAAAAATTCAAAAGGAGAAATATGGGAATATGATACAGACAATGCAGCGTCAGAAGTTATTTGGGATTTATTATTTATCGATCCTTTGTTAGAGAATAATTTAATCAAGAAAGTCAATATGAATGTTAAACCTTATCCATATTTAATTAGTGATGTTATCGTAGACGACGTAACACACACAATAGATAGATTGATTAGCCATGCAGACCCTAATGTGCAGGCTGCTGGAAGGCGATTATTCAAATTTCGTAAAGAGGGTCGGTTGAACGTTCAAGGAAATCATTTTCTTGTTTCAGGTCTTGGTTATTCAAGTAGACCTAAGAAAAGCATGACGAAACGAAAAAGGATTCTAAAGGGTGATGTTCTATGGCGTCAAATTACAAATAACCGTTATTACGGTATTGATTCTGATATGGCTGATGTGATTGCGGGAAATAAAGAGACTTTTATTGTTTCCCGAGTGGTAAAAGACGAAATCGTTGTTGGGTCTGACAGAAGGGAAATTATCGAATTAGAGAAAATAGATCCTGAGTGGTATAAACATGGGAAAGGAGCGATGGTTCAAATTACAAAACCCCGTCAAGATAACTCTCCTTCTTCTCCAAACGAAAGATTTGTTGACAATTTTAAGGAAAGGCCAAGGCCAGTTATGCTACGAGGTTTTGAAATCAACGATGTTTGGGGAGGAGATTTGATTTCAGAAGTTACCGGATATAGAAATCCTGAGAGCAGACCGATAGGCCGGATGTGGTTTGGATCTCATCCACAAGGTTCTGCTGATGTTATTGTAGATAAAAAAAATTCATTACCACTAAGTGATTTAATTGCGGCTTCCCCTGCTCAGGTTTTGGGGAGTAATGTAAGTGAATCAAATCGAGGCAAACAAACAAAACAATTAGTTCTTTTACATGCTGCGAAAATTTTATCTTTGCAACTACACCCTAATAAAAAACAAGCTACAGCTGGATTTGCTGAGGAAGAAGAAAAAGGGGTGCCAATTGATGCTGAGGATCGAATTTTCAAGGATTCTAATGCTAAACCAGAATTCCATGTTGCATTAACAGATTTCTGGTTGCTAAACGGTTTTAGAGCATTGGAAACCATCGAAAATATTTTAAAAACTAATACGGCGTTAAGAGAGATGACGGAAACCACTTCGTTTAAAAGCAATGTAGGCAATTTTTCAGAACGATTACAAAGTGCCGCAAAAAATGCAGAGGCTCGACAAGATCTTCTTAAAGATTTGTACACATTTATTATGAAAACTCTTAATCAAGAGAATGTCAATAAAATTGTAACTTCATTACTTGATCAACTTCCGCAAAATGAGGATGAACTAGATAAGGATTCTCATAATTTTTGGGTGGTTAGAGCCGCTAAGCAATTCCCTGTTCAAAAGGGTAATTGGGATCGAAATATTATTGTTTTTAATCTTCTGAATTTAATTCATTTAAAACCTGGCCAAGGGACATATCAAGCGCCGGGGGCTTTGCACACGTATTTAGAAGGGCTTACGATGGAAGTAATGAGCACATCAGATAATACTGTTAGAGCTGGTTTGACTGAAAAAGTTGTAGATGTTGATCGAGTAATAGATTTGTTAAATTATGAAGATGGTGATACCAAGATATATGCGGGAGAGGAAGTAAACACTGTTGAGAGAGTTTATAAACTGCCGGAAGAAGTGATAGAATTTGAACTTAGTCAAATTAGACTAAAAGCGAATCAAGTATATTCAAATGATGGTCAGCATGGTGATGATATTCTTGTAGTTGTCGAAGGGGAGGCAATTTTAAAAGCAAATGATGGATCATTTGAAGCGACATTTAAGAAAGGTGAAAATATTGCGTCTTTAGTTCCTGCGGGTATAACATATGAAATAATGGCAATAACAGAAACAAGTCTTTATAGAGCAACTACAGCTGATGCCGCGATGTTCTCAAATCCAACAGGTGGTATTGATTTCAACCCCAACATGTTTGAACTTGAGGCCTTTGGAAATAATTTTCAATTTGATTTTAATAGTAATCCTCAAGAAATAATGAATATTGAAATTGAAGGTATTGTCCCAACTATTATAAATATAACACCTATTACTAACTTGCCGTTTCTTATTGGCGTATTGGAAAATAAAACAGGAAAACAATTGGGGAAACTTTAGATCTTAGATCTACGTTTTATATTTCTAATATCCCACTGCGCATCACAAATCTTTGTCCTAATTTGCCAAATTCATCGACGGACATCTTTTTGAAAAATGTCCGTCACTTTTTATTCTTTAACTGATTGTTAGCCGAAAGAAACGGCAACGCGCGGCTATTTATAGATATCGTTCTTCGAAATAAGCCTGTCAGTTATTCTGAGCCATTCTATCAAAAACTTTTTATACCGCGCGCCATGAAGAATTTCGTTAAAACGATTGTTATCTGAAACATTGACCGCGTCAATATAATCATTAAGCGTTATTTTGCCGAATGAATAGTTCTCTGTTTCATCTTCCAATATGGATTCTGCCAATCCAATCTTTTCTTTAGCAATGTTCAGAAGTTCTTGCTGGCTGTTAATCTGCACCGACAGGTCTTTGATATCTGTATAAAGCTGAAAACGCGCGCCCACATTCGACAATTTTGTTTTTTCCAAAGAAATTTTTGATGTTTCATGCTCAGCCTTGCCGACCTGATCGCCGAAAGGCCACGCCATTGACACGCCGGCATAAACCATATTGTCTTCATTCTCAATCTTAAAATCTTTTCCCTTAACGTTGTACCCCAGGAGCAGATTGATAGACGGCAGCAGATCATCGGCCTCCTCATCAACTTCCAGCCGGCTTTTTTCTTCCAAGAGGGTCAGCACTTTATAGGTACGGCTTCGCTCTTTAAAGCCCGCATAGTCCTCCTCGAAGTTAACGTGACTCTCCCCGTAAAGATCAGGCTTTTGAGGCCCCAACTCTGCGTTCCCTTCATAACGAATCGCCTTCTCAATAAAATTAAGCGCCTTTGCATATGCTTCTTTTAGTTCAATGAGCTTTTCCTTTTTAGCTAAAACTTGCAGATGCGCTTTGTTGACATCAAGCGGCAGCGCGATATTACTCTTTTGGCGTTCCATCATATTATCCAACAGTTTCATATTTTGCTGATAGGATGACCGGCCTACTTTCAAGTTTTCATAAGCTTCATACCAATCATAATAACCCACAATAATGGCTGCCAAATAATCTTCGTAAGCCTCAATGATCTGGTGCCTGGCGACATCAATTTCAACGCCGATAATTTTATCTTTTAATCGCGTCGCTTTGCCAAAGGCATTTTCAGCAATAGGCTGAGATACTTCAAAGGTGAATTCTGACACATTGTCCGTCGAACTGTAGGCCGGGGTTGTCGTATATTCCGCATCAAGAGTTGTCCCGGCAAAAGGGAAAAGCTTTGCTAACGATACGCCGCCTTCAGCCTCCTTCCTTTCCTGGCCCAGAATAAGATCATATTGCCCTTTTACCTCAAGGACGAGGTCGCCCGCGGGAAGTTTCAGATCTTTTTCATATTGAAGAAACAGTTCATCGACAAGAATTCTCTCAAACTCAGTATCATTACTGACTGACAGATCAATGAACTCTCTCAAGGGAAGCTTTCTGGTTTCATTACTAGTTTCTGTTTCCTGCGCCTGCTCAGCAATCATCACTTTTGACGAGAAAAATATCATCCCCGCCGCCATGAGATTGATTAAAATTATCTTCCCTCTATCAGCTACTTTTTTTGACATCTCATTTAACCTCTGAGTTTAAATTTGCGTTCAAAATCTTTTAAATAAGAATAAACACAAGGAATAAAAATTAACGTAATGAGGGTCCCGAAAAGAAGTCCCCAAGCCAGTGCCAGCATCATCTCTGCCAACATCGCGTCATAACCGGCGAACCCGTAAGCGGTCGGCAAAACCCCGGCAACTGTTGTAACCGTTGTGAGCACAACCGCCCTCAGGCGGGTTTGGGCAATATGGGCGATCTGCCGGTCGGTTTGTTTGTGTTCCTTCCCTTCCTCATGCTCCCGATCCAACTTAACAAGCATAATAATAGAGTCATTGATAACGACGCCGGCTAACCCCAAGGCACCAATAGCCGCAAAAAAACCAAATAACCCCTTACCATGAAACCAAAAAGCGAGCACGATCCCAACCACCCCAAAAGGGATCGCCGACATAATGATCAAAGGCCGTATTAAAGAATTAAATAACACCGCCAACACGACATAAATCAATAAAACCACCAGGAGAATGGCGCTGATCAGATCAGCTTTTGACTCCCTTGTATTTTCTACTTCTCCGGCGAATGATAATGTTGTTGTGGGATATTTGCCGAGTATTTCCGGAAAAACATGCTCCTCAAAATGTTCCGCGATATCAAGCGGCGTCATTTTAGCGTTCTTTTTTATGTCCGCGTCAATCGCTGTTGTGCGTTTGAGGTCCTCCCGCGTGATGGAATTGGGCACTTTGACTTTCTCCACAAAAACGACGTCCCGCAGCGGCACCAGATAATTCCCTTTGTTTTCAACCGGAAGGTTCAAGACCTTTTCAATATCATCCTTAGCCTCATCGATAATCGTAAAACGCACCTGCACATCTTCATCTATGCCGGTAAATTCATAAAGAACGCTGCCTTCCAGTGCCGCACGGAAAGTGGAGGCGATGTCGAACGGATTGATAGAAAGGCGTTTGACCTTATCCCGGTTAATATCGATTCTGTATTCATCAATGCGCATGTCTCCGTCGATTTCAATATTCTCAAGTGAGGGATCCGCACGCATCTTCCGCATTAAATTCTTAACAATATCCTCGCGTAAAACATCATCGTTCTGCTGGACCAATAGCTCAATAGCGCTTCCGGAGCCGTGCCCCCACCGGCTTTTTCTAAAATTCAATTTTTCAAATCCTTCAAGGCCTTCCGTTCCCTTTTTTAACTGCGCGACAATCTGATCCGCGGTTTTCTTCCTCTTCTTTTTCGGGACGATCTCAAACAGTATGCGGAAATTATTTTCCTCAACAGCGCCGCCTCGCCTGCTCTTGGCAATACTTGTCCTTACCCCTACCATCTCTTTATTAAAGTGTTTGACGATGAACTCCTCAATTTTCAGAGTTTCTTCCGCGGTCTCGTATCGTTTGGCTTCCTGCGCCACCTTTCCGGACACAACTATATCCCTTGTTTCCTCATGAGGGAACATGACAAATTTAAATTGATACTTAATGAGCAACGCAGAAATACCCAACAAAATCACAAAACCTGCTAATACCAACCCTTTGAATGGCAGAAGCCGCTCAATAAATCTTCCATATCGTCCTTCAATTTTCTCAAACCAATGGCTTTGGCGGCTGTTTCCCTGTATTGTTTTCTTTCTTCCGTTTAATTTATTCAAGAAAGGGCTCTTCAGGCCCATGTGCCCGGGAAGGATAAATATAGACTCAAAAAAGCTTGCCGCCAGCACAAGAAAAATGATCGTCGGGATAGGCTGGATAAATTTTCCAAAATGCCCCTGAAAAAAATACAAAGGAATAAAAGCGACGCATGTTGTAATAATACTTGCTAAGACGGGTAATATAACATACGCTGTGCCTTTGACAACAGCCTCACTTTGTTTAACTCCCTGGTTAGAAAGCCGCGTGATGTTTTCGGCGACGACAATGGCATCATCAACAATGATTCCCATAACAATAATAATAGCCGCGAGTGTCATGCCGTTTATGGTATGGCCCAGGAGTGAAGCGGCTATGGCAGTAAAACAAAGCGTAAAAGGTATGCCCATGGCTACCCACAATCCCGCGCGCTTATTAAGAAAGACAAAGAGTGTAATAATAATCAGGATGAAACCGATGGCCCCGTTTAATGCGATGAGCGATAACCTGTTTCTGATATCAATGGACTCATCATCCAGAAGGACAAGCTTGACAGGCGTGCCCTGAAGGCTGTTCTCTTTAAAGTTCTCTACAGCATTATTAACTCCTTTGAGAGCCTCGAGAATGCCATAAGAACTGTTTTTAACCACGCTTAAAATAATAGCCTGGCGGCCGTTCACCTTGCGGATTTCTTTACTCTTCTCAAAGCCTTCCTCGATATCAGCCACTTCCCCTAAACGGATAACCTGCCCCTCGAATCCTCCCTGGATGATCAAATCTTTAAGCTCTTCAACCGTATCCAATTCGGAGACCAGCGTGACCTGTGGCTCCTCCCGTGTTTCAATGTTGCCGGCGGGTTTTCTGACATGATTGTCCTTGATCTCCCTCATGACAGCATTAAAAGGGATTTCGTATTTAAGAAGTTTCCGCGGATAAACTTTTATTTTAATTTCTTCCTGGAGGTAACCGCGCCTATTGACACTGTTGACTTGGGAGAGATTAAGAAGTTGATTCTCGAGAGCGAAGGCATATTTCTGTAATTCACGCCTCTCTTCAATACCTAAAAGGTGGATGTTTTCATTATAAAGCGCAATGTCAATGATAGCTTTTTTACTTGTCTTAAAGACCCTTATGTTGGGGTCATCAACGATTTCATCGGGCAGGTCAACATCCATGACCGTATTTCTTATTTCAGTCACAGCCTCATCTATATCGGGATAGTTTTGTTCAATTTCTATGTTTACATTTGATTGGCCTACACTGGTTGTACTTGTAACTTTACAAACCCCATCGAGCCCCCGGACCGCCTCCTCAATGGGTTTGGTGACAAAATATTCAACGTCTTCGGCGGGAGCGCCTTGGTAGTTGACAGAAATTCTGACTCTGTCAAACGTGATATCCGGCAATTCTTCTTTGCTGGTATTATTCCAGGCAAACACACCCCCGATAAGAATGGAGATAAAAATGAGGTTGGTAAGAATGTGCTTTTGAGTGAAGTAGGTTATAATTCTTTCAAGCATTTTTGATCAGTTTTCTTAAAAACAAGGGACGATGGGCTCGCCCCTGTTATTTTATGTTCGCTGGCAGTTATTTTTTTAAAAATAACTGCCACATGTATTATACACAATTACCATCACTTTTTATTCATTCTTTAATTATTTATCATGATATCCAAAAACCACTTGGGCCGCCTTTAATCACTCTATTTGGATTGCGGGCCGGCTCGGCTCCTTGGCCGTACAGCTCAGCAGCCTTGGGATCGGGCTTAAATTTGATTCCTTTATCATTAAAACGCCCTCTTGCTTTGCCAGACTTTAATACTTCACACGATTCTTTCATATCCTTACAATACATGGCCTTCCAGTAAGTTTTATTATCATTATAATACATTTTTTTGTCTTTTAATTTTCTGATGGTAATCCCCGGCACTGACCTCGTTAATCACATTCCCGGCTTTGACTCTGATCGTTATCTTTTGCTCATCGTTACCGGAACCGTTGCCCGCGGCAGCAGGCCCCGCAATATTGAATAATAGAAGAAGCGGAAGTCCGCCGGCAATTATCAACAACCCGAAATCAGCTTTCATTTGAATGATTTTCATATCCCGTTCCTGGTATAATCCTCATCCTATAA
>JAGLNJ010000011.1 GCA_023139575.1 Candidatus Omnitrophota bacterium | reverse complement strand
GCCAAATCATACCGCCTTGCGGCATAATACTTTTTTAAGTCAATTTCAATGTCATAAGCATAATCAACATCATTCATGCTTTTTTCTGTGGATTGAAGGGCCTTGCTGATTTCAGGGTCATTGCCTGCTTTAGCCCCAACAAATTTCATCAAGTCATGATTTTTAAAACTCACATCCCGGATTTGCTTCCGCAAAAATATCATATGATCAACAATGCTTAAAAATTGCATGATCCGATGCTGCTCGGCATTGGTCAAGGTATTCTTGATGCGCCCGATCTTATCCAAATAATCTTTGGCTAATTTATTCTGATTGTTTTCCACAATGACTTCTATAAATTTATCGCGGGCGTGATAGTACTGGCTTTTACGATAATAAAGGATGCCCTGTTTCTCCCGGGCCGTAATATCTGGTGGAAATTCCCGCGCAAATCCTGCCCGCGAATTTCCCCACACAATAATCAAAGAGAAAATAATAATTAAAGTCTTCTTGTGTCGCATACATTATCCAACAAATTAATCGAATTCATAAAGCCGCATTCACCTTGCCTGAACAAAAAACCTTCTTATTCTTCCGGCTCATGCGCTTTGCGCCCATAAACCTTTTCATAAGCGCGGCAGTACGGGCATAAACCGCCCTCAATCTTCTGCACGAACCAGAAGGCCAATCCCTTCTGATCTCGTCGGGCCTTACGACATACAGGGCATTCAACACATTTCTGCGCCATTTGACGGTCTTTTTCTGTAACAGCCTGTTCGTTCACATCCCCCCCCCTGCTTTATTTTATAAAATTCTTCATCGAATTGATAACCTTAGGCTCTGGAGAAAAGGCTCTTTTTTTGTAAAATATAACAATACCGACCATTAACTTTCCCGGTTCCAACAATTTTAAAATGATTAAAAAAGGATGATAATCGATCGCGGGCTGCGCATTTATTAACGCAACAACTCTTTTGATTTGATTTTATTGCCCAATGGCAAGGGTTTTCTGTTCGGACTTTTCCCTTTATTCTCATCCATGGAAAACCATATGGCATCATAATAATTCTTCAAGGCTTGCCTGAGCTCAACCGGCAAATTCTGAGGCATATATGTATTATGATTTTTTCTTATTTTCAGATCTGCTTCGCCATAAGCCTTGCATAAAACATCAAAGCATTTTTCATATTCTATTTGAGAATTCTCAAGCCCTGAAATATTGTCTGGAACAGCAATCATTTTGCCGGCATGTTTGGCCTTATTGGCATCTTCCTCATTATTTAAAAGGGCGTAAACTTCTTCATTAATATAATCAATCAAGAAAAACGTTCTTAGAGGATTGTTTTCATGCATATCCTGACGTCTGCGAAACAACCGGATCTTCATCTGTTTATTCTGAAAAATGCTGCGGATCTGAGTGCGGTACAACCACTCTAGGATAGCCTTAATTTCATCACTTAATTCTGCGGACTGCAGAACATCATAAGTATGATTAATCGATTCGATAAAGGCGCGCAAGTCATCATTAAACAATGCGTGTTTATCAAGGGCCTCTTTGTGGGAACGCTGAAACAATAAGATATACTGCATCCGGGCCATCCATCCGGGGGTAGATGTCCCCCGGATGTGAACCAGTGAGGCGTAAGTTTTGGCTGTTAGAAGGTCAAGAGCTATCGAAGTAATACCGCTGAATTGCTCCCGCAAGGATTGATGAGAATTTATGGCTTTTATTATGTCCATAGATTGTATTCGGTTACTTGAAGGCATCTTTTTTTATCTTATATTAATTCTTGTTATAGTCAACAATAATTAAGCAGGGCATCGGGCAGGACAACTTTTTCTAAAACATTATCTTAAAACGTCTTAGCTTCATCTTGAAAATCTTTTGCCGCCCTTTTCTATACCCTCGAGGTATTTGGCTGAACGAATTCTCCGCCCAAGATGATACACCAGAAAATTATTCAGAATATGCTTTAATTCGCCTTTGTTAATCTCGGTTAATTTTAATCGCAGACAATTTTCCCAGCGGTTTTTTTCAATATACAAAATGGCGGCAATCGTGCCTTGAGAAATACTGTATATATTCGTGTCCGTGGTGTGGCAATGCGCGCAAACAAGCCCGCCTTCTTTCATGCTGAAAAGAGCCTTGCCGGAGATCGTCTTTTTGCATTTTAAACAAGCGTCCAGGTGAGGCCGGAAACCGGAGAACAAAAGCGTCTTGATCTGAAAAATATGGACAAGCCTGTTGATGTCAGATGAATCCTTCAGAGCAGAAAAAAAGTGCTTCATGACGCGGTAGATCCGGGCATTTGCTTCTTCGGCAGGCATTATCTTTGTTACCAATTCAGCAACATAGCTGGCCGCCATCCCCCTTTTTAAATCTTGTTGGATAGGAAAATAAAACTCCCGCAGATCGCACTGGCTAATCAAATGCAGATCCGAATTGCGGTAACGATAGTAGACGATATCATTAATCGAGAAACTGGCAACACTGCTGCCGAACTTTTTCGGGTCTTTGCGTATACCTTTAAGAACCCCGCTCACCTTGCCATATTCTCTGGTAAAAAATGTCGCGATACGGCTTGTCTCGCGATAATCAAAAGACTTCAAAACAATGGCCTCAGTTTTCGCAATCACATCAACCCTCAACCAGCGCGATAATTTCTTTTTCTTTTTTGCGCATCTTATTTCTGCCGCTCACACTGTGATCATCATATCCCAGCAAATGAAGAACACCATGAATGACATATAAAAACAATTCTTGTTCGGGAGACATTCTGTATTCTTTGGCATTACGCCGTGCTGTTGTCGCGGAAACAATAATCTCCCCCTCGATAATGCCGCGCCCCTTTTTCTCCGACATATCAAAAGCCAGTACATCCGTCGGATAATCGTGGTTCAAATATTGTTTATTCAGGGCATGGATCTTTCGATCCGTCACAAAAACAATAGAAAGCTTTGCCTGCGAAGCATCCAGCGAAACTAAAATTTTCTTGATTTTACGAATCGTCGAGGAGGGGCTGATGGGGATGCTCTTCTGATGATTTGCGATCTCTATTGTTGTTATCATTTTTCTTTTCCGGATATTTTATACGGCTATGATACATAGCGCTTAACACACGCGAAAACGATTCCGCGACCGTATTGATTTCTTTTAACGTTAACGTGCATTCATCCAGCTGCCCATCAGTAAATTTGTTGTTTATGATCTTACGGACAACTTCCTCAATCTTTTGCGGATTAGGCTCATCCAGCGACCGTGTCGCTGCCTCTGCCGAGTCGGCCATAAGAACGATGGCTGTCTCCCGCGACTGCGGTTTAGGCCCGGGATACCGATAATTTTCCTCGCTGATAGTCTGATCATTGCCGGCCTCTTCCAGGGCCTTTTGATAAAAGAAATGCATCAGGCTCGTCCCATGATGCTGCACGATGAAATCATAAATGATCGGGTTGAGCTTATACTTCTTTGCCAGGTCAATCCCCTCTTTGACATGGTTAAGAATCACCAATTTGCTGATTGACGGCTCAATATAATCATGCTTGTTCAAACCGACCAGCTGGTTTTCATAAAAGTACTCCGGCTTGACCATTTTACCAATATCATGATAATAAGCGCCTACCCGCGTGAGAAAACTATTGGCCCCGATAGCGTCAGCCGCCGCCTCAGAGAGATTGCTGACAACCAGACTATGATGATAAGTTCCCGGCGCTTCTAAAACCATCCGTTTCAATAATGGTTGATTGAAGTCAGAAAGCTCAAGCAGGCTGAAATTAGTTAAAACGCCAAATAAGTATTCGAAAATCCTCAACGTGGATGTCACAAGCACCGCCGAGATCACACCATTGAAAATCAATGGAAGAATATAATCAGGGAAGAATTCCTTAGACATGATAAAACTGACGTCATGATGTATCATCACCATGCAAACGACCAGAACAAGGCTTACATAGACGCCGGAACCCATAAGGGTTCCCCACGTACGGGCTTCCCGAGCAGTATATACAGCGGTAATGCTGCTGACAAAATAGATCAACGTCAAATCAAACATCGATATATCAAGACCCAGCGGCATCAGTTCTCTCCCCAAGACCAGGCCGCCCAACACACTTGCAACAAACGACATGACAAAAGCTAAATGAAGATCATTAAAGAGCAATATTGTGAGCATGCCGATGCTGGCCACAGGAAGAAACAACGGGGATATCGTCAGATCAGTGTATTCTTTAATAATAACAGGAATAAGGACGAGGGATAAAAGCAGGCCTAAATTACGAAGTGAAGAGAAATCCGCTTGCATAACAAAACAAAGATGAACTCCGACAAGAAATAAAACTAAGGGAATGGTTAAAGGGAGATTGGCAATCTGACAAAAGGCGATTAACAAAAGAAAAACAAGAATAGCCATGCCGCCCTGCAAATAAGATATTCTCTCTTTAAGCGAAATTTTCATTAATAGCTCTTTTGCCGTCTGGCGGCTACTGCTGTTCAGCTTTGCTGTAGGCCTCAATGATCTGCTGAACCAGCTCATGCCTGACGACATCATCCCCGGTTAGTGTTACAAAATTTATGCCGTTGATATTTTCCAGCATCTTTTGCGCGTCAACCAGACCGCTAGTCGTCCCTTTAGGTAAATCACTCTGCGTAATGTCGCCTGTGATCACCGCCTTGGAATCAAACCCCAAACGCGTCAAGAGCATCTTCATTTGAAAGGGCGTGCTGTTCTGAGCCTCATCCAGAATAACAAATGCATCATTAAGAGTGCGTCCGCGCATAAAGGCCAAGGGGGCCACTTCGATTATCCCCTGCTCGGCATATTGCTCGACTTTTTCAGGATCCATCATGTCATATAGCGCGTCATAAAGAGGCCGCAAGTACGGCAAAACCTTTTCGATCATATCACCGGGAAGAAATCCCAAGTTCTCTCCCGCCTCAATGGCCGGGCGCGTTAAGATAATACGCCTGACAATCCCTTTCTTCAGGGCATTAACCGCCATGGCCATGGCCAAATATGTTTTACCTGTTCCGGCAGGGCCGATGCCAAAAACAATATCATGCCTCTTTATCGACTCAACATATTCAATCTGCCCCTTCGTCTTCGGAGTAACAACACCGCCTTTGGTAGAAACAAGGATCTTCTCTTTGGCCAAGCGTTTTAAATCAACGCCTTTATCCAGCTTGGTTAACTGAATCGCGTAATAAACATCCTGCTTCTTGATATCACGCCCTTCATCGGTAAGGTTGATTAAATAATTGACCAATTCAGATACACGCTCAATATCCTCTTTCTTGCCGGTAACCTTCAAGCCATCTTCGTTGCTGCCAATCTTTACATTCAGTTCTTGTTCAATGAGCTTAAGGTTCTGGTCATATTTGCCAAAAAGAGTTTGCAAATCACGATTATTATTCAAGTAAAGCAGTTTATGCATATCAGCTTTTCTTTAATTTATTGAACAGGAATTCTGATCGAAATCCCCGGTTTGATACGATTGGGATCTTTGATCACGTTTTTATTAATATCGTAAATTTTTGTCCATTTGCTATAGGAATCATAAAATTTCTTTGAAATCTTCTGCAGGGTGTCCCCTTTTTGAATAACATAATCTTCAAACTGACCGGCACCATCCGCCTCTTCTTCAAAATATTCCTCATCATCAAAGTCCGGAATGACTATTCCTTGCGGTTCAGGTTCAGGCCGTGTTCTCTTCACGCGAATCGGCTCCTGGGCAGGAGCGCTTCGTCTTGGCGGAGGCTGATAAGAAGGGAGATCCTCTTCTTTCGCTTCTTTGGTAAATTCCATGACGTATACCTTTCGGGTCTTTCTGTAAGTTTCTCTATCCTCGGGAACAGGCGTTCCGGAAAGATAACCATAATTATATCCTTCATTTTCCATATTTTGGTCCACCCTATCTTTCACTGTAACGTAACTACGCGCTTTGACCCCGCCACCGCCTGTACAACCGGCCAGAAATACTACAGCCAAAATTAAGGTTAAGGTTTTGAGTAGTTGCTTAGACATTTTCGTCTCCTTTTTTGAGCGTCATAATACCTAATTCTGTCAATTGCCCATCGTCCACCTGAGAAGGCGCGTCTGTCACCAGACAGCTGCCTTTTTGCGTTTTGGGAAAGGCAATTGTATCACGAATAGAGTCTAATCCTGTTAAAATACTGACCAAACGGTCTATGCCAAAGGCGGCCCCGGCGTGCGGCGGCGCGCCATATTCAAAAGCGCGTAACAAAAAACCAAAGCGTTTTTGCGCTTCCTCTTCTTCAATGCCAATAATTTTAAAGACCTGCTGCTGCATTTCCTTGCGATGAATACGGATCGAACCGCTGCCTATTTCACTGCCGTTAAGGACCAGATCATAAGATCGGGCTCGTATATCAGCGTACTCTTCATTCTCCAGCAACGCAACATCTTCTTCTTTTATCGAAGTAAAGGGATGATGCTCACTTTCCCATCTTTTTTCCTCTTCATTATATTTGAACATCGGGAAATCTACAACCCAAAGAAACGCAAATTCATTTTCGTCTTTTCTGATGTCCGGCTTGTCAGAATTGTATTTTTCCTTAGCTTCTTTATGTGTCATACGCGGAAAAGGAGTGGGAAGATCAATCCCTTTGATTTCCTTAAAAACCTTTTTGAACATTTGCTCAACAAGGGTAAAAAGATCCTCTTCATCAATAAAGGACATCTCCATATCCAGCTGGGTGAATTCCGGCTGGCGATCAGCCCGCAGATCTTCGTCACGAAAACATTTGACGATCTGATAATATTTGTCCAGGCCTGAAACCATCAACATCTGTTTAAAAAGCTGAGGCGATTGCGGCAAGGCATAAAAATATCCCGGATTCATACGCGCCGGAACAAGAAAATCCCGCGCCCCTTCGGGAGTAGATTTCGTTAAAACCGGAGTCTCTATTTCCAAAAATTGTTCTTTATCAAGATAGTTGCGGATCATATTGCATAATTTGTGCCGTGTGGTAAGGGCCCGCAACACTTTTTCCCTTCTTAAATCAAGATAGCGATATGTCAATCGTAATTCTTCCGAAACATCAACATCATCGTCAATTTCAAAGACCGGCACGAGGCTTGGATTAAGTATGGTCAATTTTTCCGCGCATACTTCCACTTCCCCTGTAGCAATATCAGAATTGACATTTTTGGGAGGCCGGACTCCGACTTTCCCCGTTATCTGTACCACAAACTCAGGCCCCAATGATTGCGCGAGATCATGCGCTTGCGGGGATACGGAAGGCACAAAAACAACCTGTGTGAACCCATATCGGTCACGGATATCAATGAAAATTAATTTACCATGATCTCTTCTGCGATGTACCCAACCGCACAGGGTAATTTCCTGATCCTTATTTTCTTTGCGTAATTCGCCGCATGTATGTGTCCTTAACATTTCCCGGTATCCCTTTCTATTGATTTAAAATTATATTCTTAATAGTTTTAATATTATTGATAGACTCTACCGCCTGATCGCCGCTTTCCATATTTTTTATAGTGACTTCGCCCTTTTGCATTTCTGCTTCACCAAGAATTATAACATGGCCGGCGCCTTTTTTGTTAGCCAATCTCATCTGGCTTTTCATCGATGAAATACGGTAACTCATATCCCCGGAAACATCCGCATCCCGCAACTGATGAAGCAAGGCAAATGCCTTAAGAAAAGACTTTTCATCAAGAGCGATAATAAAGACATTCAGTTTCCCTGCTTCAACGTCCCCTTTGGGCATGGCCAAAAGTATACGCTCAATACCCAAAGCAAAGCCAACAGCATCCACATCAGGCCCGCCCAATTGGCTCACCAAATTACTATAACGGCCTCCGGCCCCCAGGGCATCCTGGCTGCCTAAAGAAGGCGCGCTGATTTCAAACACCGTGTGGGTATAATAATCCAAACCTCTTACCAATTTTGGAAAAATTTCATAGGATACTTTAAGCCTATCCAAAGCGCCGCAAACCTCTTTAAAATACTCCCTGCTTTTATCTGAAAGATGGGCATCATGGATGTCTAAGCCATCAACAATGGCCTGGCAGTCCTTATTATTACAATCAAGCACACGCAAAACATTAAGACGATAACGCCTTTGACAATTGGAACAAAAATTACCAGAAACCGGCTTTAACTCTTTTTTCAGATATTTAGAAAAATTTTCTTTATCCTCCTCATCTCCAAGAGAATTCAACTTTAAATTAAAATCACTCAAACCTAACGCTTTGAGTATCGCCACGCTTAAGGCGATGATCTCGGCATCCAAATAGGGAGAACAAGATTCCGGCCCGATGGCCTCAGCGCCGATTTGATGAAACTGACGCAGTCTTCCCTTTTGCGGCCTTTCGCCCCGGAACATCGGCCCTATGTAAAAAAATTTTGAAAGCCTCTCCAGCCTGTCAAAATTATTTTGAATATACGCCCTGACGATGGAAGCCGTGCCCTCAGGCCGCAATGAAAGGGAGGTGTAGTATTGTGGAAATAAAATTTTATCTAAAACTTCATCATCCTCGAAGACCTTTTTCATCTCACCTATTACTTTTCCTTCAAATAAATAGGATTTTAACCGTATTTGTGTTGGACTTATTTTTTCTGCCCAACCATTTTCGATTAGTTTTTTGAAAACGTCGCCTGAATCAAGCCCTATTTCATCAAACTGGTATTTCTCAACAAACCCTTGGAATGACAAATTAAGCATTTGTTTTTGAACGATATCACTTGTCTGCCCTACAGAGCGGACAAATAATTCCGATTTCTCAAAAATCGGCGTGCGGATCTCATTATATCCGTAATTACGCAGGAGCTGCCGGGCTTCTTTCTCAACATATTCCCATGTAAAAACTTCTTTGGGCAATATGTCACTGGTTCCCCGCGGCACATTGAATTTCTTATTCATATTAGCCCATTAATCTTAAGGGCGGAGGATTTTAACCTCCGCCCTGAAAAATTAAAAATTTTGATAAGTTTAAATAATATAACGATTTAGAAAACAACCTAATTCGGATTATTATTTTATGCGTTGCTTCATTTCTAAGCCGGGCTTAAAAACAACAACTTTTCTTGGTGGAACGGGCACACTCTCACCAGTTCGGGGATTCCTTCCAAATCTGGCTTTTCTTTCCTTAATTTTGAAAACGCCGAAATTTCTTAATTCGACCTTTTCATTCCTTACCAAACTCTCGACAATCACATCAAATGTCTTTTGAACGATCGCCTTGACATCCACCTGCTTGATCCCAGTCATGTCTGTGATTTTTAACACAATGTCCTTTTTAGTCATATAATTCACCTCCTAGTCCTAAGTATAGTACCAACAAGACCTTACGATGTCAAGTATATTTGGTTCTTTCTTGTTTAGGGTGAAACATTTCAGTTGAGATTGAATCTCCGTGGATTGAGATATCCACAATGCTGATGAATTTTTAGTTTGAAATACTCAATATCCCTGTACCCATAAGCCATACGTTTAAGACGCTTGATCTTATTGTTGAATCCTTCTGAGATGGCAGAACTTCGTTTGACAATGAACCAATTCAAAACATATTCAATCTTTTCAACCAAACTCCAAGCGATCTCTTCGAAGGGCTTTAACCCGCTCTCAAGAGCGTCGTCAATCCATTCATAAATATGAATGATGGCTTCATCTTCTGTTTTTAAATCATACACTTCCAAAAATTTTTCCTTAAGAATCATCCCTGTGTATATTGGATGATTAATATCGCAAAGATGCGCGAGTGTTGATGATTGCCTATCTGATCGCTTCGTTTTATTTTTCAACAGAATAAATCGCTGTTTACAATTCGTCAGTAATATCAATTCTTCATCTTCATTTTTTCGGGCTTTTCTTAATTCATTTTTTCGAACATGATCAATAGCATTATTAACCTTTTGAACCGCATGGAATCGATCCAGCACAATTAAGGCATTAACGGCATGCTTCTTCGACGAACTGATATACGTCTTAGCTCCATCTAATGACACCGACTCAATCTTTTGACAGTTATCTTCACCTAAGGATTCATAGTACTTATTCAACACTTTAGATTTTCGTCCTTTCTCATTCCATGTAACAACTTTTTCATCAACATCAACCACATTCGTCAAATACCGATGATGCTTCTTCCACGCCACTTCGTCCACGCTGATGTTTGTCGATACTGGTGTGGGACTCAAATGTTGTTCCGCTAAATTTTCTAACATAGCCTTATCAATCCTGTATACTTTCTCGTCATTCATTCCCAAATACCATCCTGCTTCTTGATTTGTTGTGATCGACGTTAATCGATAAATCTCTTTTGCCAATCTGTTTGTTACCCGGCATCGCGGTTTTAGCCAATCAATTAACTCAATATAAAGCCGTCCGTCTTTTAAGCATCGGTATCGTCGCTTGATTACATGTAAATAAACCCGTTTGCCAAACATTCGCAGATCCTCTACAACAACCTCCTTCAAGCTGTGAACTTTTTTCGTATCGTGATATTCCCCGCATCCTGAACACTTCGCTTTCTTACGTTTGTAAGCGCGTATCTGTAAATGTATTTTCTTTTTTGTATCTAATAAAATTCCTAAAATTTTATATTCTGGCAGGCCTAACGCCTGTGTGATACTATATCTTCGCATCGGTTACCTCCTGATAATTTCGTTTTTCCAAACAAACTTTATCAGTTTTTTCTGGTAATCGATGCTTTTTTTATTTCTTCAACCCCTTCAACACTTTATGTCAATCACTTCACCCTTAGTAAGAAAGAACCCAAATAGATATGCCCTCCTACCAAATAATCGCAAATCCTCAACAACAACTTCTTTGAAACAGCGTATCTTTTGCCCATTGTGATATTTACCACACCATGAATATTTTTTTGCCTTCTGGCGCTTGGCTTGCAATGGCCATTTTCCGTAAGCGTCAGAGCAACCCATCTGGACTGCCTCTGGGCTGTAGAATGACGTAAACCTGATACCGAAAGGAATGTCATGAACAAGAGAACCAGTAAACGCCGTGGCCGGGATCAATGGCGTCAGATTATTGCCAAGCAGGAAGCTGGCAGGAAGTCCGTGCCTGATTGATAAGGATCGGCTCAAAAATAACTTCGACCATTGCTGTCTGAAAGCTATTTCAGGGTTGACAGATCAGGATTTATAGGGTAAAATTCTTTCTTCCTATTAGAATCCATGGGGCATGTGTCCATAACAGGAGGAATTGAAAGTGAACGTTGCGGAAAAAATTAATAATATTGAAAAACAATATATAAGAACTGACCTGCCGAAATTAGAGATTGGCGATACGATAAAGATGCGCATCAAGGTTACTGAGGCCGATAAAAGCCGTGTGCATCCCTATGAAGGTACAGTTATCAAGAAATCCGGCGGCTCCAACCGGGAAACATTTACTGTGAGAAAGCTTTCCTTCGGCGAAGGTGTGGAAAGGACGTTTCCTGTTCACTCACCGGTTATCGAGAGTATACAAATCGTTTCCAAAGGGCGGATCAAACGAGCAAAGCTTTATTACTTGAGAGACAGAATCGGTAAGAAGGCAAGAGTTAAAAAGCGTGTTACTCGCAGCTCTTAATTTTTCCACCTGCCATGTATCCCCAAATTTGACGTTTTAGAAAATTATTCCGACAATTTATGCAAAGGTGATTTTCTTAATGCTTGAAGCAAAAAAATCCCCTGATTTATTATATTTTGAAAATAAAGCGCATGACTTAGGCTACCGCTTGGTGGCGGGTGTGGATGAATCCGGACGTGGGCCTTTGGCCGGGCCTGTTGTGGCTTCGGCGGTGATTTTGCGGGACACCTCTTTTGATCATCCTATACGGGATTCCAAAAAACTTTCCGCTAAACAACGAGAAGCGGCTTTTGAGGAAATTTTTGATAAGGCTTATGTTGGTGTCGGAGTCATGAATGAGCGGGTGATCGATGCGCATAATATTCTAAACGCGTCTTTTTTTGCCATGGATAATGCTGTAAGTCAAATGCTTGATCATCTACCGCCTGAAATATCGGTTAAAAAGGATGTAAAAAAAGAGTTAGCTCTGCTCATTGACGGCAACCGATTTAAGACCTCATTGCCTTTTCCATGCAAAACAATTGTCAAAGGAGACAGTTTGAGCTTGTCAATTTCCTGCGCGTCTATTATCGCGAAAGTTGTTCGTGACCGCATTGTCACGATTTATGACCGGATCTTTCCCCAGTATGGTTTCAAAAAACATAAAGGATACCCCACCAAAGGACACAGGGAGGCGATTAAAACGCATGGCCCCTCCATGATACATCGCCGGTCATTCAAATGGCTTCCGTAAACAATAAAATCAGCAACAAAATAATCGGCGATTTCGGGGAGGGTATGGCCTTGGATTTTATCAGAGAAAAAGGCTACCAGGTGAAGGCCGCGAATTACCGAACGATGTTTGGGGAAATTGATATCATCGCGCGTGACGGCGAGTGTCTTTGTTTTGTTGAAGTGAAAACTCGGTACACCAGTGACCGGGGGACACCGTTTGAGGCGATAACACCCAAAAAGATGAGGCATCTTACAAAGGCGGCTTTATGTTATCTGAGGGAGTTTGCACTGGAAGACGAAATGTGCCGATTTGATGTTTTGGGTATCATGGTGGATGAGGAAGGGCTGAAAATAGAACTGTTGAAAGATGTTTTTGAGGCATCCATGTAGAGTGTTTCCCGCAGAGCGATGTGTGAAAAATATTGAGTTGTCGTCCTCTCAGATACTAATAGAAATAATTATAATTTATTGAAAAAAATCTCTGATTCAGTTAATATAATCCTGTTGATAAGTCAGTCTTAATTTAGATTTTTCCGACCGGAATTAATCACACAACCAGAAATTCTCACATTATTTAATTTTTCTACAATGAAAAAGTTTAAAAATCATACGGTGCAGGGATATATTAATATTTTGTCGCAAAAAACGCCTGTACCGGGAGGCGGTTCAGCTGCCGCCTTAACCGCCGTTACGGGTTCAGGGCTGATTTCAATGGTGGCGCGTTACTCGCTTAAACCCACTATGGCCAAAAAAGATGCCGATAAGATATATAGTATTATAAAAAAAAATGAGAAGATCAAAGCCTCATTATTGGATTGTGTCGATTTGGACCCCCAAGCTTATTTAAAGGTCGTCAAGGCGCACTCGGCGGATAAACGCGCGCAGAACGTCGCCAAGCGCGAGGCCAGGAAAATACCTTTAAGGGTGTGTAAACTTTGTTATGATGCTATGCAGATTTTACCGGAATTAGTGAAAAAGGGGAATCCCTGTTTGATGTCGGATATTGAGGTAGCAACGGAATTATTAACCGCTGCTTACAATGCCGCGATGATAAATGTAAAAATTAACAAATAATCCACGATATGTCAGCAAATATTCTAGATGGCCGCAAATTGGCCGCCCAACTAAAAGATGAACTCCGCGAAGAGGTCCGGCAACTGCAGAAACAAACTGGTCAAGTTCCGCGGTTAGTCAATATATTAGTCGGCGACAAACATGATTCTTGCGCTTACGCTAATTCACAAAAAAAGTTGGCAGACAAATTAGGGATTTCCTGTGATCTTTTGCGGCTTCCCGAGAAAGTCAGCCAAGCGGATTTGATTGAATCAATCAAGAAACTGAATGATGATGATGAGGTTCATGGCATTATGATTCACCGGCCGATTCCGAATCATATCGATTATGGGGAAGCGGCAAATTATTTAGATGCAAATAAAGATCTTGAAGGCATTAATGCGACCAATATCGGCAAGATGCTTCTAGGCGAAACGGAGATGATTCCTTGCACACCGGCCTCGGCTATGGAGCATATTAAGTCAACAGGAATCAATTTAGCTGGAAAAGAGGCGGTGATTATCGGCTCGAGCGATATAGTCGGGAAACCTCTAGGTCTGCTTTTGCTGCGGGAAATGGCCACGGTAACCGTATGTAATATCGCGACGAGTAAGGCCGGAAAGCTACTAGATCATATAGCGCGAGCAGAAATATTAATTGTTGCTGTGGGTAAACCATTATTAGTCAAAGGGGAGTGGATAAAAGAAGGGGCTATTGTTATTGATGTCGGTATCAATCATACCGAGAAAGGGATGGTAGGAGATGTTGAATTTGAGACAGCCAAAGAAAAGGCATCTTTTATAACTCCTGTTCCCGGGGGGGTGGGGCCGGTTACGGTAGTAATGCTAATGCGTAACGGCCTGCAGGCGTTTAAACATTATTTATCTTCAAAAAAACTATGAAAAAAATAGCTATATTAGGAAACTCATCTGCGGTTGTTCAACTTGTTGATAAGTTGCGAGGACAAGATCAAGAATTATCGATCACATTGTTCCCATTAAGTGAACATTTGCCCTATCATCGTCATCTTTTGGTTGATTTTTTCAAAGAATATAATACGCTCGACCAACTTTATTGCCAGCCCTGGAAGTATTATGAGAGAAATAAAGTCGCTATCGTTCAGGATAAAAAAATTAAAAGGATCAGCCTGAAGCGCAAGTATATTTCTTTGGAAGACAAGAGCCAAATTGAATTTGATGCTTTAGTAGTGGCCGGGACGGAGGGAGTCAAATTCAGTGAATTTAACGGGAACGCCAAAAATGGTGTTTTGCGGGCCGGTCGGCTCGAGGATGTTATTTCAGTGATCAATCTTCTCCCGGTTGCGGAAACTTTTATTATTCAGGATCAGAGCCTGCAGGCTTTAGAAATGGCCTTCGCCCTGAGCCAAAAAAACAAAGAAGTCTTGTGGGTCAATCCGGGCAATCAATTGTTACCGGAACTGCTTGATGCCCAAACAGCATTATTTATCAATAATCTGATGCAAAACAGCGGCATCAGAAGTATTGAGAAAAATAAAATTGCTGAGATCTTGGGAGATGACGATTTAAAGGCTGTTAAAATGCAATCTGGCAAAGTCTTTGGATGTCATGCCCTTTTTCTGGGGGGGGAAGCTCCGGATTTAAGGCTTTTTAAAGATTCTGATTTGATGATGAAAAACGGGATTTGCGTGAACCATCTATTTCAGAGCAATCTCAAAGAGGTCTATGCTATGGGGGATGTCTGTGCTTTTCGTTTGCTATCGTCTTTGCGCAATACGCCGATATATTCCGAAGCCATTGATAAACAGGGCGCTATTGTCGGGGCTGCATTGCGGGAAGAGGAGCCGATTTATGATATTGCTCTTAATGTCAACACCTTTGCTTTAGCTGAAGCTTCCGTCACTATCATGGGCAGGACATTGAAAGGCGAAAATGTTGAGGAATATCAAAGCATTGATGAAGAGAACCAAATTTTCAAAAAGATATTTGTTCAGGACAATTGTATAATTGGAGCCGTCTTAATCAACGCTCCAGAGCAAAAGGATGAAATATATCATTTAATTGTACAACAAGAAGAAGTAAGTGATAAAATAGCCTTAATTGTTGGCGCGCAAGACAATGAGCCGAAATCCTCAAAGGATTCAGCCGCAGAGACTGAAAATCAACCGCAAATGTGTGAAACATCAGTAATGGATTCAGAAAATGTAAGGGTGGCCGAAGAAAATTCTTAAATTTAGGCATCGCAACAAGATGCCGGGAACCGTAATAATTTTTTTCTTGCCAAATTATTAATCATGTATTATCCTATATTAAAGAATAAAGAACCTTCTTACTATCGCTGGATAACCATTCTTTTTGTCATATCCTTCTTATCAATCACCAATTACACAAATAGCTTCGCACAATTATTTGATAAGAATGCGAAAGATTATCACTTAAAGGGATATGAAGAGTCACAACGCGGAAATCTTGATTTAGCTTTGACATACTATAAAAAAGCCCTTTCCTTAGGGGCCAGAGATCCCGCCATTTTTAATGACATCGGTATTGTTTATGAGCGTTTGGGTGTGCAAGATAGTGCAGAACATAGTTATTTGCAAGCAATAAAACTGCAGAGCAATTATCTTCCTGCTTATACAAATCTGGGTTATTTCTACCTTGCTAACAACAATAAGAATAAAGCCATCTTTTATTTTCAGGAACGTATAAGGAGAGCAGATGTTAGTGACCCATGGCGCGGCAAACTGGAAGCTTTTTTGTGTGAAATAGACCCTGATTTAAAGAAGCAATTTATTATGAGCAAGGCGGAGGTTTTAAGCCGGGAAATTGTGAAGCGGGCCCATGCAAAGTTTGTCATGGAGATAGCACGCTCATCCAGGCATTATCTGAAAGGACAGAAATATTTTCAGGATCAACAGTATGTCAATGCTATTGATGAATTCAACTTGGGTTTAGCCATTACCCCAAATAATCCCAAATTGTTAAATGCGGTGAAGCAAGTAGAAGAAGAAATGGAAATTGATTTGTTAAAAAAACGAGCAGAAGATGCGATGGAGCAATTGAACGCGGGTGATCTTATGTCAGCCAAACAGAAATTCAAAGAAATACTCGCCACAATTCCAGAAGAATCAATTCATAAATCTGAATAAATTCATGAAGTATAAAAACCGTTAAAGTCAAGGTCTCTGATGCCTAACACTAAGTTATTTTTATTAGATGCGCATGCATTATGTTATCGATCTTTCTATGCCATTAAAGGATTAACCTCCAGCAAAGGGCAAGCGACAAACGCTGTCTATGGCTTTGTAAACACTTTGCGCAAGTTATTAAAAGACTATGAGCCGCAGTATTTTGCAGTGTGTTTTGATATGCCGGGCAAGACATTTCGGGCGGAGAAGTATGCGAAATATAAAATCCAGCGACCTTCCATGCCGGATGCCTTGGTTACGCAGATTCCGATGATTCGTGAGGTGCTTAACGCTTATCACTTGCCGATATTTGAGTCCGTCGGATTTGAGGCGGATGATGTGATTGCGACGATCGCGCACAAGATGCGAAAAAAAGATGTGGAAATTATTATTGTCAGCGACGACAAGGATTTGTTTCAGTTGGTAGATGATCATGTAAAGGTTCTGAGCGTGCGAAAGGCCAAGATGTTTACGAAAAATGAAGTGCAAAAGGAAATGGGTGTTTTGCCGCGAAATATTACGGATTTTATCGGTTTGGCCGGGGACAGTGTTGATAATATTCCGGGAGTTCGTGGCATTGGTGATGTGTCGGCACGGAAGCTTATTAATGAATACGGCGACCTGGACAGGAT
This sequence comes from Candidatus Omnitrophota bacterium, assembly GCA_023139575.1. Taxonomy (GTDB): domain Bacteria; phylum Omnitrophota; class Gorgyraeia; order Zapsychrales; family JANLHA01; genus JAGLNJ01. Next base: position 10,590 of record JAGLNJ010000011.1, on the reverse strand, counting down.
TATGAGAAATGTTGAAACAATAGAACCGAAAAGAATGAAAGACCGGTTGCAGGAACATCGGGACATGGCGTTTTTCAGCAAGGAACTTGCGGAATTGGAAAAGAGTGTTCCGATTAAATTTGACCTTGATGTGTTAAAAATTAAAGATCCCGATGATCAAAAATTATTTGCCCTTTTTAATGATTTGGAGTTCCGGAAATTTGCTGCCGAATATGCGCCGACTGTCAAAGAAGAGACCTGTGTTTCCGTTAATAAGCTGGGTTCTGACAAGGATATCCAGACAATGATTAAAAAGATAGCCGATCAAAAATGTTTTGCGTTTTGTCTTGATAGTATAGGGGGTGAAGACCAGCAGAGCATGTTTGAATCATATGTGGATATTGCTCTGGCTGACCATGAGGTTTATCATCTTGCGATGAATAATCTTAAAGAGTTCAAAGATATCTTTCTGCGAAAAGATATAGCTAAAGTCACCTTTGATCTCAAAGTTCATTTTAAGCTGTTTAATGAGCATAAATGTCCGATTGAAGATGATATATTCGATGTGATGCTGGCAGGATATTTGCTTTCACCGGCAAGAAACACTGATATCAATGCTTTAAGTTGGGAGTATTTACGCAAGTCATCTTTGGGGAATGACCAGAAGGGGGCGATGGCTGATTTGATTTATCAATTGCACGAACCTCTTAAAGGTAAGTTGATGGAACAAGGTTTATGGGATTTGTTCAATAATATTGAGATGCCTTTAGCCCGCGTCATTTTTCGCATGGAGGGAGAGGGCGTTAAGATCGATGATAAATTGTTGAAGAAATTATCAAAAGATTGCGACAAGAAAATCAACGGGTTAATGGATGAAGTTTTTAAAATGGCCGATGAGCAATTTAACATTAACTCGCCAAAGCAGTTGAGTCAGATTCTCTTTGCCAAATTAAAACTTCCGGTACTGAAAAAAACAAAAACGGGTTTTTCCACTAACGAATCAGTACTCGTTCGGCTGGCGGATATTCATCCTTTGCCGGCAAAGATTCTGGAATATCGGCAGTTGACCAAACTTAAAACAACGTATCTTGATGCATTGCCAAAATTGATTAATAGCCAGACGGGAAAGATTCATGCCCATTTTAATCAAACCGGGACCGAGACGGGACGTTTAAGTTCTCATACCCCTAATTTACAGAATATACCTATCCGAACGGAGTTAGGGCGAAAGATTCGGCAAGCTTTTATACCTTCGGAAAGCGAAAGAATTATTGTCGCGGCGGACTATTCGCAAATTGAATTGCGGATCTTGGCGCATCTTTCGCAAGATAAAACACTGATGGAGGCCTTTCAAAAAGGTCAGGATATCCATCAATACACGGCCTCATTGATATTTGACGTGAAGAATGATGAGGTCACCGAAGAAATGCGGGTAACGGCTAAGAGGGTCAATTTCGGTATTGTTTATGGCATGAGTGCCTTTGGTCTGGCCAAGGATTTGAACATCATTCAGGTGAAGGCGCAAGAGTTTATTGATAAATATTTTTTACGCTATCCAGCTGTACGAAACTTTATGGATAATTCTATTGCGGAATGCCGGCGCACGGGATATGTAACAACACTTCTTCATCGCAGGCGTTATATTCCGGAAATCAATGACCGCAATCAAAATATTAGACAATTCGCAGAGCGTCAGGCCATTAATACCCCTGTGCAAGGCTCGGCAGCTGACCTTATGAAATTAGCGATGATTCGTATTCAGGAGGCCATGGATAAACAAAAGCTGAAATCAGCGATGATTATTAACGTTCATGACGAAATTGTTTTTGATGTTCTGTCTTTTGAGACAAAGAAGCTTAAAAGTATTATTCGCGAGCAGATGGAAGGCTGTCTTCCCTTAAGTGTGCCGATCAAGGTGTCAATCAATGAGGGACCGAACTGGATGGAGGCTAAATAACTTTATGAAAGTGGTGTTTATATCTTCAGAGGTTTTTCCTTTTGAAAAAACCGGGGGTTTGGCGGATGTTTGCGGGGCTTTGCCGTTGGCCTTGGAGAAACTGGGGGTGGAAGTTTCGATATTTATGCCGCGCTATAAGTGCGTTGACTCTTGCGGATATGAATTGACGCAGCTGAATAAGTCGCTTTTTATGACGACCATAGGTGAGAATGTTACGGTTTATTTTGTTGAACATGAAGAGTATTTTAACCGTGAGGGGATTTATGGTGATTCCGAAGGGGATTATCCGGATAATGTAGCGCGCTTCAAGTATTTCTGTATGAAATCTCTTGAACATATAAAGCAATTGCATATCAAGGTTGACGTCGTTCATTGTCATGATTGGCATGCCGCTTTGGTGCCGGTGTATCTGAAGCATCGTTTTCATAAAGATGATTTCTTTAAGAAGACCAAGTCACTGTTTACGATCCATAACTTGGCCTATCAGGGGGTTTTTCCTAAAGAAGAATTTGCAACGTTGGATTTAGATGATTCTTTGTATGAATCGTATTTTGAATTTTTTAACCAAGTCGATTTTATGAAAGCCGGAATTTTAAGTTGTGATGGCCTCAGTACAGTCAGCCCCAGTTATGCTGAGGAAATGCAGACGGAACGCTATGGATGTGGTTTAGAATCGGTTGTTGAATCACGTAGTGAGGATTTAGTCGGGATTTTAAATGGTGTTGATGTGAACATTTGGGATCCCAGCAAAGATTCATTGATAGCGCAAACATATAACGTCGATAATCTTGCTGGAAAAGACAAAAATAAAGTTAAACTGCAAAAAACTTATAAGCTTCCGGTGAACAAAACAGTACCTCTTTTTGGTTTTGTCGGACGCCTCTGCCATCAAAAAGGTCTAGATCTGATTTGTGAATCTATGGACATCTTAGGCGATTTAAATATGCAGATGGTTTTTCTTGGAGTTGGGGAAACAAAATATCAAGATGTTTTGTTAAAGATGGCGGAGAAATATCCGGAAAAAGTTTGTGTTGATATCACTTTTGATGAAAAGAAGGCACACCAAATTTATGCCGGGAGTGACGTATTCTTGATCCCCTCGATTTTCGAACCTTGCGGGTTGAGCCAAATGATTAGTTTGCGATACGGCACTCTGCCGCTTGTCTATCATACCGGGGGTTTGGCCGACACGGTGAAGCCTTATGATAAAAATGGAAATGGTTTTGTTTTTTATATGTATGAAAATAGTTCCTTTATCACGGCGGTGAAAGACGCGGTTGAGGTATTTCACCAAGAGGATGTTTTTAAGGAATTAGTGAAAAAGGCATTTACCTATGATTTTATTTGGGAAAATTCGGCAAAGCAGTATCTTTATGTTTATGAAAAATTAACAGTCGAGTAGGGAAATTTGGCTATGGTTATTGTTGGACTAACAGGAAGTATGGGTACGGGGAAATCGACTGTAGCATCGATGTTTGACAGTTTGGGAGCTAAGGTCATTGATGCGGATAAAATCACGCATCGGTTATTATGGCGCAATAGTCCTTGCTTTGGCGCGATTTGTCGGACATTCGGCAAAGATATTCTGCAAAGAGGGCGTATTAAACGGCAGAAGTTGGCGGAGGTGGTTTTCGGGAATAAGACAAAATTGCGCCGGTTAGAGAAGATTATTCATCCGCAAGTTATTAAAGAGATGAAAAAACGCTTAGTATGTTGCCGAAAAACTAAAAGTCACAAGGTTGTTGTTCTAGATGTCCCGTTGCTTTTTGAAGCAGGTATGGACAAGATGACAGATATCAACATTACAGTTGTTTGTAATCGTATAAATCAAGTCAAACGGTTATTAAGAAAAGGAGGGCTAAAAAGAGAGGACATAATTCAACGTATCAGAAGACAGATACCTTTGAACAGGAAAAAAAGGGAATCTGATTTTACTATAAATAATAATTCCAATCTTAAAAGCACGAAAGCTCAGGTTGTTAATATCTGGAATTTATTGTATTTATAAAAACTTTAAAGGGGATTTAAGTATATGGCTAGACCAGTTTCAAGAGATAAAAAGAGAATTCAAGAGGGGGAGAGGACAATGGAAAGAAGTAATTCCAAGACGATCGAACGGTCGGAACGACAAAGTCGCTGCAATGGTTCAGACCGCCGGCCCGCAAACGAAGAGCAGCTCGACATTACGAAATTGAAGGACATGAAGATGTCAGAGCTCACCAAACATGCCAAAGAGCAAAATATCAATGGCATTAGCGGCATCAAAAAACAGGATCTTATTTTTAAGATCCTGCAGCACAAGGCGGAAGAACAAGGATTGATTTTTGGTGAAGGGACGTTGGAAATATTGCCGGAAGGGTTCGGGTTTTTACGCAGCTCGAATTATAATTATTTACCCTGTCCGGATGATATTTATATTTCTCCGTCACAGATCCGTCGCTTTGATTTAAAGACCGGAGATAATGTCAGCGGCCATATCCGTCCGCCCAAAGAAGGTGAGAAATATTTTGCCCTTTTGAAAGTGGAAGCCGTTAATTATGAGAATCCTGAAAAGTGCAAAGAACGAATCTTTTTTGACAATCTGACTCCCCTTTATCCCAATGCGCGTATAAAATTAGAAACCACGTCAAAAGAAGTTTCCATGCGTATTATGGATATCTTGACACCGCTAGGGAAAGGACAAAGGGCCTTGATTGTTGCGCCGCCTTATAGTGGTAAGACGGTGTTGTTGCAAAAGATTGCTAATTCTATTACGCAAAACAATCCTGATGTCATCATGATAGTTCTTTTGATCGATGAACGTCCGGAAGAGGTTACGGATATGCAGCGTAGCGTCAAAGGTGAAGTTATTGCCTCCACTTTTGATGAACCGGCCGAAAGGCATGTGCAGATCGCCGAAATCGTTCTAGAAAAAGCCAAGCGTCTGGTGGAACATAAAAGGGATGTTGTCATTCTTTTAGACAGTATCACCCGTTTAGCTCGTGCGTATAATACGGTTGTTCCGCATAGCGGTAAGATCCTTTCCGGTGGTGTGGATTCCAATGCCCTGCACAAACCGAAAAGATTTTTTGGTGCTGCGCGGGCTGTTGATGAAGGGGGGAGTTTGACCATTATTGCAACGTCGCTTGTTGATACCGGTAGCCGTATGGATGAAGTCATTTTCGAGGAATTCAAAGGAACCGGTAATATGGAGTTGCAGTTAGACCGCAATCTTTTTCAACGACGTATTTATCCTGCGATTGACATGAAACGATCGAACACACGTCATGAAGAGTTGCTGTTGAAGGAAGATGAATTGCATCGTATTTGGTTGCTGCGTAAAGCCATCCATGACTTGAATTCAGCTGAGGCGATGGAATTGTTGATTGATAAGATTTCAAAGTACAAGACAAACGCAGAGTTTTTGGATAACATGAATAAATAAACTTAAGGTAAGTGTTAAGGTATCAAAAGGAGGGAAATGAAGATGAGAGCTGAGATTCACCCGGAATACGAACAAACGACGATAACCTGCGCTTGTGGCGAGGTTATTCATACCCGTTCAACGAAGAAGAATATTCGTGTCGAGATTTGTTCAAAATGTCACCCGTTCTTTACTGGTGAGAAAAAATTTGTAGACTCGGCAGGACGTATTGAGCGTTTCAAACAGCGATACGGCAAAGGGAGAAAATAAGGAGTCTGATAGCAGAATATGTTTGATAAACTCAAGCAGAAAGAAGACCGCTATATTGAGCTGGAAAAACAGCTGGGGGATCCTGAGATTATTGCGGATCAATCCCGATATCAAAAGCTAGCCAAAGAATTTTCAGATCTTACGGCTATTGTTGAGGGCTTTCGTCTTTACCAGAACAATGAAAAGCAAATTGAAGAGTTGAAATCATTGCTCCAAGAAAAGCATGACCCCGATTTTGAAGAACTCGCGCAATCAGAATTGCAAGAACTCAACGGCAAGCAGGAAGCGCTTAAAGTACAAATTGATGAATTATTAAACCCGCGCATTGAAGAAAAAGATCGCGACATTATACTGGAGGTACGTGCCGGGACAGGGGGGCAGGAGGCCGGCATTTTTGCAGGGGATCTTTACAGGATGTACTGTCGATATGCTGAACGTCGCGGATGGAAAATGGATCCGATCAGCAATCATCCTTCTGAGGCGGGAGGCTTTAAGGAAGTTGTATTCAGTATAAGCGGTAAGGCGGCGTCCCGCCGTTTAAAATGGGAAAGCGGTGTTCATCGTGTGCAGCGTGTGCCGGCGACTGAGGCATCAGGGAGAATTCATACTTCTGCAGCTTCTGTGACCGTTCTTTTTGAACCGGAAGAATTAGATGTCAACATTGACCTAAAAGACCTTAAAGTTGATGTGTTTCGTTCTTCCGGACCCGGAGGACAAAGTGTTAATACAACCGATTCGGCGATACGCATAACACATCTGCCATCAGGGTTAGTTGTTATTTGCCAGGATGAACGTTCGCAATTAAAAAATAAAAAGAAGGCGATGCGTGTCTTGCGTGCCCGCCTGCATGATAAGATGCAGCAAGAGCAGCAGGATAAGGTTACCCAATACAGAAAATCTAAAGTTGGTAGTGGCGACAGAAGTGAGAAGATCCGCACCTATAATTATCCTGATAGAAGGGTGACAGACCATCGTGTCGGTCTGACGCTTTATAAATTACCGAACATTATTGACGGCGATATGGACGAATTAACTGAAGGCCTGCTAAAAGCCGAGGCCGAAGCGGGTATCGAGTGATATGAACGAAAAGGAATTAATCTTAACATCTTTGCTGGATTGTCGACGTGTGGATATTTATACAAATCCGTCGTGTTTGACTATTTTTCAGGAAAGAATTTTTCAAGATATATTAAAACGGCGGCAGGACGGAGAACCTTTGCAATATCTTTTAGGTGAAACGGAATTTATGGGTTTGCCTTTTCATGTTAATCCTGATGTCTTGATCCCCCGACCGGAAACGGAATTGTTAGTTCAAAGCATTCTTTTTCTATACCGGGAACAAACTTGTTCGGTTAAGATCGCTGATTTGGGTACTGGTTCAGGTAATATCGCTGTTTCGCTGGCGAAGAATATAAATAGTGCCAAAATTAAAGCGATTGACATTTCACCGGCTGCCTTAAATGTGGCGCGCAATAATGCCAAACGAAACGGGGTGGCGGACTCGATTAATTTTACGCGACAGGATATTTTTAAATTTTTTAATGATAATAATTCTTTCCGCAGTTATGATTTGATAGTCAGCAATCCGCCGTATATTTCTCAGCAGGGTATGAGGCAGTTGCCGCGTGATGTAAAGCATGAACCGGTTATTGCCCTATATGGCGGTGATGACGGGTTGGAATTCTACTACGAGCTCATTAATGGAGCGGCACAATTGCTCAAAGATAGCGGCATTCTCGCCCTTGAGATCGGCGAAGATCAAAGAATCGCTATTGCTGAGATGTTTGCTGTGCAGAAAGAAACATTCTTTCTGCATTTTATAAAAGATTTTGCCGGCAGGGATCGGGTAGCCATTGCCCAAAAGGCGCCGGTTACTATGAAAGAAAAAATTGCGAACCTTGATAATAAGTTAAAACAATAGGATGAAAAAATGGACAAATTGATCATTGAAGGGAATAAACCGCTTAAAGGTGAAATTGAAATCAGTGGGTCAAAAAATGCCACCTTACCTATTTTGGCGGCAAGTTTACTGACTGATGAGACTTGCGTTATCCGTAATGTTCCCAAACTTCGTGATACGATGACAATGATTAAGCTTTTGCGTTCTTTAGGAAAAACGGTTGAAACAAATAAAAATCAGGTTACGATTTCTTCGAAAAAAGATTTAAGCTATATTGCCGATTATAAAATGGTATCGACGATGCGGGGGTCATTTTGTGTATTAGGGCCGCTTTTGGCCAAGCTCAAGCAGGCCAGGGTTTCTTTGCCGGGAGGATGTGTTATCGGTGTCAGGCCGGTTGATCTTCATTTAAAGGGTATCAAGGCGCTGGGAGCCAAATTCAATATCGAGAGCGGTTATGTATTGGCCAAGACAACTGGCCTTAAAGGCAATAATATATATTTAGGAGGAGACTTTGGGCCATCTGTATTGGCCACGGCCAATGTTCTGATGGCGGCAACCTTAGCCAAGGGAACGACAGTTATTGAATCTGCGGCCTGTGAGCCGGAGATGGAAGATTTAGCGAACTTTTTGATTTCGATGGGGGCAGATATCATTGGTCAGGGAACGCCGAAGATTACGGTAAAAGGGGTGAAGAAATTACGCGGAGCGCGTTTTGAGATTGGCCCTGATCGTATCGAGGCGGGAACATATATTATTCTTGCTGCCGCCACAAAAAGCAATTTTGCCATTAAGAATGTCAAGTCGTCACATTTATTAGCCCTGATTGATAAACTGCGGGATTATGGAATTGATTTTGATCGTGAGGGCAATACAGTTAAATTGAAACGTTTGCGCAACCCGCGACCGACGAGCCTCACGACCTATCCTTATCCGGGTTTTCCAACGGATCTGCAGGCGCAATTTATGGCATTGATGTCGACGACGCCGGGAGTGAGTGTTATCACCGATAAAGTTTTTCCTGACAGGTTTATTCATATTGCGGAAATGAATCGTATGGGCGCCAACATCAGAAGGGATGGTAATACCGCCATCATACAGGGTGTAAAAAATATTTTTGGTGCCCCGGTTATGGCGTCAGACTTGAGAGCGTCAGCCGCTTTAGTCATTGCAGGATTGATGGCTAAGGGAGTTACGGAAATCCATCGTATTTATCACCTGGAGCGAGGTTATGAAGATCTGGTTTTAAAGCTTATCAAATTAGGGGCCAAGGTCTATCGCGAAAAAGAATAAGGAGAAGAAACATGGTTCTTGTCATAGATAATTATGATTCATTCACCTATAACTTGGTGCAATATTTAGGGGAATTAAAAGCTGACGTCAAAGTTTATCGTAATGACGAAATCCAAGTCACTAAAGTGCAGAGGATGAAGCCTCGGCACATCGTCATTTCGCCGGGGCCGGGCCGTCCACAAGGATCCGGGATTTCCGTTGATATCATTAAAAAATTTGCCGGTATGATTCCCGTCTTGGGTGTTTGTTTAGGGCATCAGTGTATCGGCTTTGCTTATGGGGGGAAGATTATTCAAGCTAAGCGGCTTATGCATGGTAAGACCTCTTTGATCAAACATGATGGCAAGGAGATATTTAAGGGTGTTGACAATCCGTTTGAAGCGACCCGCTACCATTCGTTGGTAGTTGATCCCCGTACTCTCCCGAGTTGTTTGACGGTCACGGCACGTAGCAAAGATAAAGATAAAGAAATTATGGCGATACGGCATAAGGAATATCCGCTCTGGGGCGTGCAGTTTCATCCTGAGTCTATTTTAACGGGGATGGGCAAAAACATTCTTAAGAACTTTCTAAATCAAAAATGAAACATATTATTGAAAAGTTAAAGAATAAACAGGATCTTTCACAAGGTGAGATTGAAAATATAATGCGTTTGATTATGTCGGGGGAGGTCGCACAAGCAGAAATTGAGGCCTTTTTGTTGTCCTTGCGGGATAAAGGCGCGACAACCGAAGAGATCACCGGGGCAGCAACAATATTGCGGCAATTTTTTATACCGGTAGAAACGGGCCATGACATACTCTTAGATACCTGCGGCACAGGAGGGGATAAGAAACATACTTTCAATATTTCGACGTTAACGGCTTTAGTTGTTGCTGCAGGCGGTGTTGCTGTCGCGAAGCATGGCAACAGATCAGTCTCCAGTAAATGTGGCAGCGCTGATATCCTTGAGGCCTTGGGGGTGAATCTTGACCTTCCTCCACAGAATTTGCAGGCTTGTCTTGATGCGGTGGGTATTGCATTTTTGTTTGCCCAGAAGCATCATCCGGCTATGAAAAATGTTGCCGCAGCCAGAAAGGCCTTAGGTGTGGAGACAATATTTAATGTGTTAGGGCCGTTGCTTAATCCGGCGAGTGCGACGCATCAGATAATGGGTGTTTATAATATTTCTTTGGTAGGGCCCATTGCCAATGTTTTGAAAAATTTAGGTGCTCACAGGGCTCTGGTAGTACATGGACATGATGGTTTAGATGAAATAACGACTACGGCTAAGACCGCTGCTGTTTTTTGGGATGGGAAAAATATGAAGGCGTTGGAAATTGATCCTGCCCAATGGGATATTCCTTATGCGGACGAAAAAGACCTGAAAGGTGGGGATCTCGAGGAGAATATTGAAATCTTTAATAACATATTAAATGGTGACACAGGGCCAAAGCGGGATATTGTTGTCCTCAATGCTGCCCATGCTTTCGTTGTGGCTGAAAAGGCACATGATGTTGCGCAAGGAATTGATTTGGCTGAGCAGATTCTCGACAAGGGAGTCGCTCAAGATAAACTTAATGAACTGGTTGCTTTCACAAAATCACAATAAATGATGCAAAAGAATAATTTTCTTCAAGAAATCGTGGATTATAAGACTGAGCTAAACGCTAAGAAGAAAATAATTTATAATGAATACCGCGCCAAGGTTTCTGCTACACAGATGAAGCGGTATCATGTTTTTAAGAAGGCGATTTCAAAGTCAGGCGGGGTGAATCTCATCGCCGAATTAAAAAAAGCTTCCCCATC
>JAGLNJ010000109.1 GCA_023139575.1 Candidatus Omnitrophota bacterium | reverse complement strand
TCCAAGGCTCAACAATTGATTTCTTAATTTGCGCGGTGGCTTATATAGAAAATCTTATTATCTTCACCACAGATAAATATTTTGAGAATTATAAAAAATATTTATCTATTCGATTGATCAAATAAAACATCTAGTTAATCCACACCGACCAGATTTGCCGCCAAAAAACGGCGTCAAACTTGGTTGGTGATTTCTGATGTTTTGTCAGAAATAATCAATAAAAAGGAGGATGTATGCAACCCGGGAAATTCCAATATAAGACCCCCGATGTCAAGTGAAAATATTTTCCCGTCGAAGATTTCTAAGAATTTTTTGTGGAAAAAATGAAATTATTTTATCGTTTCTGTTTTGACTTCATTTCAAATAACTGGTGAAATTGGCCCCCACGGGACATGTTAGCATCAAACACCTATAGAGGGTCAATAGTCAATTTAAAGGTTTTTTAAAGCTTGGGTTGGCCAGCACATTGCCACGAACCTTTTAAATCGCAATCACCGCGCCGGTTAAGGTGAACAGCTTTAGAAGAAAACGCTCGTCGGCCGTCATAACTTCTTGCGTTCTTGGGAAAGGAGTGTGTCAGAGTAAGTAAAGCATCTATCTAATAAAACTATTGCGGCAGGAGAAGTGAATAGAAATAAAATTGACTATTTTCCTGCCACACATCAAACTTAAACAACAATTCAAAAAGCGCTTCCTATAATCAGAGGGGAATTATTATCCGCGATGAACGGAAACAAGAGAAAACATTTAAATATCAGTTCATGTAGAAGTATAAAACACAAGTAACCGGCACCTTTAAAGCCCTCCACACATCAAACTTCCTTTATTCCCATTTTATGTTAAAATAAATTCTCTTTGAAGCCGGCATCGCATTCCTTTTTTTACGCGGGGATTTGTTTTCAATACAGGAAGTTTTTTAACAGTTTAGGAAAGTATAAAACTTTCCAAACTGCTGAAAATTCCTTTCCGAAGAACGCAAGAAGTTATACTGGTTCTTAATGAAAATTTCTTGTAATTATAGCGGAATTTTCATTAAACCGGCATATTCTAAACGAAATTTTGACTAATAAGCGGTATATGACGACCGAAGGGAGGCGTTTTCTTGTGAAAGCCCGAATATCCGAGATCTTTCAGTCCATTCAAGGCGAAGGGAAATACGCCGGCGTCAAACAGGTCTTTGTGCGTTTTTATGGCTGTAATTTGCGCTGTGTTTGGTGTGACACGGCTGAGGCGCTCGGCGATGCGCCGGATGAATTTAAGGAAATGTCAGCCGACGAAGTGGTCTCGCGGATCGATGCCCTTTGGAATGGTTGCCATTCCGTGAGTCTAACCGGCGGAGAACCGCTGCTGCAAAAGAGTTTTGTCGGGGCGATGGCCCCTTTGCTTAAAGAAAAGAACGTGCCGTTGTATTTAGAAACAAACGGCGTCCTGCATGAGGCCTTGGCGGATGTTATTGCCTATATGGACATTGTTTCAATGGATATAAAGCTGCCCAGTTCCACGCGATGCCCTCCTTGCTGGCCGGAGCATGAGAAATTCCTGCGAATAGCCGCGAGGGATAAAGGAAAAGACGTGTTCGTTAAGGCGGTTATCTCAAGCCGGACAGATCAGCAGGATATGGAAAAGGCGGTGGCGATTGTTAAGGACGCGCACCCGGACGCCTGGTTTTTTATTCAACCCGATATTGCGGACACGCGCAATGGTGTTTTAAAGAAATTGCGGCAGTTCCAGGATTACGCTTTAAGACATCTTTTAAACGTGCGGGTCATGCCGCAGATGCATAAAATTTTGGGGGTGAAATAAATTATACTGGTTCTTAATGAAAATTTTCTATAATTATAGCGTAATTTTCATCAAACCAGCATATTCTAAACGAAATTTTGACTAATAAGCGGTATAAGTCAAAAGGGACAGTCCCTTTAAACCTTTAAAAGTGTTAAAAGGAAAAAAGTTATGGTGAAGAAAAAGAAAAGCGACTATGAAGGCTTGCAAACTAATGTGCGCAAGATGAAAACACCGGATATTGGAGTGTGGGAAAATCAATACGCCGGCCGGGATTATAAAATAGAATTGGATATCCCGGAGTTTACCTGCATTTGTCCGAAAACCGGACTGCCGGACTTCGCGACGGTGAAGGTGGCTTACACGCCGCAGAAATTTTGTCTGGAATTGAAATCGTTTAAGATGTACATTGTGTCGTTTCGCGATGCCGGCATCTTTCATGAGCATTTTGTGAATCGCATACTCGATGATGTGGTTAAGGCTTGCGGCCCTAAGTGGGCCAGGGTAGAGGCGACAGTAAATCCTCGAGGGGGAATAACAACAACAGTCACAGCGGAATATAAAGGAAGGAGTTCCTGATGCCACGTAAAAAGGGGAGAGCTGATAATAATTTGCGTGAAATTAAAATTACAAAAAATATTAATAAATATGCCGAAGGGTCCTGCCTTATTGAGTTTGGCGATACGCGCGTGCTTTGCACGGCATCGGTAGAGGAGAATGTCCCGCCCTTCCTTAAGGGGAGCGGGCAGGGGTGGGTCACCGCCGAATACGGTATGCTGCCCCGTTCCTGTAATACGCGCATCAGGCGTAATGCGACCTCAGGACGCGTGTATGAAATCCAGCGTCTGATCGGCCGATCGCTTCGCTCCGTTGTGAATATGAAACAATTAGGGGAGCGAACGATAAAGATTGATTGTGATGTGACGCAGGCCGATGGCGGAACACGGACGGCTGCGATAACAGGCGGTTTTATTGCTCTCTGTTTGGCATTACAAAAAGTGAAGAAAGACAAGTTGATTTTTTCTATTCCTCTGAAAGATTATGTGGCGGCCGTCAGTGTCGGCCTGTCCGGGAAAAAGATGTTGCTGGATTTGAATTATGAAGAGGATTCAGGCGCGGATATGGACATGAACGTGGTAATGGTTGGTAAGGGTGATTTTGTCGAGATACAGGGAACCGCGGAAGGGCGGACATTTTCAAAGAGCCAGGTTGACGCTCTTTTAAGTTTAGCCAAAGAAGGTATCAGGGAATTGATCGTGATGCAGAAAGAACAGTTGAAAGGGTTAAGGCTTTAAAATGAAAGAAATCATTATTGCCACCAAGAACCAGGGAAAGTTAAGGGAAATTAAAGAACTGTTGGGAGAGTTTAATATTAAGGTGACGTCATTGGCCGATTATCCTGATGCCCCGGATGTTGTTGAGGATGGCAAGACCTTCAGCAGTAATGCCATTAAGAAGGCGGTCACCATTGGGAAATATACAGGCAAGCTGGTTATGGGGGAAGATTCGGGGCTTGAGATTGACGTCCTTGATAATCAACCGGGCATTTATTCGGCGCGTTTTGCCGGGGATGATGCCACTTACCAGAAAAACAATGAAAAAGTCCTGAAACTTTTAGAAGATGTTCCGATGGCAAAAAGGCAGGCGCGTTATCGCTGTTTTGCTGCCCTTTCCGACGGGGGAAAAGTGATCGGGGTTGTGAATGGCAGTTGTGCCGGCTTAATAGCGCTAAGTACGCGAGGCGAAAATGGTTTCGGGTATGATCCTCTTTTTATTGTTCCCCGTTATAAGAAGACATTTGGTGAATTGAATCCCGATATTAAAGCTGCAATCAGCCATCGCTTTCATGCCTTACAGAAATTTAAAACAATGTTCATTGCTTATTTAAGTACAGGGAAAAAAGAATTAGGCTGTGGCTGCCCTCATTGAAAAATCCCTTCGAAAATACCCTGAACGCCTTCCAGGAGTGTTTCCGTAGTCTTCTCAATAATTTTTGATTTTGGGATGATCTTTTCATGGCAGGGTTTTGTTAATGTGCAGCCCACTCTGACGCCGACAAATCCCGCCGCTTGAACAAGATATTGGGTGGGGATCTTCATGAGAGAATTGGATTGTTCGATAGCGGATTCTTTAAAGTTTGCCGTTAAGTCAAAATTGATATTTTGATCAAAATCAATCCAGCCATTGCCGGTAATGTCCAGTTGATGGCTTTGCAGGTAAAGGTCTCTGAAGTCGACTTTTTCATCTTTAATCTGAAACTTGGACTGACCTTTGGTAAAGACGATGTTTTCATATTCCGGGATCAACAGGAATCCCCAAACACCTTTTAGAAGATTTGTCTTCCCTAAATGGCCTTGTTCAATGGCTAGAACACCATCCCCCTCTACCTGACGGATATTTTTCAAACTACCCGAAGTAGTTATGCCTAAAGAAAAAAGGCCGGCAATGTCTTTTTTCTTCCAATTCAAGTCCTTGCCGAGCAGGGACAGATTTGTTTTGTTGATCTGCCCTATGGCGTCAAAGGGGAGGTCAGGATCTATGACATCGATGGTCCCTTGAAGGGTGGCAGCGCCATCATAGAAGGTAGTTAGAAGATGAAAATTACCCCTCGCGTTCTTTTCCTGTTCCCAAATCAAATTCATATTATAGAATTCCATCTCATACAAAGAAATTTTTGGGCACTTAATGTTAAGGCCAATAGCGGCTTCCCGCCATTTTAAGGAGCCTTCATATGAGGCGTCAGCCGCCACAACTCCGAGCGGGTTTGCTAAATAGATGTATGACGCTAAGTCCGGGTCTAAGTCAGGCAGGTTCTTGAGGTTGACGGTCAGCTTGCCTGTAACATAAAATCGGGGTTCCTGCCTATTGTTCAAGATCACATCGCCTTTTATATCAAAACTGGATTGAAGAAATTTTCCCTTCAGATAATCAACCTTATAGGTGTTTCCATGTTTTTCCAGGCGGCCGGAAAGCGACATGTCCTCCGATAGAATTTCCGTGGACAGGGTCGGGTTGCCCTTGTTAATGAATGTTCCTGAGGTGAGATAGTCCCTTTCTTTATAAGTGCCTTTTAAATCACTCCACTCGATACTTCCGTCATCGTATTTAAGGGTACCGGATATGTTTTTGATATCGTGGGCCAATTTTTCACCGGAAAGGGAGGCGTCGTAGAGGAAGGCATTGGCCAGGATATTTGAGCGCGGTGAATAAGGAATAGTCCCTTCATATTTGATGCTGACATTTGCCAATCCCGATGGATCGATTTGCCATTTATCCACGTGTTTTTGGATGAGGTCCTGCCAACTGTCAATATGAAAATTTTTAGCCCGTGCCTGTACTTCAACAAGAGGGTCGCGGAAATTGATTAAGGTGCCGGCGGTTATATCAATATTTGTGTTTCGTGTTTTGAGTCTCAAGCCCTTGGTTTCCAAGCGATCATTCTCAAAATTAATAGTCCCGTCGATTGATTGTATCATTTCAAAACGCGGCAGTCCCTTTAGTTCGGTCCTTTTAAAAGAGGCATCGCCGCTATATTTAAGCGTTTCTTTTTTTAGATTATAGAAAAGTTTTATGTTTGCCTCAGCCTGTCCGTTCAGTGATTTATCCCGGTAGGCAAAAACCAAATCTTTTGTCCCAATCGGAGTTTTGAGGAATATTTCCCGGGCATCGTAATCGAAAAAGAGGCTGCGAAAGGAAAAATTACCCGCTAGATGCTTATCATCAGCAAAAATGATGTCACTATTGTCAATTTGGCAAGAAGTTTCGAGGTGCAACTGGTTATCTTTATGAAGGAGGCGCGTAGGAGAAGATTTGAAGTCTCCTTTGAGAGAAAGATAAGGAGGAAAATCGATATGCGTCTTTTTTGTCTCTACTTGTCCGTCAAATTTAACGATGTCGTTTTCTTTCTCGTATACGGCCTGGCGAATCATAACCGATGTGTCAATCTTTCGGTTGGCATCGAGTGTAATGGACCCATCGCGTAAAAGGAAATCTCCTTTGATTTTGAGCATGGATTCATTCCATTGCAGGTCTAAACCTCGGGTGGCCATCAGGCCCTTTATGGTACGGTCACGGGACAGTTGCAGAAAAGCTTCAGGCGCGTCGATATTCCCGCGCACAGCCAAATCGCCATCTAAAAATGAAACCTCTAAATTCTGGGCGTTAATGTCCCCTGTAAAATATCGCTCGTTTGACCAGACGCACTGACTGTCTTTCACATCAAGTACACTGGTGATATAAATCCTTTGCTCTTCCTTTGTCAGGGTGAAATCATTCGCGGAAATGAGACCTTTGAAAATCATATCGGTTCGAGGGCTGACATCGGCCATTATCGTAAAGCCCCCATTAATGTCAGTTTTGTTGCCCTGCCATTTCAAAGTCAGTTCGGCGTCCTTGATGTCTGCCTGGGTTATTTGAACAGTTTGGCTGTCGAAAAGAATCGGAGTGTATCTTGAAAGGGGTAAGGACGTGGCGGATATCTGGCATTTGATTTCTTTAGAAAGGGGCGAAAAAGACCCCTGAATGTTTAACAGGCTGTTCGTTTGGGGAATGTTAGCGTCCATCTGAAATTTAACGCCCTTTTCCATCGAGAGGTTGACCTTGAACGTAGGGACATTAATGCTTTCCTCAAAAGGGGGTTGGGAGCCGGCATCGGTAATTTCAACGCGGGCATTCTCAACTAAAATACTTCCTAAAAAGAAATTAAAAGGGGACTTTGACTTACCGGCCTTTCGTGGTTGCAAAAGGTCTGAAAAATTCCATACTTTATCGGGGTTGCGAATAAGGCGGATGGTGGGTTTTTGAATATTTAAAGAGGGGATGATGATCTTTTTGTTGTTGAGGATGGGGGGCAGCAGGACTTGAAAAGTGGCCCTTTCAATATGGATCAGCGCGGGTTCTTCCTGTGTCCGGGAGTATAGAGTGAGATTCTTGATGGTAACACCACGCATGGGATTATAAATAATGCTATCAAGAGTAACAGTCCTGTTTAAATATTTCGACGTTTGATTTGTGATGATTCCCTTTAAATGTACAGGGAGAAAAACGGAATTGAAATAGAAAAAACCTCCTGTAACCAGGGTGATAAGGCAAAGTAGAGTTATAATGACTTTCTTTTTTATATTTTTCATAGACTAGAGTATTATATTCAAGTAATGCAAAAAGTCCAATAAAATGAGGTGAGCGGGTTAATACTTGCTTCTCTCTTTTTTTCATATCAAGAAAAAAGCATAAACGCCCTTTTTATCAACCAGGCTAATTGTTTATATTTTATACCGGAAAGGGTTTTAAGCAAATATTTTGGCCTTAAATAGAACCTGCGATGGGCTAACCTTTGATATTTTACTACATCCGGCAAACTCGGATCGATATTTTTATAGGGATTTCTGCTTAAGACGGACATCCGGGAGAAATTGCTGGGACTGTTCACGCCCTTAAACCACTCGTCATAAATATGTGTTCCCGGTAATGGAATAATCGCATGAAATCGCGCTAAATCTAATGGTAATTCAAGGGCTTTCTTGATTGTATGACGGATCGTATCTTCTGTTTCGCCAGGCAACCCAAATATAAAAAACCCCTCGACTTCTAAACCCGCATCCTTGATCATTTGAATCCGTTCCGGGATACGACTTACATCGAGACGCTTTTTGGCCTTATTCAATATTTTTTGCGAAAAGGACTCTATGCCGACAGAGAGCCGATAGCAACCGGATTCACGCATTTTATTTAATAGTTTATTATCTAACAAATCAATCCTCACCCCATTAGGACAAGACCAGACAATATCGCATTTTCTGTCAATAATCTCTTGGGCGACGCCCATCGCATGTGCCTTGGAATGGGTGAAATTATCATCAGCAAAATGAAATTCTTTGATCCCATAATTGTTGTGCAGGAGTTCGATTTCATCAACGACATTCTTGGCGCTGCGTCTTCTCACCTTTTTACCAAAGGTAAGGTTGGCAGCACAAAAGGTGCAGCTATAAAAACATCCCCTGGTAGTAATAATGCTTACTGATGGGGATCGCCTATAAAATGTGCCATGAGGCAAAGGCGGATACGCCGGCATATCAAACAAATCCCA
>JAGLNJ010000108.1 GCA_023139575.1 Candidatus Omnitrophota bacterium | reverse complement strand
GGAAGAAGAATGGTTGAATGGAAAACGACACGGGTAAGCGAATTTCTTAAAGAACGTGAAGGCAGATATAAGCCTACCGATCCGGCGGTTTTGGATTTAAAGCGTTTGAACAAGATAGACTTTACAGGGGAAATACATCTTTCCGACAAGAATTCAAAAACCAATATGATTATTGTTGAACCAGGAGATCTTGTTATCTCCGGAATTAATGTGTCAAAGGGGGCGATTGCTGTTTACCATGGCGAAGAACCTGTTGCCGCTACTATTCATTACTCTTCATACGAGTTCGATGAAGAAAAAATAGAGATTGAATATTTTAAGCGTTTTGTAAAAAGCCAGTCTTTCGTACAATCGCTCAAGGAACAAGTTAAAGGCGGGATAAAAACAGAGATTAAGCCAAAACACTTTCTTCCTCTTAAAATTTGCTTGCCGGATATTGATTCTCAAAAAGAAATTGTTTCTTTTTTTAACAGAGTTGAAGACGATATGGCCGAATTAAGTAATGAAATAGAGTGTCAACAAGGATATTTTAAAAAATTTCGTCAGCAAATTTTACAAGAAGCCATTGAAGGAAAGCTCACTGCCGAGTGGCGCGTAAATAATCCAAAACTAATCAGTGGCGATAACCACGCCTTAAAACTTCTTGAAAAAATAAAGGCTGAAAAAGAGAAATTATTTAAAGAAAAGAAAATAAAAAAACAAAAACCGCTTGCGCCAATTATTGATGATGAAAAGCCGTTTGATTTACCTGATGGATGGGTGTGGTGTCGGCTAGGGAACCTTAGTTTAAAGATTGGCTCAGGAAGCACTCCCCGAGGAAGTAATTATTCCACAAAAGGTATTCCGTTTTTTAGATCGCAAAATATCCACGACCGTGGCCTTGTTTATAATGATATTAAGTTTATATCTGATGATATTCATAGAAAAATGAAAGGAACTGTTGTTCAATGCGATGATGTGTTATTAAATATTACTGGTGGATCTCTTGGCCGGTGTGCATTAGTTCCTAGTGACTTTAGTGAGGGAAATGTAAGTCAACATGTTTGTATTATTCGTGGTATAAAAATAAACCACAAGTATTTGCATATTGTGATGCTTTCCTCTCTGTCGCAAAGGATGATTTTTAATAATACAACAGGTGCTGGTAGAGAAGGGTTGCCGAAATATAACTTGGAGCAATTCGTTATTACTGTGCCACCATTGCCGGAGCAACAGGCTATTGTCGAAAGGGTAGATGCTCTAAAAGGAATAATTGATGAACTAGAGAAACAAGTTACCGAACGCAAAGAGCAATCCCAAATGCTCATGCAGTCAGTCTTGAAGGAAGCGTTTGAGAGTTGAATATGATTGACACTAGAAAACCGGATTATCTTGGACATCGCAAGAGGATAAAAGAAAAGTATGAGAAATCGGGCTTGCATGGATGGCCTGATTATGAGGTGCTGGAGCTGGTATTGTCATACGCCATTGCCCGCAAAGATACAAAGTGCATTGCCAGGGAATTGCTCGGCAAATTTAAAACATTGAACGGTGTGCTTGATGCTGATAGCAAAGATTTGCAGAGTATTAACGGGATATCGAAACATTCCGCGTTGTTTTTTAAATTGCTGAAGGATATATCCGTTCTTTATATGGAAAAAGGGCTTCATAATAGAGATTTACTTTCATCTCCACAGGGTGTTTGTGATTATTTGAAGGTTGCGCTTAAGGGCTTGTCTGATGAGGAATTTTGTATGCTTTTCCTGGATGGGCGTAATCAATTGATTGAAATAGAGACATTAAAAACAGGTACTGTAAATCGAGCTGTTGTTTTTCCAAGGAAGATTGTTGAGCGCGCGTTATATCATCACGCGGTAAGCGTTATTGTCGCGCACAATCACCCTTCAGGCGCTTTAGAGCCTTCGGCAGAAGATAAAGATATCACCCGATCTATAAAAAATGCTCTTAAGACGGTAGATATTGCCTTACTTGATCATGTTATTATCGGCGGTAACGGTTTTTTTAGTTTTAAAGAGAAAAACATTGGTATTGAATAATGAAAAGATACAAAATATTTATAAGCGGGGTACAAAAAATTCCCCACACATCGTATTCGGCGAATGCGCTTTATCTTGCTGATTATGCTCAGCGCGCAGGATCTGGCACGATTGAAATGTTGAGGGGACATAAAGGTGCTAATTTTTTACGCAGTGCGTTGAGAATTTGAGGTTTTACCTCGCTTTCACCAGTTTTTTTGATAAAATGCCATTTTAATAAGTCTATTGAATGGCATAATATAATGTCAGTCAGGAGAAATAAATGAAAATAGGAATTGTTATTTCAAGCAATGACGCTGAGACTTGCTGGAATGCTTTAAGGTATGGGAATTTTGCTCTTGAACAAGAAGATGAAGTAAAAGTATTTTTTATGGGCAAAGGAGTCGAGTATCAAAAAATAAGCACGGATAAGTTTAATACGGTTGAGCAGGCTGAAAAGTTAATGCGGGATGGCGGTAAGATTTATGCCTGCGGGAGCTGTATTACGTCCCGGGAGCAGGAAGGCTCGGATATGTGCCCTATTTCGACCATGAAGGACATGTACGAGATCGTAAAAGAATCCGATAAGGTAGTTACGTTTTAGTTGTGGGTATTAGTTTTTCTGTTGTATTTTTCATTGAGCTTGAGTTTTCTGATAAAATACCTCTTTGATAAGGCAACGAAGCATTAATCGGTTGGCCGAGGGATATGAGTATTCCCATTGAGCGTTTTTTGTGGAGTGAACGCAAGTAGTTGTATTGATTGATGTTGTGTAGTTCGACTCGTGTCCTGTTCGACCCGTATAATTTTAAAAACCAAAAACACGCTCTGCGTTTAAAAAAGGAGGAGGAAGATGTCAGAAACAATCAAGAATCTCAAAGTGGCTTTCGCCGGAGAGAGCCAGGCTAATCAGAAATACCGCGCCTTTGCCAAAAAGGCTGAAAACGATGGGTTCCCGAATGTCGCCCGATTGTTTCGTACGACAGCAGAGGCCGAGAGGATTCACGCGGAAGGGCACTTGGGAGCCCTGGAAGGCATTGGTTCAACCGCGCAAAATTTGCAAGCCGCTATAGAGGGCGAGACGTATGAATTTAAAGAAATGTATCCGCCGATGCTGGATGCCGCAACAGCTGAAGATCACAAAGCAAAACGCATGTTCAAATTCGCTATTGATGCTGAAGCCATTCACGCGCAGCTCTATAAATTGGCGTTGGCCGCGGTCAACAGCGGAAAAGATATCGGAGCAAATAAGGTGTATTTATGCCCTCTCTGTGGCCATATTGAGTTGGGTGAGGCTCCTGAAAAATGTCCTATCTGCGGCGCGCCTCAAGCGAAGTATATTCAAGTTTAAATGTAATGCAGGGGATGCCAGGCATGCCCTGCTAAAAATTATGAATCGCGTCTCAATAATTATTCCTGCTCAAAATGAAGAAAAAAACATTTCTTCAACGATAAAGAATATTACCCAATCTCTTCAAGAAAACTGTATCTCTTATGAAGTCATAGTTATTAATGACGGCAGTAATGATAAGACGGAGGATGTTGTCCTCGCTTTGGCGCGGGACGACAAAGATATTGTTCTGGTAAATAACCCGGGCCCTTATGGTTTGGGGAATGCCATTCGTTTAGGGTTACAAAATTTTCATGGGGATGCGGTGATTATCTCTATGGCGGATGGCTCAGAAGATTCCCGGGATTTCGTTTCCTATGTGTGGACATTGGATGAAGGTTATGACTGTTGTTTTGGTTCGCGATGGATGAAAGGCGGGGCAACGCAGGGCTATCCCGTTTTAAAATATTTGCTGAATAGATTGGGTAATTTTGTTATTCGTTTTTTATTTGGTATTCCTTATAATGATATCACCAATGCCTTTAAAGGGTACTCGCGCGAAGTGATTGACAAGATGCAGCCGCTTTCAGCTGAGCATTTTGATATTACGATCGAAATGCCGTTAAAGGCGATTATACACGGGGCTGAATATAAAGTGATCCCGATTAAGTGGTATGGCCGCAAGGAAGGGAAAACAAAATTGATATTAAAAGAAATGGGGAGTAATTATCTGAAAACATTGCTCAAGTTGTATAAAAACAGAAATGTAAAGGGAGTTCGCGCAAATTGAATAAAAAAGGAAAGGAAATTACCGCTTCGGCGGCAGCGGCATTGCCTCCGCATAAACATGTGTGGCTGCTTATAGCGTTAGCATTTATAACGCTCTTTACATATAGCGGCGCGATGGAAAATGGTTTTGTTTGGGACGATGAGGTTTATGTTACAGATGAGAAAATGGCGGATGCGCATGGCCTTTGGCAATTTTGGACAAATCCTAAGTCGACGGAACATCCTTATTATCCTTTAACGCATACCTCTTTATGGTTGGAATATCAGCTGTGGGGGGATTCTCCAGCAGGGTACCATTTTACGAATGTTATCTTGCAAATTTTGAACGCCTTTCTCATATATTTCATTTTAATGGTGCTTGATGTCCCGGCCGCCTGGCTTTGCGCGGTGATTTTTGCCATCCATCCGGTTAATGTCGAATCGGTCGCGTGGATATCAGAAAGGAAGAACTTGCTCGCGGGGCTGTTCTATTTCGGATCGTTTTATTACTTCATCAAATATTATTTTGCGGAAAATAAGCTTGAATCTCCCGCCCGATATTATTATTTCGCGATCACTTTATTTATTTTATCAATGTTGAGTAAAACTGCATTCTGCACCTTGCCGCTGTCATTGTTGCTGATCATTTGGTGGAAAAATGAAAAAGTGGATAAGAATGATTTCGTCGCTTTGACGCCTTTCTTTATTGTCGCTTTTGTGCTTGGCCTTATCACGATTTGGCTGGAGATCTATCATGTGGGGGCCAAGGGCGCGGATTTTAATTTGGCGCCTGTTGACAGGGTTTTGATTGCGGGCCGGGCGTTGTGGTTCTATGCCGGTAAAGTTGTCTGGCCTGCCAATTTGATGTTCATTTATCCGCGCTGGGAGATCAACGCGGATTTGTGGTGGCAATATCTTTTTCCTGTTGGGGGCTTGCTGGCCGTCAGTTTATTATGGCTGGAACAGAAAAGAGTCAGCAGAGGGGCCTTGGCCTGTGTTTTATTTTTTATCGTCAATTTGCTCCCCGCCTTAGGATTTATTAATTTTTATATGATGATATTCTCCTTTGTGGGGGATCACTTGCAATACATATCCTGTTTGGGAATCATTGTGTTGTTCGTGGGGGTGGCGCATTTTGTTTGGAAGAAAATGTTGGGCGGGAATCAAATCGCGGCATATATTTTTGGTTCGGCAGTGATTCTTTTGCTTTCAACAATTTCCTGGCAGCAGATAAAAAATTATAAAGATGAGCGGACTTTTTATGGGCGTATCATCAAAACAAATCCTCTATGTTGGATGGCCTATAATAATAGAGGAAGACTTCTTGAGAAAAATGGGGAGTATGATTCAGCCCTGGCTGATTATGAACAGGCTATCACGGTTAATCCCAATTGTCAGGATGGCAAGGGGAATTATAGTTGCATGCGTTCTTATAACAATCGAGGGGTGTCTTTTCAATATTTGGGGAATTTTGAAGCGGCAATTATTGATTTTAACCGGGCTTTGGAAATAAATCCTTCTTTTATGAAGGCCTATTTGAACCGCGGGGCTGTCTATTTTCAACAACAAGAATTTGATAAAGCCCTGGATGATTTTTCAAAAGCGATAAAGAGCAATCCTCATTATACCAAGGCCTACCTGAATCGCGGTCTGGTCTATATGCAAAAAGGTTTGATGGATCAGGCCCTGTTGGATTTCTCCAAGACTGTTGAAATTGACCCGGAATATATAAAGGGTTATATAAACAGAGGAATTATTTTTATGCAACAAGGCAGATTGGATGAAGCCTTGGAGGATTTTAACAATGTGATTGAAATAGATCCTCAATATGTTAACGCGTATTATAATCGGGGAGTATTATACATGTCCGCAAATAAGTTAAATGCTGCCAGACAAGATTTTATGACGATTAAGGCTTTGGGCGGGCAAGTTGATCCGGAGCTTATTAAGCGGACGCAATTCCCGTTGACGGAGCAAGAGATTTCAGAGGATATGGTTTTTCCGATTCAATAAAAATCTTGCCAAGTTCAGAAGAAAGCGATACAATATTTAAGTTATTTTAAAGGAGGTGATTACACTGAATACAATTGTCTTACCAGTTGAGAATTAAAAGGGCAACTCTTATATTGAGAGTTGCCCTTTTTCTATTTCTCCATTAACCAAAAGGAGGGCAAATGAAGAGATCCATTGATGTACACACCGGTGAAGTTATGGCGGGGCAAGGCGAAGTTGTTTTGAAGTCGGAAACAAACGGCGCCTGTATGGTTATCGTTGCCTATGATAAACAGAAAAAAATCGGCGCGTTGGCTCACGCTCTCTATATCTCAGGCCGTTTAGATAAAAAATGGCATTATCGTGAATTACGTAATGCTTCAGCAGCAATTGATGAAATGATTGAAGATATGGTTTTGGTCGGGGCGAATAGAAACAATATTGAAGTGTGTTTGGTTACCGGGGAAAATGTTCCTCACGAAAAGAATGATCCGGAATATCATCAAAACTGTGTGCAAACTTTAAATTTATTGAAAGAAAAAGATATCCATATCTCTTCGGATCCTGAAGTTGATATTGACAAAGGGCATGTGGTCTTTGACGTGTCATCGGGGAACATTTCCTATGCTTGATGAATAATGTGTTTTCTAAAATCTGAAAAAGTCATTAATTAAAAAAAGTCTTACAGAGCAAATTTTGTTAATTCGCATAAACATAGAGGATTATATATTATGGACCCAAAATTAAAACGCAATATTGCCGTTGTCGGTCACGCTCATTGCGGTAAGACGTCTCTCTGTGAAAGCATATTATTTGTCTCCGGGGCGACAAGCCGCAAGGGTGATGTAATGAAGGGAAGCACGGTAAGCGACTTTAATGATGATGAAATTGAACGCCAGATTTCTATCAATGCCAGCTTTCTGCGCACGGTCTGCAATGGGCATCAAATACAGATTATTGATACCCCGGGTTATATGGACTTTATCGGTGAAACCGTAGGTGCCCTGCGGGCTGTTGACGCGGCGGTGGTGGTTGTTGACGCTGTCAATGGCGTTGAAGTCGGAACTGAAGAGACGTGGCAGAAATTAGATGCCATCCAGATGCCGCGCATTATTTTTATCAATAAGATTGAAAAAGAAGACGCGCATGTTGAAGAGACGATCGCATCCATTCAGGAAGAACTGTCACGCTCGGCGCAGATTATTGATTTTGAGTCTTCCAGCCTGGTAGAGGCTGTCGCTGAGACCGATGATGATCTTTTAGAGAAATACCTCGAAAACGGCAGTCTGCCCGCCGACGACATAAAAAGTGCTTTAAGAAAAGCGGTCATCGAAGGGAAAATTTTCCCGATAATTACTGGTAGCGCGGTTACGGATGCGGGAATTAAGGATCTGCTTGAAGCCATTATTGCTGATCTGCCTTCGCCGATCACCCGAGCCCCGGTTCAGGCCAATGT
Organism: Candidatus Omnitrophota bacterium; assembly: GCA_023139575.1. Taxonomy (GTDB): domain Bacteria; phylum Omnitrophota; class Gorgyraeia; order Zapsychrales; family JANLHA01; genus JAGLNJ01. Next base: position 16,942 of record JAGLNJ010000108.1, on the reverse strand, counting down.
GGCGGGGAGTGAAGAAACGCAGGATATCGCTCTTGGTAACGACGGGCCTTTGGTGGGCTTCGTTTTTAAATCTTTATTTCATCCTCATTTGGGGCATATAGCTTTAATGAGAATTTTCAGCGGTAACCTCACCGGAGGATCGAGTATTTATAATGTCAATAAAGGAAGCAATGAAAATATCAGTACTCTGACTTTATTGCAGGGCAAGGATCAGAGCTCAACACAGCAGGCTGAGTGTGGGGACATTATTGCTTTGACAAAATTAAAGCATACCACCGTATCGGATACATTGTCTGTTTCAAAGTCCAAGATCAAGCTTAATTCAATACAGTTCCCTGAGCCCTGTATTTCCTCATCAATAAAGCCCAAAAGCCGTGCGGACGAGGAAAAAATTTCAACAAGTTTGCACAAGATGTGCGATGAAGATCATACTTTGACTGTCGGGCGCGATACGGAGACCAATGAAATGATCATCTCGGGAATGGGTGATCTTCACATCAAGGTTATCGTAGACCGCATGAAACGCCGGTATAATCTGGAGGTCGATCTCGGCACGCCAAAAGTTGCCTATCGGGAGACTATCACCAGGCCCTCCCGAGCGCGGCATAAGTACAAAAAGCAATCAGGGGGACGCGGCCAGTATGGAGATGTTGAGTTGGAGATTGCTCCGATACATGAAGAGGGTAAAGAGTATGAATTTGTGAACAAAATTTTCGGTGGCGCCATTCCGAAGAATTATATTCCATCTGTTGAAAAAGGCGTCATTCAGGCCATCAATGATGGCCCTTTGGCCGGTTCCAAAATTATCAATATTCAAGTTGCTGTGGTTGATGGGTCTTATCATGATGTTGATTCATCGGATATGGCCTTTCAGATCGCCGGGGCCAAGGCCTTAAAAGAAGCGGTAAAGTTAGCCAGCCCTGTATTGCTCGAGCCGATTATGGACGTCAGCGTTGTTGTGCCCAGTGATTTTATCGGTCAAATTTCCGGTGATGTCAGTTCCCGCCGCGGCCACATTATGGGCACGGGTTCGAAAGGGCGCAAAGAAGTTGTTAAAGCCAATGTTCCCCTGTCGGAGATGTTTGCCTATGCTTCAGATTTGCGATCCATGACAGGTGGAAGGGGGAGCTATTCTATGAAGTTCGCGCACTATGAGACCGCTCCGTCTAAAGTAACACAACAAGTCATTGCCCAAAAACAGGCGGACGCGGAAGCCTGATCTGTTTTTCTGATAGCTGTTTGAATTGTATGAAAATGAATATCAAAATACAAAATTTTTATGCTGATATTTAAAATTCTCAGTACTTGTCCTTTTATGTTTTATATGACATATTCTTATCGGGAAAGGCTATTCTCGGGAATAGCCTGAAAATGATCTTCGAAAAAGGCAAACCTCAGCCTGCAGTTATGGCTGATCCACCAAAAGTGAAGGTGGGCATCGTAAGATGGGGACCCTTGGGTGTTTTTAATTCCAGGGCGGTGAATCTTAAGACGATTCATCGGCAAAGCTATGGGTCCATTATGGCCGTTTCAAAAGACAAATTTTGTGAAGGTCAAGAAAGGATTGCCAAGCCGCCGGAGACGGTTAACGTTTAATTTTTGTTAACTCATTCTTTGACGGAATGAGTTTTTTTAATATGTGAATTAATCCTGAAAGACTTCATGGAACGAAGGAGTCGAAGGATAAAGAGTTAATACCTTAATGAAAGTAAAGTTATATAAGAACAAAATTCAACGATTAATTTTTCAGAGGCAGGTGTGCGCAATCTTAACAGCATTTGTCACATTTCTTTTCTTTTTGCAAACGGCTTTTTCCTATGAAAAAGTTAAATTTGTTGATGAATTCCGGTGGCAAATGCAGCAGCCCACTGATGTGGCCATCAGTCCAAACGGCAATATTTTCGTTCTAGATGAAGCTTTGGGGCAGATTTTTGTTTATAATGCGAAAGAGGGGGTATCTGCGAGTCTGGGTTTGCAAAGGCAGGGAGAGTTGCCGCTGATTCGTCCAAAATCTCTCACTTTATCACATGACGGTAAATTAGCCGTAGCGGATACGGATAACCACCGCATTGTTATACTTGACCTGAAAGGCAATCTATTATTCAAATTTGGTGAATCGGGAAGCGCCTCCGGACAATTCCGCAGGCCAATCAGTGTGGTGATGGATCAGACGGGTTTTATTTATGTCGCTGATCAAGAAAATAACCGTATTCAAATATTCAGCCCCAAGGGGATTTTCTTAAACTTTTTCTCGGTTGATCCGCAACCGGCCGCGCTGACCATTGACCGTGAAGGATATCTTTATGTGCTGGTTCCTGCTATAGGCAAAATTTTGAAATACGATACCTACGGCAATAAACAAAAAGAAATTATTTGTAGCGTTAATGGACGTAATGTGATTGAGAAGGCCACCAGCCTTAATGTTGATTATCGGGGAGACTTGTATATTATTGAAGGGATAGAAAACAGTATTAAGAAATTTGATCAATCGGGAGAGCTTCTCATTTCATTCGGCTCTTACGGCAGCGGGCGTGGCCAATTTGCCAATCCTCAAGCCATCAGGTCTGACAGGAGTGGAAAAATTTATATTGCGGATAAAGATAATAACAGAGTGCAAGTACTACGCATACTCGGCAATACAAAGGAACCTCTTGCGGTAAAAAATAAACGTGATCTGATTGTTGATTTTTATTCAGAAGCGGATGGATATAATGGGGCGGCCGATCTCTTTCACCATAACGATACCATATACATTTTGTCTGACCAGCATAGCAAGGTAATCAGTAAGGGCCGGAAGCGTATTGAGTTCGGCTCATCGGGTATCGAGCCCGGCGAGTTCAATAATCCTCAGGCGTTCTTTGTTGGCTGGGACAATAATGTCTACGTTGCCAACACGGGTAATCATTGTATACAAATATTCCATGAAGATGGCATCTTGGAGTATCAATTCGGACGTGAAGGAGAGAAAACGGGAGAATTCAATGCCCCGAATGGCGTCGTTGTTAATAGTAAAGGGATAATTTTTGTTGCCGATACAAATAATAACCGCATACAATTTTTTAACAATGATGGAATTTTTCTGGGGGTTTTTGGTGGTGTAGATTCTGATGGACAACAAAGCGCCTCTTCATTGCGATACCCCAAAGCTATAGCGATAGATTCCCAAGACCGTATTTTCGTCGCAGATTCAGATGGCACCCGTATTATGGTATTTAATAGTAATGGGGAATTTTTGGGGAAACTCAATGAGTTCAAAGAATTCTTTATTCAAAGAGAGAAGATTGTGGATATGTTTTTTGATGAAAATGACAACCTCTTTCTTTTGGATGCGTTTAATGGCCGGATAAAAATTATCAATCGTTACGGAAAATATGAGACATCATTCGGTGCACAAGGCGTTGGAAGAGGGTATTTTCAAAACGCGTCATCTATTACTGTTGGCGAGGGGAAAATTTATGTTTCTGATTATGATATGAATAAAATTCAGACATTTCGATATTTTTTGGACGGCCTGGAAAATGGGGAGAGGATTTTTTCTACAAAAATGATGGAGTGTGCTGAAGATGAAGAGCTTAATAATATTGCCGTATATACGGAAGTAATTAAGAAGGCCATTTGGGAAGCGCAAATGGAGCTCAATAAAGATTTGAAATTGCCGGCAAACCAGTTAAAAAAAGTCACAAAGATCGAATCTGTTGAAAAGGCTAATAATGGACAGGTTAAGGTTACCGTGAGTATGCCGCGCTATTTGTTGGATAATTTAATCGTCAAAGAAGCGCCGAAAACAAAGAAGGTGATGCATGAAGAAAACGCGAATCAATAAGGTGATCGTTTTTTTATTTTCATGTTTATTTCTGCTTATATTGCGGGGGAATTTTCTGTTTGCCCGGGAAAATGGATTAAAACGTTATCTTATTGAGAAAGCCGTTGTTGAATATCAGATTCGCGGTTCGCAGATCGGAGCTGAAGTCATGTATTTTGACAACTGGGGTATGCGTGAGGTCAAATATAAAAATGCCAGGCGCCGGAAAGTCGGGATGGAAAATATTATGACTTTAATGAAGGATATGATTTATTATACCGTTGATCTCAATAAGAAAATCGGCACAAAGATTCCTAATAAATTACTCGAAGCCTTAATTCAGGAGTTTCAGGCTGGTGAAGCTGAGGATTTAGGATCAGCCTGGATGAAGAAAATGGGTGGTGAGAAGATCGGCACTGAGTATGTCGCCGATAAATTATGTGATATTTGGCATGTGGAGAAATTGGGTGCCAAGTATTGGATGTGGAACTGGATTCCCTTGCGAATTAAAGTGCGGACAGGTGAAGAACTGCTGATGATTACGGCTACTCAAGTGCATGAAGATGTTGCCATTCCTGAAGATAAATTCAAAATCCCGGAAAAGATTTATTTTATGGAGGGGAATTTAGACGATGTGATTTTAAGCCGTTATGCCGCGTTTGAGAAAACTTCGGCTTCCTGAACTAAAAATATTCCCTCAATATTACAACAAATATTTATTAACAGAATGCTTGTAATCTTTCATCCGTTAATGTAGGATATTTTACAAAAGCACTTCAATTTTTTACTAATTTCAAAAAAATCATAAATATTGGGAGTGAAAGCATCATGAAAGAAGTCGTATTCGGCTTGTTCGGAGGACTGGGTTTATTCATTTTCGGCATGAAGTATTTGTCTGATGGCCTGCAGAGAGTGGCAGGGACAAAGTTGCGCAGGACGTTGCGTTCTTTGACCGATAATCGCGTGCGCGGCACCATGCTGGGGGCATTCGTTACCTGCCTCATTCAAAGCAGCAGTGTCACCACCGTTATGCTGGTTGGTTTAGTCAATGCCGGTATTGTTAATTTAACACAGGCTGCCAGTGTTGTTATCGGGGCGAACATCGGGACAACCATAACCGCTCAAGTCATTGCTTTCAAAATATCCAAATATGCCTTGCCGGCCATTGGTATCGGTATGGTCATGATGTTGGCATCCCGTAAAAAACGTATGCAGTTCTGGGGTCAGGTTATCCTAGCTTTTGGTTTGGTTTTTCTCGGGCTAACAACCATGTCAGGGGTTATGAAACCCTTAAAAGATGTCCCGGCTGTCACAGAATTTTTTGTAAGTCTCAGTTATAATCCCGTTTACTGTATTCTTCTTGGTGTTTTTTTTACGGTGGCGGTTCAGTCAAGCAGTGCTTCCATAGGTATGGTGCTGGCTTTGGCCGGTGTCGGGTTGATTGATTTTCAGACATCACTTTATATTGTTTTGGGTGATAATGTTGGCACGACGATAACAGCGTGGTTGGCTAGTATCGGGGGGTCAATTTCCGCCAAACGTATGGCGTGTTTCCACACTTTTTTTAATATTATCGGGGTCACTTATTTTGCTCTTCTCATAAAATCCGGTTTTTATCCGTCCTTTATCGATACTATTACGCCCGGTGAAGTGACGACGGAAACGATTGCCCGGCACATCGCTAATGGCCATACTTTTTTTAATGTCATCAATGCCGTTATTTTTCTTTTTATTCTCGGGCCGGTCGTGAAATTAACGCGTTTCCTTATTCCGGGTAAGGATATTTATGTCTCTACAGAGTTTAAATATCTTCAGGATAAGCTTTTAGATACTCCTGAGATTGCCATCGATAGCGCCAAGAAAGAGCTTGTGGCTATGTCAGAGATGGTCAAAAACACCATAAATACAGCTGTTAATGGTTTTTTGAATAAAGATAAACGGTCTGTAGCTCATGTGCAGACGCAGGAGAGCGCTATTGATAGCTTGCAACATGATATAACATTTTATTTAGCAAAACTTTCCTCAAAAAACTTAACGCCTGAATTGGGCGGGCAGCTCCCCCCCTTATTGCACGCAATCAATGACATTGAAAGAATATCTGATCATGCCGTTAATATTGCGGAGTTAACTGAAAAAGTAATTTCTGATCAGCTTGAGTTTACAAACAATGCGCAAGCAGAAATGCGTATGATGTTCGCGAAGGTAGAGGAAATGTTTGAACAGACGGTGAAGGCGGTTCAATTCAGTGATAAAAACGCGGTTAGTCGCGTCATGCGGTATGAAGGGGAAATCAATACGATGCACGCTATGTATTTGAGTGAGCACACTCAAAGGCTGTGCAATAGAAAATGCAGCCCCATGAGCGCTTTGGTTTTTGTGGAATATATCAATAATCTGGAAAAAATGGCCGATCACCTGACCAATGTTGCTCAGGCTTCAAGCGGGGGGTTTTCCTTTGAAGATATGGCAGATATGTAGTATGAAGAAAATATCTTATGCAAACTAAACTGGGGGGGTAATGAATATTACCCCCCTTTCTTTATAACAATGAGATACGTGTATCAGAAATTCATTTTTGTACTCGCGCTGACAGTCCTTGGCTGCTCCCCGCAAGGGCCCAAGAATGGCGTGCATAAAGAATACTATTCTGATAAAAGTTTGCATTATATTAGTTTTTACAAAAACGGCAAGCTGAACGGTGTACAGAAAGAATTTTTTAAAGATGGCCGGTCGCGGGCTGAACGAGGATACAAGGATGGGGAGTATCACGGCCTGACAAAGATATTTCATAAAAACGGCCAGTTGAGGACCATGGGCTTTTTTGTGAATGGCGGCCGGGATAATATTATGATGGTTTATTTTGATAACGGGCAGATTGAATATGACCTGTTCTACAAAAATAATGAATTAGAAGGAGAAGGAAAACAATACCATCGAAATAGTAATCTGTTGAAGATCGCTCATTATATTAATGGGGCTGAAGATGGCGAAGTGAAAGAATTTTATGAGAGCGGGGCATTGAAAGAAAAGCGTATGGTCGATAAGGGGATGGTGTGTGAAAGGTTGCGTTATGATGAGAAGGGCAATCTGATCGACGAAGAAAATATGTCTCCGTAAAAGGATTCAGACGAAGGGGCATAAAGAAAAACATTTTGTAAAATACCATCCGATTGCATTCCGTATTCCAGTAATTTACCCTTGCCTAGATGTATTCTTATCGTTAAAATAAAGCATCATGCCAATAAAATCTCCTGTTGGAACTCAAAAGAATCAGCAAGGCCAATTCGCATTTAATGTTTGGGCCCCTTTCCAAAAAAAACTGTCTGTTAAGATTGTTGCCGATAATAAAAAACAAATTCCTCTAAAAAGGGATGACTGGGGCTATTGGAACGGCGTGGGGGAGGGTCTTACTTCCGGGACAAAGTATCTGTGCCAATTAGATGATGGACGGACATTCCCTGACCCGGCTTCATTTTATCAGCCCCAAGGGGTGCATGGACCATCTGAAATTATTGATCACGATTATTATATCTGGGATGATGCCACCTGGCGCAACATACCTTTGTCTGAGCAAATCCTCTATGAAATGCATATAGGAACCTTCACGGCAGAGGGCTCATTTGCCGCTGCCGCAGCAAGAATTGATGACCTGATTGATTTGGGGATTAATGCCGTTGAGATCATGCCGGTCGCGCAATTCCCGGGTGAGAGAAATTGGGGTTATGATGGAGTGTATCCGTTTGCTGTCCAGAATTCATACGGCGGTCCCCGGGGACTTAAGGATTTCATCAATCGCTGCCATCAAAAGGGGCTAGCTGTAATTCTTGATGTTGTTTATAATCACTTGGGACCGGAGGGGAATTATTTAGGACAGTATGGGCCTTATTTTACCGAAAAATATAAAACACCTTGGGGGCAGGCTGTCAACTTCGATGATGCCTATTGTTATGGGGTGAGGAATTATTTTATCCAGAATGCTCTCTATTGGTTTAAGGAGTATCATCTTGATGCCTTGCGCCTGGATGCGATACACGGCATATATGACAGTGGCGCAAGACATATTTTGCAGGAGATGGCTGAAGAGGTTGCCGAGTTGGCAAAAGCAGCAGGCCGCTCCTATTATTTAATCGCTGAAAGTGATTTGAATGACGTTCGCGTGATCAAGCCTGAAACGCAAGGAGGCTATGGCATTGATGCGCAATGGTGCGATGATTTCCATCATGTTATACACACTTTATTGACGGGTGAGGATAAAGGATATTACGCTGACTTTGGCCAGGTAAATCAATTGGTCAAGACACTAAATGAACATTTTATATATTCCTGGGATTATTCAGCTTTTCGTAAATGTCAGCATGGCAGTGAGGCAAATGAGATGTCAGCAGATAAATTTGTCACGTTCATTCAGAACCATGACCAAATCGGCAACCGCATGAAAGGAGAGCGCCTTTCAGTTTTAGTAGATTTTGAAAAATTAAAATGCGCTGCCGGGCTTTTGTTCCTCTCACCCGGGATTCCGATGTTATTTATGGGTGAAGAATATGCCGAAAAGGCGCCGTTTCTTTATTTTACGCATCATTCTGATGAAAATCTTATCAAAAGTGTTCAGCACGGGCGACGAAATGAATTTAAGGCTTTTGGGTGGCAGGAAGACCCTTCCGACCCGCAAAGTGAATTCACCTTTGATAAATCAAAACTGAACGGGAACTTGAAAGACAATGACCGACATCAATGCATTTATAAACTTTATCAAATCTTAATTGCTCTTAGAAAGAATTGCCCGCCGCTACAGGTTTTTGAACGGAGCAATATTAAGGCTGTTATGATAGGGAGGGAAAAGGCGGTAATCCTTCGGCGATGGAAGGGGAATCATCATTTCTTTATAATTTTTAATTTGGGTGAAACAGAAATCACCATGGCTTTACCGGATGATTTGGCACAAGCTAACAAAATACTGGATTCGTCAGAAGAAATGTGGTCAGGTGAGGGGTCTTCATCGCCGCTGTCAGTATCTTCCGGGCAAGAAATCACCGTGCAAAAAAGAAGTTTTCTCATTTATGAACAGAAAGATGAATCATGAGCCGTTTTATTTGTTTACATGGTCACTTTTATCAGCCCCCGAGGGAGAATCCCTGGCTTGAAGAGGTGGAGTTGCAGGATTCGGCCTATCCTTATCATGACTGGAACCAAAGGGTGACCGCAGAAAGTTATGCCCCTAATGCCGCCTCCCGGATTTTAAACGATAAGAAAAAGATTGTAGATATTGTTAATAATTACGCCAAGATCAGTTTTAATTTCGGGCCGACCCTTCTTTCCTGGATCGAACGCAATGAACCGTGGACATATCAATCAATTATGGAAGCGGACAATCTGAGCCGGGAGAAGTTTTCCGGTCATGGGGCGGCTTTAGCGCAATGTTACAATCACATGATAATGCCCTTAGCCACTAAGCGGGATAAACAAACCCAGATCATTTGGGGATTAAAAGATTTTGAGAAGCGGTTTCAAAGGAAGCCGGAGGGGATGTGGCTTCCTGAAACGGCGGTAGATGCTGAAACCTTGGAAATTTTAGCGGAACAGGGGGTGGTGTTTACCATATTGGCCCCTCATCAGGCGAAAAGTGTGCGAAAATCAGGAGAAAAAGAATGGCAAGATGTTGATGGCGCGCGTATAGATCCAAGACGGTCTTATGTTTGCCATCTTCCGTCGGGGAAAACCATTAACATTTTCTTTTATGATGGGCCGATATCACGGAATATTGCTTTTGAAGGACTCTTGCAAAGCGGTGAGGATTTCGCGCAAAGATTAATTGGCGCGTTTAGAGAAGATGACGAAAATCAGCTAGTCAACATTGCGACAGATGGGGAAACGTATGGCCATCATCATTATAAAGGAGATATGGCCTTGGCTTACTGCCTGAACTTCATTGATGATCATGATGTTTTTCAGCTAACAATATATGGTGAGTACCTTGAAAAGTTTCCGCCGGAATATGAGGTTGCAATTTATGAAAACACGTCCTGGAGTTGTGTTCATGGCATAGAGCGATGGCGCAATGACTGCGGATGTAATTCCGGCGCAAAAGATGGCTGGTCACAAGGCTGGCGTATGCCGCTTCGTGGTTCTTTGGAATGGTTGCGGGACAACCTTATTCTTGTTTATGAAGAAGAAATCGCGCCTTTTATAAAAAATCCCTGGTTGGCTCGTGATGAATATATTGACGTGGTTCTGGACCGTTCATCTAAAAATGCCGAGCGATTTCTGGCTAAGCATGCGGCAAAAAGTTTGAATCATGATGAGAAAGTCAAAGTCCTTAAGCTTTTTGAGATGCAGCGTCATGCGATGCTGATGTTTACCAGTTGCGGTTGGTTTTTTGATGAAATATCAGGTATCGAGACAACGCAAATTATGCAGTATGCGTCGCGGGCGATACAGCTAACAGAAGAAGTCAGTGAAATGTCTTTTGAAAAAACTTTTATCACGCTGCTTGAGCGGGCGGGCAGTAATATAAGTAAGTATAAGGACGGGGCCAATATTTATAATCAGATGATAAAGCCGACCAAACTGGATTTAGTCCGCGTCGGCGCTCATTATGCTGTTTCGTCGCTTTTTGAAAAATATGAGGATAATACTGAAATTTATTGTTATACCGCAACAAACCAAATGTGCGAGCGTTTGGAGGTGGGTAAGCAGAAACTGGCTACGGGGAAGGCATTGATTCAATCGCGCATCACCTGGGAGCAGGATTTGATCAGTTTTGCGGTTCTTCATCTTGGCGACCACAATCTGATGGGAGGTGTGCGGGGGTTTGTTGATGATAAGCTGTACGGAAAAATGTATCAAGAGATTCATGATTCATTTTGTAAAAATGATGTTGGCCAGACCATGCATTTGATTGAAAAACATTTTTCAAAGAATCATTATTCTTTATGGCATCTTTTTAAAGATGAGCAGACAAAAATCCTTTACCAGATTTTAGACTCGACCATGGGTGAAATCGAGGTATCATTACGGCAGATTAATGAGCACCACTATCCGATTATTCAGGTTATTAAACAATTAAATATTCCATTGCCGAAAATGCTCGCTAACACGGTATTGGTTATGATCAATACGGATCTTTTAAAGGCGATTGGCAGCGAAATCCCTGATTTTGTGCGATTGAAAGAACTGGTTGATGAGGTGAAGAATTGGTCTTTAGAGATTGATAAAGTCACCTTGGAGTTTGTATCACGGAGAAAGATCAACAATATGATGGATGAACTTGCCGCTCATACGCAACGGGTTCAGATTTTAGAAATTGTTGAAACGCTTCTGCGAATTTTACATCCGCTTTCATTAGATATTGATTTATGGAAGGCACAGAACGTTTATTTTACTGTTGGGAAAAATGTTTATTTTGAAATGAAGGCGCAAAGTGAGCAAGGTCATGAGAATGCTCAGAAATGGATTGCGGCCTTTGATAAATTAGGAGAATATTTACAAGTAAAGGTTCTTTAATGCATATTCCCTTGTCAACATATCGCATTCAATTTACTCCTGACTTTGGGTTCCAGGAGGCCGATGGAATAATTGTCTATTTAAATGAATTAGGGATAACGGATATTTATGCTTCTCCCATTCTTAAGGCTCGAAAGGGAAGCAAACACGGCTATGATGTCGTTGACCCCCTCAAGATAAATCCTCAGCTCGGTGGAGAAGAGGGGTTTAGGCGGCTCATCAGGCACGTTAAAGGCTTAAAGATGCATTGGCTGCAGGATATCGTTCCTAATCATATGGCTTTTGATCATGAAAATGTTTTTCTGATGGATGTGTTGGAGCATCGGGCCAATTCACAATATTTTCATTTTTTCGATATCAATTGGTTGCATCCTTATGAGCATTTTCATGGACGTGTTTTAACGCCCTTTTTGGGGCAGATGTATTCCCAATGTTTGGAGAACGGTGAAATTCAGCTTGTTTACAATCAAGATGGATTAAGGATTCAGTACTATGACCATCGTTTTCCGTTAAAATTGAGATCATACGGCGATGTTTTTCTAAACGACATTCAGGTGCTGGAAAATAAATTAGGAAAAAACAATGCGGAGTTGATAAAAGTATTAGGGATCATTGATCTTTTTAAGACGCTTTCATCGCAAAAAACACATAGCCGTTATGATCAGATCAAGCATGCAAAAGAAATGCTGTGGCTTCTTTATAATGAGCATAAAGAGGTGCGGGACTTTATGGATGAGAAGCTTGCTTTCTTTAATGGCAAAGAGAAAGATCCGCGCAGTTATGATCAATTGGACGCGTTATTATCAAAACAATTTTTCCGTTTGTCTTTTTGGAAAGTCGCGGCGGAAGAATTAAATTATCGCCGATTTTTTACCATTAATGAATTGATTTCCATCAGGGTCGAAGATAAGGATGTCTTTCAGTCCACTCACGAATATATTTTTCAACTTCTTCAAGACAAGAAAATTGATGGTATACGCATTGATCATATCGACGGTTTGTATGATCCGACGGTGTATTTAAGGCGCCTAAGAGACGCTGCCCCGAATGCTTACATTGTTGTAGAGAAAATTCTGGATTTTAGTGAGTCCTTGTCCGGGCAATGGCCTGTGCAGGGAACGACAGGTTATGATTTTCTAAATTATGTAAACGGTTTGTTCTGCCAGAAGGAACACGATCGGGATTTCTCGAAAATATTTTATAAGTTTACGGCAATGCACACATCATACATTGATATGCAATATAATAAAAAGCGTTTGATCATCGGGAAGCATATGGCCGGAGATATTGATAATTTGGCGCATATGGTAAAAAAGATCGCGAGTCGTGAACGATACGGCAGAGACATCACTCTTTATGGTTTACGCAAGGGCTTGGTGGAGGTCATGGCAAATTTTCCTGTCTATCGGACTTATATCAATAATGAGGCGTTGACAGAAGAAGATAGAAACTATATTGATGACGCGATAGAAAAATCATTACAGCGCACACCAGAGTTGTTTTACGAATTAAGCTATATTAAGCAATATTTATTATTGGGATTCGCTGAAGAAATTGAAGAAAAAGAGAGAGATCTTCTTTATGATTTTGTGATGCGTTTCCAGCAGTTTACCGGCCCCTTGATGGCGAAAGGGTTTGAAGATACGGTGCTCTATAACTATAACAAATTAAGTTCACTGAATGAGGTCGGCAGCGATCCCAATCGTTTTGGTGTCTCAGTAGATGAATTCCATCAGTTTAATGAAAAAAGAAATTTGTTTTTGCCGCATTCCATGAATGCGCTTTCCACTCACGACACGAAGCGCGGCGAAGATGTCCGGGCCAGAATCAATGTCCTGTCCGAGATGCCTCATGATTGGGATAGTAATCTTAAAAAGTGGCGCCGCATCAACAGACGCAAAAAGAAGCGTGTAAAAAACAAATATTACCCGGATGAAAACGGGGAGTACACAATTTATCAAACCCTGTTAGGTGCGCTGCCTTTTGTGAAGCAGGATTTGACGCAGTTTGCCGAAAGGTTCAAGGCCTATGTTATCAAATCGGTCCGTGAGGCGAAGTCCTACTCAGCATGGATAAAACCGGATGACGTTTATGAAGAGGCGTGTTTGACTTTTGTTGACAAGATCCTGTGCGATGATGAGGGTAATGAATTCCTGAAAGAATTTTTACTTTTTCAAAAACAGATTGCCCATTACGGCATTTTTAATTCGCTTTCCCAGTCTCTTCTTAAAATTGCCGCTCCCGGGGTTCCGGATTTTTATCAGGGGGGTGAGCTTTGGGATTTGAATCTTGTTGATCCGGATAACAGGCGCCCGGTTGATTATACGAAGCGTAAAGAGTGTCTCAATTACATAAAGCAAAAAGAGCAAAAAAATGTATCAGAGCTGATGGCCGAACTTTTAGAGAGCAAGGAAGATGGTCGTATAAAATTATTTTTGATTTACAGGGCTCTGCAGGCAAGGAGAAATAATCCTGATGTTTTTCAGCGCGGTGCTTATACTCCGCTCGACGTGTCAGGAAAACATCAGGAATCCGTTGTCGCTTTCGCTCGTTCTTTGGAAAAGACATGGGTTATTTGTGTGGCTCCCCGTTTCCTGACCCGGGTTATTAAGGAAGGCGACAATCCACTCGGCTTGGAGGTGTGGGATGATACGCGAATCATTTTGCCTAAAGAAGCCCCGGGGGAATGGACGGATGCTATATCAGGTAGTGAGGTAATGGCTGAGGAAATGGACGGGCGGGTGCTGAGTGTCGGCCATGTTTTAAATCATTTTCCGGGTGCGCTGGTTTTCAATAGTGAGATGTGATTTTGGGGTAAATTATGATGTGGTGTGTAAACGGCTTTATTTTTTAAAGTTCTTGGTTGCATGGCTTTAGAGTTTCGTTATAAAGTTAAAAAATATTGACAATGAAACATTTTGATGTAATATTAATTGACCTAAAATAGTGTGATAACATCTGAATCGTGATTTTTTTATTACATAAATATATATAGAGTTGCGTGATTGCTTTGTGCGGGAGAAGCTGCCTTTCGGTTATTTCTTTGAGGAAGTACAAATTTCTTTACGGAAAGGATATAAGCGTGTTTACAAAAACTGGAATTAAAAAAACAAAATTCAAACTGCGCGCACCTGAGGCCAGGAATGTTTCTTTAACAGGGGATTTCCAATCGTGGTCATCGGAAGGGATTCCGATGAGGAAGTCCTGGGCCGGTGTGTGGAATGTCGGGTTGGACCTGCCGCCAGGGACGTATCAGTATAAATTTATTGTAGATGGAGATTGGTGGACCGACCCGAAAAATGGGCATATTAGTGATTCAGATATTGGTTCCATAAACTCTGTAATAAAGGTGTAAAAATGCGAATAGCTCTTCTTTCCTGGGAATCAGTTCATTCTATTCATGTTGGCGGTATAGCATTGCATGTTTCCGAGTTGGCTTCCGCACTTGAAAGAAAAGGTCAAGAGGTTCATATTTTTACCCGTATGGGTCGCTCGGATCATCCGCAATATGAATGCATTCACGGTGTGCATTATCATCGTTGCCCTTTCGGGACTCATCCTGATTTTATTGAAGAAGTGAATAATATGTGCCGATCTTTTGTTGATGTATTTTTTGCCACAGAAGATCATATCGGGCGGTTTGATGTCGTGCATGCCCATGATTGGTTAACCTCAAATGCCTTGGCGTGGATCAAGGAGGGCAGAGGACACAAATCTATTTTTACCATTCATTCCACAGAATACGGTCGTTGCGGCAATAATTTCTTTAATGGCAATTCAGAAAGAGTGCGCCATATTGAATGGCTGGGGACTTATTGTGCTGATCATGTCGTCGCGGTTTCAAAGTCATTAAAAAATGAAACCATGTGGATTTATAACACGCCGGAAGACAAGGTTGATGTAATTTATAATGCCGTGTCATACGGTAATTATGACGGTTGGCTTGACCCCGGAACGATCAAGAGTATGTATGGCGTCGGCCCGATGGATCCGATGATTCTTTTCGTCGGGAGGATTGTCTACCAAAAGGGGCCGGATCTGTTAGCTAACGCCATTCCGCATGTCTTGAATTATTATCCGAATACCAAGTTCGTTTTCGTTGGTGACGGCGAAATGCGCTTGGATGTCGAGAATCATGTTCGGGATTTAGGTGTTGCCCATGCGACACGGTTTTTAGGATATAAAAACGGTTGGGAGCTCAAAGATCTTTTTAAGGCCTGCGATTGCGTTTGCGTGCCGAGCCGTAATGAGCCCTTTGGTATCGTTATTCTAGAGGCATGGAGCGCTGGTAAGCCTGTCGTGGCATCATCTAACGGCGGGCCCTCCGAGATTGTATGGCATGAGGTCAATGGTTTAAAGATTTACGATAATCCTGATTCTGTGGCATGGGGATTGGGGACTTTATTTTCAGACTTTGATTATGCGCGTTGGATGGGGCGTAATGGACGTATAGCGGTTGAAACCGTTTTTTCCTGGGATACAATAGCCGACGAGATGCTGGAAGTATATAACTATTGATAAACGAGTATAGTAATGATTAAGCCAAAAAGAACTCCAAAAACAAAAAGAACCAGTAAGGCAAGATCGCAGGTTAAACAGAAGACGGATGCAGCAAGGTCGCGCCCGATTTTGCGAAAGTCTAATACAGACATCGTCGAAAATTATTCTCTTCCTGCTTCATACAATACCACACGTTTGATACTGATGGCACGGGATCCGTATTGGCTGCATGCCTATTGGGAAATTGCTTCTGAAAAATTTGAAGATATTAAAAATCAGATGGGCGATGTTTTTCATCAGTCGGTTTTTGTTTTGCGTTTATATGATATTACGGCTATTGACTTTAATGGATGGAATGCCCATCATCAGTTTGATATTGAAGTCGGATGCCAATCAAATAATTGGTACATCAATTTATGGAACGCGGGTGCCAGTTATACGTCTGATATCGGCATGCGTACGCCGGATGGCCAATTCTTCCCTATGGCGCGATCCAATTGTGCAAATACTCCCCGAGATTCTTTTTCCGGGCGTTCAGATATGATATGGATGAACGTCCAGGAGGAAAAGCCCGACAAGCCTTTTGTTCGTCCGAGAACAAAAATTCAATATCGCCGGGAAGCGCAGCGCAGAAAAGATTCCTATCAGCCGTCACCCAAAGGCAAAAAAGGGCGGATGTTTCATTTGACGGAGAATGATATTCGGGCCTATTACGCGAACTTGTTCCCTTTGTTAAGAAAGGTTCGTGGAAAACGCAAAGGGAATGGCAGCGGGCCGCAAAGATCTTTGCGGGATATTCTCGGTTTGAAAAAATTTGACTTAGAAGTCAGCCTAATTGATGGTCTTTCAAGAAGCGAATATTATAAAAAATTATTGTTGGGGGCCTCCGCAGAAATGATGTTGCGTGGTGGTGCCAGCGAAAGAAGAGAAGGCATATCGTCAGGGGCCAGTGTTCAAGAAATGAGAGAACGCAAGTTTTTCTTTGAGTTGTGGACGGAGCTGATCGTCTATGGCCGTACGGAGCCTGACGCGGAAGTTCGCCGCGGCAATAAAGTTATTAAGCTGCGCGGTGATGGAACATTCACCCTCAGATTCGCTTTACCGGATGGAAAAATCCCTCTAGATTTTGTCGCCCAATCC
>JAGLNJ010000107.1 GCA_023139575.1 Candidatus Omnitrophota bacterium | reverse complement strand
CCCAACAGGCATATGCCTTATATGCGGTTCGTGTTCCTCAGACCGGAGCTTTGCCGCCGACTTCCTTCAGATTCTCCGCCATAGGCCGGATGAGCCTCTGGCTCACACCTCACGATGGACACCCTTGTCTTGAGCTAACAGTTGGCACTATCAACCCCCGTATCGGTCTTGCACCGACTAGCAAGCGCCCATGCTGGGCGCACAGTAAGTGCGGCCCTGCCGGGCGCACCACAAAAAACTAGCGGAAGGGGTTAACCTTCCGCTAGCCGGGTACTAATGATGAGCATTAACTAGGATGTATTACGTCAGAGTGGCTGACTTGTTGGGGGAGAATATTTTATTTTTCCATTTAATATTAATTTTCAAAGTATGGCAGAAATCTACGTTAAAAAAATGTCTGCCTCTATTCATGCTGAAGGAACCTTTGACACGAAATGAAAATCCCTCCACAAGGGTATTTGAATCAAAAGTTTTTTTAATGTGAACTTCCGGCTTATTAAAACGTTTTTTGATCTTTTTGGTTTTACGGACTATATATATGAAATTTTTGCGAACATGCGTTTTGCAATCTTTGTCTTCCGCCCGCTCATCAATAGTGATACATTTGCGGCGATGGATAATGGATTGTCTTTTTTTATACATTATTTCACGCATTTGTTTTTCCTTAATAATTATATTAATTATTTGTACTGTATTCGAAGTATAACACGCCACGAATACCAAACAAGGGGATTTGACGGGAATGAAGAAAACGCTTCCATTGCGATATGGAAATCACTTTTCTCGCCGAGATTATTTGAGATGAAATTTGTAAACGTAAAAAAAAATTACAAATAAATTGACATCAAGCCCCATAAATCGTTATAAAAAGAACGATAAAATACAATAATTAAGGGTGATTTTGGCAGGAATACACCCGCATCATTTAAAGTGTTATTCTTCAACGCTTTACGAATTCATTAGCTATTTTTTATTTTTCTGGAAAGGAAAAGAAACGTGGGGCTCTTTTCCGGCCAGCAACCTTTTGATATTGGGACGGTGACGCACCACGACAAACACGCAAAAAATCACCCCCAGCATAATAAGCTCAAAGGACTGGTCAGTTAGAAGCATCAGAATAGGCAATAATGTAGAGGCAAAAATAGAGGCCAAGGACACATAACCAAAGGCTAAAAAAACAACAGCCCAAGAAAAAACCCCCATCAGTAAAACAGGCCGCAGCATGGCAAACTTAAGGGTCAATCCGATCAGAACACCAAAACTGGTGGCGATACCTTTACCACCTTTAAATTGCAGAAAGATTGTCCAGTTATGGCCCACAACGACAGCCACGCCCAGCAAAATCCGGAAAAACACCCCTTCCAGCGCAAATATATCCCCGACAATCGTCAAAGGAATAATCCCCTTGATAATATCTATCAATAACACCATAACTCCCGGCTTTTTTCCTAAAACCCTTATGGCGTTAGTCGCGCCTACATTGCCGGATCCGAATTTTCGAATATCTATCCCTTTATAATATTTTCCAAAAAGATATGCCGTGGGTATCGATCCCATTAAATAGCTCGTAACCACGGCCCATAACAACATCATTTTTGCCACCCTTCTTATCTTGTTCTATTTATCGATCTGGTAAAATCATTAATAATCTTGATCATCGACCCATTTCAAAAGCACGTCATGTTCAGGACATCTCTCCGTTTGAGGACTGTAACGCTTCCCCGTTACAGGACAATATTTGATCCCTTTATTAACTATCCCTTCCGTTATGACTTCTACGGCTTCTTTTGCTTCATCATCACGCCGTAACTGCCCCATCAGCTCTTTCATATCATCATGATTAATATCCCGGCCGCTCATTGAGCTTATAACGGAACTGATCGCCTCTTCAACCTCTTTTGACGTTTCAGCCTGCTGCTGTCTGCCAGCGATAACACCCAAGCTTTTTTTCTCAGATGACACGGCAGTGCAACCTAACAGTAAGACCAATATGATCAGGGCTAAAAACTGTTTCATCAATAGTTTTCCCTATTTTATTTTATAAATCTGATCCGCTGCGGCGGCCAATAAATAATCGAGGCTTTACCAATAATGTTATTTTCCGGGACAAATCCCCAATAACGGCTGTCGCTGCTGGACCCGCTATTATCACCCAGGGTAAAGTAATGTCCCTCGGGAACTTTAACCTTTTGGCCCGCCAAGCCGTAAGAACCGCGGTTATAATAATAGGTGTTTTTAATAAAGGAATTTTCAACCAATTCCCCATTTATATAGATATCACCAAATTTAATTTCTACCTCATCACCGCCTTTCGCAATAAGGCGTTTGATAAAATCACGTTTGGGATCCTCGGGATAGATGAAGACGATGACATCGCCTATTTCAGGTTCCGAGAAACCGAGCAGACGTTTTTGAGAGAAAGGAACTTTAGCCCCATAATGCAGTTTGTTAACAATGAGTTTATCTCCCTCTATCAAAGTGAGGCGCATAGAACCGCTGGGAATACGAAATGCCTGGAAAAAAAATGTGCGGATAAACATCGCCAGGACAAAAGCAATAAGCAGAGAATCAAACCATTCTTTGGCGATAAAGACAACATCTGTTTTATGCGGGCATTTATTGGAATGCAACGATTCTAATAAAGTCCGATTGAGACGGCGAATCGTCCGCTGCTGTCCCTTAGACATTGACGCATAGTTTTCCGTACGGTATTTATGCGTTTTCCTCCCGAGCAGATAAATTTTCTGCATGAGGGTATCCTTTGAATCTAACTGGCTGACAATCCCTTTCCTCTCTACAGCATCAAGAAAATCAGGGATCTGCAAAAACGAATTAAGCTTCTGCAATTCGCCGTTCTCCATATTCATAGAGATCTCCGGCCAGTCGCGCTCAAGCAAGCTGGTTAATTCAGCGATATCAGTCGTAGATTTAAATTCTTTCGCTTCAAAATCCATTTGAAAATATTTGAACATTATTATTTTTCCTGTTATAGTTTTAAGGCAGCCAGGAATGCCTCTTGAGGAACTTCCACATTCCCAATTTGTTTAAGGCGTTTCTTCCCTTCTTTTTGCTTCTCCCAAAGCTTGCGTTTGCGGGTAATATCCCCTCCATAACATTTGGCCGTAACATTTTTCCCCGCCGATTTGATCTTAGCGCTGGATATAATCCGCCCATCACAGGTGGCCTGAACCTTGACCTCAAAAAGCTGTTGCGGAATAAGCTCTTTGAGTTTAGTGACTAAGGCCTGCCCTTTATCATAAGCGCGATCTTTAATAACCAAACAGGAAAAAGCGTCACAAACCTTGCCGTTAATCATGATATCCAACTTTGAAATGTTGGCCGGCAAGTAACCTTTGAATTTATAATCAATCGAACCATACCCTCTGGTGACAGACTTGATCAAATCATTAAAATCGACGATGACCTCGGAAAGGGGTATATCAAAAATAATTCGCATTCTGTCGGAAACAAAATCACTCTTCCGATAAACTCCTCTTTTTTTCTTTGCTAATTCCATAACCTTGTCCATGCTGGAAACAGGAGTCAAAATGGAAACTTCAAGATACGGTTCTTCAAAAGTTTGAATATTAGACGTGTCGGGCAATTGCGAAGGATTCTCGATCTCGATGACTTCTTTATTTTTTGTGACGGCGCGAAACTTGACATTAGGTGTTGTTAAAAGAAGATTTAAATCGAATTCGCGCTGCAGTCTTTCCTGAACAATTTCCATATGCAACAATCCCAGAAACCCACAGCGAAAGCCATGACCGAATGTTTGGGATGTTTCCGGTTCGGACACAAAACTGGGGTCGCTTAACCTCAGCTTAGCTATTGCCTCACGCAGGGCCATGTAATCTTTGGAATTCACCGGATACACGCCGGAAAAAACTAACGGGTTTAGTTGCCGGTATCCTTCTAACGGCTCCTGACAGGGGCGCGCCGATTCGGTAACCGTGTCCCCCACTCTTACTTCTTGCGGATCATAAACATTACAAGTCAGATACCCGACCTCACCGCAGGTCAATTCTTTGACCTTAACAGCTTCGGGACGAAAAACACCAAGCTCATCTATGTTGAATTCTTTCCCTTTGTGCATCATCTTGATACGCATGTTGGGTTTAAGCTTTCCGCTAAATATGCGCACATAAATAATTATCCCCTTGTAAATATCATATTTCATGTCAAAAATCAGTGCCTGCAGAGGTTCATCGCCCTCTCCATCCGGCGAGGGAATGAACTGCAGTATTTTTTCAAAGAGATCCTTAATGCCTGTCCCTTCTTTCGCGGAAACAAGTTTTATATCATTATCTTTAAAACCCAAGCCTTCAATTAATTCGGTTTTTGCATGATTGATATCAATATTTGCAATATCAATTTTGTTTATGACAGGAAGAATTTCCAAATTACTATCAATAGCCAGATAATAATTTGCGACTGTTTGTGACTCGACACCCTGGGAAGCATCAATCACCAGTAGTGCCCCTTCACAGGCCCGCAATGATTTCTCTACTTCATAAGCAAAATCGACATGGCCCGGGGTATCAATGAGATTGAGGATATAATTTTTACCATCATCCGCTTTATAATCAATGCGCACGGCCGAGGCCTTAATCGTGATGCCGCGCTCACGCTCCAAATCCATGTCATCCAGCAGCTGATTCTTGAACTTTCTTTCATCTATCGCGCCGGAAAATAATAAAAGACGGTCTGCTAATGTAGACTTTCCATGATCAATATGCGCGATGATAGAGAAGTTTCTAACTAAATTCTTGTCCATTATAAAAAATCACAAGTCACTTAAGGCCCATAGTCAAAAGGGCAAGAACATCTTTGCTGTCAGGACCCTATCCGCTTGTGCCCTTCAAATTAAACCGATATATATTCCAATAATTTATCAACAACCCCCTCAATCGAAAGGCTCGTTGAATTAATTAAAATCGCATCTTTGGCCTGCTTAAGAGGACCCGCTTCTCGGGAGATATCTTTATGATCACGATCCTTCATTTCTTCCGCGAGTTTATCTTCTTCCACCTCTTCACCCTTTTCCCGCAACTCTCTGCATCGTCGTTGACAACGCTCCGCGAAATCAGCATCTAAATAAAATTTATAAGTGGCTTTAGGAAAAATGACGGTTCCTGCATCACGCCCCTCAATCACAACATCCGCCTTTTCCCCCAGCTTTCTTTGCCAATCAACCATAAGTAATCTTACCTTGGGCGCACGCGCGATATAAAAAGTATTGTTCGTGACCTCCATCGTGCGGATTTCTTCGGTCACGTCATCTCCATCAAGGAGAACCTTCAGTCCTGACCTTTCGCTGGTAATCATTTCAATAGTTGTTTCATCGGCTAATTCGATGAGCTGTTGTTCATCGGCCAAATCAATACCCGCCTTTAACGCCTTCAAGGTCAAAGCGCGGTACATCGCGCCGGTATCCAAATAAGCAAAATTAAGCCTTTTGGCTAAAGCCCTGGCGACGGTGCTCTTTCCTGCCCCGGAGGGGCCATCAATCGTGATAATATTTGTTTCAATTTTCTCTGTCATATCAATCAATCCTATCCCTTTTTATTTTGGCCGTCTTAAAATGCTCGACTAATCCTTTACTATCATTGATATCAAGACATTTTCGGATTTGTGACAAATTATTTACTACGTAGTCCAGATCATTGATGATATTTTTCTTATTGCCAAGAAATATGTCACTCCACAATTGCGGTGATGACGAAGCAACACGAGTTGTATCCTTCAAGCCTTGGGCAGCATATTTTAAATATTCATTCGGAATAGTCTCCATCAACGCATAGGCCACTAAATGCGGCAGATGACTTATGTAAGACAAAATGCTGTCGTGCTGTTCCGGGCTCATGATTTCAATATTGGACTCCAGCTTTATCCACAACTTTTTTATCCTTTCCAAAGCTGAACGATTCGTTACTTCCGTTGGGGTAATAATACAAAGTGAATTCCGAAAGAGATCCGGGTCAGCAAACTGCACGCCCTTCTTCTCTGACCCGGCCAGAGGATGCGCTCCGACAAATAATGAAGGATTCGGCAATCTTTCCTGGGCCGTATTAACAATAGACAATTTTGCGCTCCCTACATCAGTAACAATACAATTCTTCCTGATATGCGGGGCGATCATCGAAAACATTCCGTTGATAATACTCACCGGGGTGGCCAGGATGACCAAATCAGCATTGAATACAGCTTTTTTGATATCGTGATAAGCATGATCAATCGCGCCGTTCTTCAAAGCCATCATAAGTGTCGAATGGCGTTGCGAAATACCCACGACTTCACGGGCAAGTTTATGT
The DNA here is from genome assembly GCA_023139575.1 of Candidatus Omnitrophota bacterium. Taxonomy (GTDB): domain Bacteria; phylum Omnitrophota; class Gorgyraeia; order Zapsychrales; family JANLHA01; genus JAGLNJ01. The sequence goes on along the minus strand of JAGLNJ010000107.1, from coordinate 5,226 downwards.
TTCTTGATAGCCAATCCAATGGAGCCACCAATGAGGCCCACACCGATTATTGTAACTTTTCTAAATAATTGAATACGTAAAGGCATTAGTTTTCCTTTTAGTGATTAGAATTTTGAAAAAAGTTATCCTTATAATTCTCGAGATACCGCCTTAGCTACAAATTTTACTTCTTCTATAACAGATAAAAATTTCTCCGGCTTTAATGACTGGACACCATCGGAAAAAGCATCTTCCGGGTTATCGTGCACCTCTATCATCAAACCGTCACAGCCCGCTGCTACCGCTGCCTTGGCGACACTTCCCACCAGCCCCCAATGCCCTGTCCCGTGACTGGGATCAACAACAATAGGAAGATGGGACAATTTTTTCACAACAGGTATGGCATTAATATCTAAAGTATTGCGCGTTGCCGTCTCAAAAGTACGTATACCTCGTTCACATAAAATGACATTAAAATTCCCTTTGGAAAGAATATATTCAGCCGACATCAAGAGGTCTTTGATTGTGGCACTTAACCCTCTTTTCAAAAGAACAGGCTTCTGCGTAGCCCCGACCTCTTTCAATAGAGAAAAATTCTGCATATTGCGCGCGCCGATCTGATAAATATCCACATACTTATCGATCAATTCGACATGTCGCGGGTCCATCAATTCCGTCACAGTGGCTAAACCCACTTCAACGCCCACCTCTTTTAAATATTTCAACCCCTCTTCTCCGAGACCCTGAAAATCATACGGTGATGTGCGCGGTTTAAAGGCACCACCCCTTAAAACGGAGGCTCCAGCTTCTTTAACCTTTTTAGCTATATTAAGCAGTGAGTCATAGTTCTCTATGGAACACGGCCCGGCCATTATGGGAATCTTTGTCCCGCCGAAAGAAATATCATCATTTATTTTGACAATAGAATTTTCCGGCTTGAATTCCCGGGAAACCAATTTATACGGCGCCAAAACCGAAATGACATTTTCCACGCCGGGATAAACCTCCAAAGGAATAACCCGTAAGACATCTTCCGGGCCGATAAACCCGATAATAGTTCTTTCCACACCTCGTGAGGTGTGTGCCTTAAGCCCTAAGCTCTCCGCTTTTTCAATGATACGACTAATTTGTTTTTCAGTCGCATCAGGTTTTAAAATAACTATCATACGTCCTCCTTCAAATCTCTAATATGTCTTTTATAGTTTTGACACATCGTTTATTTTCCTCTGGCGTGCCAATGGTAATGCGGATATATTGATCAAGTCCCCACGCTTTCATCCGACGGATTATAATACCTTTTTCCAAAAGTAACTGGGCAATGTCTTTCTTATCAGCAACGTCAACCAGTATAAAATTTGTATATGTCTTACGGCATGAAAGACCTGTTTCCTCAAGAGACTTATATAAAAACTGCCTCTGCTCCTCGTTCTTTTTTAGGATGTCATCATAATACTCTTGGTCTTTCAAACAAGCCAATGCCGCAACCTGAGCGATAGAATTCACATTAAAAGGCTCACGCACTTGATTGATCAAATCAATTATTTCCTTCGTCGCAATCCCATAACCAACTCTCAAACCGGCCAAGCCGTAAGATTTTGAAAACGTCCTGCTGACGAAAAGATTCGGATATTCTTTTTGTAAAGCCAAAGAATCCGGATAGTCATTTTCATAAACAAATTCATAATAAGCTTCATCCATAAAGACAACGATATCCTTTCTAATGGTATCCAAGAATTTTCGCAACTGATCTTTATTCACATACGTTCCTGCCGGGTTATCCGGATTAGCGATAAAAACAATTTTTGTTTTGTCCGTCACCGCTTTGGCCATCCCTTCTAAATCATAATCAAAATCAATCAATGGAACCGTTTTGATTTTTGCCCCGACGATATTACCCGCGATAGAATAAACCATAAAGGTTGGTTGGGCAATGACAATCTCGTCGCCCTGCTCAATAAACGCCCTGATCACCATGACAATCACCTCATCCGTACCGTTGCCGAAGATCAGATGGCCCTCCGAAACGTTTAGATGTTTGGCCAACTCCCTGCGCAAATAAAAACACCCGCTATCCGGATAGCGGTTCACTTCCAGGGCCGCTTCAGAAATAGCCGCAATAACTTTTGGTGAAGGAGGATACGGATTTTCATTTGACGCCAATTTAATAACATCTTTTAGGCCCAGTTCACGGAGCACTTCATCAATGGGCTTTCCGGGCTGATAAGGGGTTACATTCAAAATATTTTTGTTAACTTTTTCTTTCATGGCAACATCGGATACGATCCCAAAATCTTGAGATATTTACACAATTCCTCTAATTGAATCAAGGCCTTCTTCACCTTCTCATCTTCCTTGTGTCCTTCAAAATCGACAAAAAAGTAATAATCCCAAGCGCATTTTTTAGATGGCCTTGATTCAATCTTTGTCAGATTGATACCGTTTTTTGTAAAGGGAATGAGCATATCATGCAAAGCTCCTACCCGATCCTTAATCGAAAACAAAATAGATGTCTGGTCTTTTCCTGTCGGTGGCACATCATTGTTAGCAATAACCAAAAAACGGGTAATATTATGCGCAAGATCCTCAATATCCTTCTTGATGATCTTCATGTCATACACCTTAGCGGCCAAATGAGACGCAATACAAGCCGCCCCTTTTTCTTTAGCAGCAATTTGGGCTGCTTTTGTGGTCGATGGAACTCCGATCAATTCCACATTTGTAAAATTATTCTGTAACCAATGCCGGCACTGGGCAAAAACCTGGGGGTGCGAATATATTTTTTTAATACTTTTCAAATCCGTTTTTGACATAAGGTTGTGTGATATCTCAAGCAAAACTTGCGAACAGATTTTAATTTCTGAATCCACCAATAAATCAAATGTATGGGTCACAGCTCCTTCAATAGAGTTTTCAATTGGCACCACCCCATAATCGCAATAGCCGTTCTCAACTTGACGAAAGACTTCTGCAATATCACCGAATGGAACATAGTCGATTTGTGACCCGAATTTCTTTTGCGCGGCTAAATGCGTGAACGATGCCATGGGGCCTAAATAAGCAATCTTTAACGATTTTTCTAACGAGAGAGAGCTCGACATAATTTCACGATACACCGCTTCCAAAGCATTGTCTGTCATAGGCCCGTCATTGAAAGACTTAACGCGCTTGAAAACTTGCTTTTCTCTATCCGGGGCATAGATTGTTTTCTTATTTTTTAATTTATGTTTACCTATATTCAAGCTCAACTTCGCCCGTTTATTCAGCATGCTTACAATTTTCTTGTCAATCTGGTCAATTTTATCTCGAAAATCTTTAAGACTCATAGTCCTATTCTTCCTTTTTTGTGATAGTTACACTGTCATCTATATTGGCATGTCCCGTCACTGCTTCTACACCTGTAACATTTAAAGAATCTTCTGCCTCATCTGCCAAATGATTATTTATTTTTGTCTCCCGCTCTTCCTGCCCTTGAAATTCTTCTGCGGATACTTCTTCCATGGCCTTTTTTAAATCCACAACACTATCTTCCCCTGCTTCATCTGATACAGCGGCATTACCCTCGGTGGTGTCATTTTCCCCTACGGATATTTGTTCCGGTTCCGGCGCAGCACTATCAGCAGTCGCCTGCCCGTCTGCCACCGGTTCTGCTGCTTGATTTTCTTCAATCCCCCCCCCTCACTTGCTTCATTAACCGATAAGGCTAGCGCTGGAAAATCCCCCAACTTGGGCAAATCTCTCAGAGATTTGAGACCGAAATACTCTAAGAATAATTTCGTCGTACCATAAAGATAGGGTCGACCGGGCACATCCTTGCGCCCCATAACCTTAATCAAACCTTTTTCTAAAAGATTGATGGTCACCCCATCTGAATTCACACCGCGGATCAATTCAATGTCCCCACGGGATACGGGCTGTTTGTAGGCGATGATCGCCAAGGTTTCTAAAGCCGGACGTGATAATTTCTCTTTAACCCTTCTCTTAAAAAAATCCCGAATATAAGACGCATAATGCGGGCTGCTCAGCATTTGATACCCGCCCGCGATCTCAAGAATGGTCATGCCACGCGTTGTCTCGTCATAGTCTTCTTTCAGTTCCAAGAGGGCCTTCTTGATCTCTGGGATACTCGCTGTTTTTAAAACATCTTTCACTTGGTCAATCATAACGGGTTTATCACTGATAAACAAAAGACCTTCAATAACAGGCTTAAAATAATCTACAGTTAAATTTTCCGTCATAATCTTATCCTTTGTTTATAAATTTCATTCAATAATTCTTCCGACGATTTTATATCTGACTTGCGTTCCAAGGCTTTCCGGATCATATCTTTCGCCTCCTGCTTCTTGTATTGCAACTGTAGCAAAACCTCAAGAGCCTCATCCTGCAACTCACTCTTTACCACATCCCCCAGCTGCCCCTCATCAGCGCTCTTAACATCCTGAATGAGTCCGTATTTGCCTACCTTATTCTGCAGCTTGGCAACAATCTCCTTGGCCTTTTGAACTCCTATTCCCGGCAATGATTTTAAGAATTGACAATCACCTTCGGCAATAGCGTGTGAAATTTCCGATATAGGTTTATTCAGGGCTCGAACCGCGGCACGCGGCCCAATACCCGAAACCTTAATAAAATTTTGGAAAAAATCCCGTTCAATGGTATTCAAAAACCCAATCAGCACAGGCGTTCCGCTGGAAGGACTGATCTGTATATAATGGTGAATAATCAAGCGAATATTTCCCGCCTGATCGAGGTGATCTTCAATCCTTTGTAATACAGAAGATGGCACCAAGACTTCATAAAACAAATTATTCACATTAATCACAACCGCATTGCTTCTTTTTTCAATGAGCCGGCCTAATAATTCTACAATCATTTCTGGCTTATCCTCATGTACGCCTAAATCCGGGTTGAACAAAAATCTGTTTTAAATATCCCCTTAGAGCGCGATGATGTTGTCGTGTTTGACCGGGGATATACAAATTTCGCCTGGCACCTAACCCTCGTCGATAAAAAAATCTTCTTCATCACTAGACTTAAAAAAATGCTGATTACAAGGTTGTCGAACGCAGGTCTGCTGAACATCTCAAAGACATTTATTCAGGTCAAATCATTGAACTCAAAGAATTTCACACAAAACAAAAATATCCTTATCTGTTACGTCGAATTCGCTGCAAAGATTCCGAAACCGGAAATATTATTGTCATTTTAACCAATCAATTCAACTGGTCAGCTAAAACAATTTCAAGAATT
>JAGLNJ010000106.1 GCA_023139575.1 Candidatus Omnitrophota bacterium | reverse complement strand
ATATCCAGATTGTCGGCACACATCATGGGTATGTGGAGGAGGACGAGGCCGTTATTGATCAAATAAATGAATCCGGCGCGGAGGTGTTGTTTGTGGCCATGGGCGTGCCGATCCAGGAAAAATGGATACACCGTAACCGCGACCGATTGAATCCCCGGCTCTGCCTGGGAGTGGGAGCTCTTTTTGATTATCTTTCCGGGACGATACCTCGCGCTCCGGGAATCGTCCGCTGCCTGCGGTTGGAATGGCTGTGGCGCTGCTTTGTCGATCCCAGACGAATGATTAAACGTTATTTTATTGATGATACGGGCTTCCTTATCCGGCTGGTGTTTCACAGAATATTCGGACGAAAACCGTAAACATCGTTGACAACAACTCCGCGCAGAAACTGTTTTTGATATTCTGTAAAAGTCAGGACTGTTATGCCGGGGAGGCAGTGAAAAAGATATCAGGCGCATTCGCATAGCAAGCAGGGCGCGGGTGGAATGTTAAATCGCGCGCCGAAATACCGGGTTATACGGACTGTCCGCGTAACGGGATATTATCCCTGAATGACGGACTTTTCTTTGCCCCGGAGGTATAAATTTGTATAATTTACATCAAATGATGTGAAACTTGCAACATCAGGATGGCTGGATGAACGTTCTATTCAATACAAAATTGCGCCGGAAAATATTAACATATGCCTTTACGCACCCCACAGAAGATTTTTATGTGCGCGAACTGGCTGTTTTTATAAGCGAAGATCCCGGCAATATATCCAGGGAGCTTCGAAAGCTCTCTGATGAAGGGCTTTTTGATTCAAAGGTCAGGGGCCGGGCCAAGTATTACAAACTGGAACCGTCCTATCCGCTATATCATGAATTAAAAAGGATCGTTTCAAAAACGGAAGGGGTAGAGGGCAGCCTTAAAAGGCTGATAGAGGAGTTTCCGTCAGTATCTTTGGCCTTCATTTATGGATCTTACGCTAAGGGAGGAGAGTCAAAATCCTCGGATATTGACCTGGTCCTGGTGGGAAGATGTAACACAAATGTATTCACGCGAAAGGTTCGTAAGATAGAGCAGGCATTAAACCGTGAAGTGAATTTCGCGATATACACAAAAACGGAGTTTGAAAAAGAGCGGCAGGTGGAGGGGGCTTTTCTCGCTCAGGTGCTTAAAGGGAAAGTCATTCTGCTTAAAGGGAAAATGGGTTGATGGATAGTATCTATAAAAGATTGCTCAAACAAGGCAAATTGCGTAAACGTAATGAAATGACTTATGAAGCAGGCTTTCTCTTGGCACCGTCTGAATCAGAGAAGGCGTTTAAAGACGCCATCCGTTTGCTAAAAGGTATTCTCAAAGAAGTGAAGGCTCAGAATCCTCAATTAGAATTGAAATTCGATCTATAGTCCACATGTCATCCCCGGATGTTTTAGTCGGGGATCCATGATTCGCGCCCGGATTCCCGCCGGAGTTCACACTCGCGAAGGCGGGCGCGAAGAAAACCAGGGCCCGTCCCTAATGGCACGCTATCGTCATTGCGAACACAAAAGTATCAAGCCGGCGAAGCAATCTCATATACCGCTCATTAGTCAAAATTCCGTTTAGAATATGCCGGTGTAATGAAAATTCCGCTTTTCTTGACAAATTCGGACTTAATGTATATACTTACGCATAACTATTGACATAAAGTACGGAGGAATAATGAAGGCAAAAACAGGCAAAATAATTGAATATTTTAAGAGTCACGGTGGAGTAGCCCGATTTTCTTCGATTCGAAAAGCGGGATTTCATCCTGACATGATTAAGAAAAATGAAAATGAAAAGAAGATTGAAAAAATAGGAAAAGGGCTGTATCGTCTCGTCGGGGACACTATCGGATCTCATCCGGATTATGTAATTGCGTCACTTCAAACATCAAAGGGTGTGATTTGTCTGCTGTCCGCGCTATATTTCTATGGGGCTACTGATGAGATACCCCGGTTTATAGATATTGCTATTCCCGCGGGATCACGCGCGAATAAAATCAAATATCCTCCAGTCAAATTTTACCGTTTTTCCCTCGCGACATGGAAAGCGGGGATAGAAAAGCGCGAGATTGAAGGCCATAAGATTAAAATTTATTGTCTGGCAAAAACGGTTACTGACTGTTTTAAGTTTCGTAATAGAATAGGAATTAATGTGGCCAGAGAAGCGCTTAAGATTGCTGTTGCCGAAAAACACGTTAAGCCTAAGGATATTATGGAATATGCCAAGATTTGCCGCGTCGACAGAATTATTAAGCCAATACTGGAAACTATGCTATGAAGAAAGAAATAAAAAATATTGAAGCCTCAGTTAAGGCTCAGCTTAAAAATAAAGCAAAAGAAACAAACTGTCCTTTCGCGGAAGTTTTGCAGTATTACGGCATGGAAAGATTTCTTTACCGGTTCAGTAAATCAAAATACGCTGATAAATTTGTGCTAAAAGGCGCTCTTTTATTCGCGGTATGGCAGATACCTGAAAGGCGAACCACACTTGATATTGACTTCTTGGGCCGTTTCGATAATCAAGTGGCAGCTATTGAAGCAGTGATAAAAGATGCGTGTAATATTCCTGCAGGCCCTGATGGGATTAAGTTTGATTCGACTGCTGTTCAAGGGCGCAAGATTAAAGAAGATGCTGACTACGAAGGAGTACGTGTCAAATTTACCGGTTTTTTGGATCGCGCGCAAATTCCGATGCAAATCGATGTTGGCTTTGGAGATATTGTTCATCCAAAGATTAGGGTTATTGATTATCCGGTTATCCTTGATTTTTCTAAACCTCATTTGAATGGGTATCCTCAAGAAAGCGTGATAAGTGAAAAATTTGAAGCCATGATTAAGCTTGGGCTTTTGAATAGTCGAATGAAAGATTATTATGATATCCGGCTTATGATGAGACAGTTTGAATTTAAGGGAGCGAATCTTATCGAGGCAATAAGGAAAACATTTAAACATCGAAAAACGGATATCCCTCTTTTACAGTTCAGGAAAGTATAAAATTTTCCAAATTGCTGAAAACTCCTTTCCTGAGAACGCGAGAAGTTATGACGGCCGAAGGGAGGAGTTTTCTTGTTAAAAGATCGCTTCGCCCCAAAAAGCGGGGCAAAGACGAAATTGAAAAATAGCCTCTGCCGGGGCCTGAGACTGCCGAAGGGGCACTCTTTATTGACGGCCCGGCCCAGCCTTAAATAATAAATAATAGTATATATTAATAAACATTGTTATAATGTTCGCTCGTGAGAGGTGAAAGGCCGTCTTAAGCGGCCCGCCGATTGATATTTTCGAAAGGAAAAAACATTGAAGAAAAACCCGCGGTTAATCCTGAGCGCCCTTGTCCTGTTGAGCCTGGCGACCCCGGGTTTCGCCAAAAAGGGCGGTGGCCGTGGATCCGGCGTCGGCCCCGTTATTTTTTACGGGGTGATTTTTCCGGC
>JAGLNJ010000105.1 GCA_023139575.1 Candidatus Omnitrophota bacterium | reverse complement strand
CCATGGAGAAAAAAATTGCTAAAATTCTTAAACTCGCTTCTGCCGGGTAACATCTATTTTGAGTCAACGAAAAAGCTCTCCGCCCTACAGAATAACATTTATTAATGAGTCAACTGGTTTGGGTCTTGAAAGCTATGAGGAAGGAATGTTGAGGCTATTAATCAGCTCGAAAATACTCCTTAATTCGGGGATGCGCTAAAAAGAAGAACACTATAATGGGCCACACCAAATACACAACAATGAGCAGAATAAGGACGTATTTCACCAGCAGCGCAGGGACATGATAGAGACCGCTAAGCCATTCAATAGAATAATTAAAAGCGGCGCCGCCGATCAAATAATAAACTACATATATAGCCCAAAAAAAATATAAAAGAAAAACTTTTTCAGAAACATTGCGCGCCCATTCTTTTTTCAGCAAAAGACCAATGGCGGAAAAGACAGCAAACATATCATATGTCCATTCACCAATAAGAAATAAATCCATTGATTGCAACTGGATAAACTTAATGATGCCCGGCAAAGCGGATAACATCATCCATAAGGCAATATATTTGATAAAATGACTGCTTTTATGCATGAATTTTCTCTGAGAATCCTGCGGGAATAACGCGTTAATCTTCGCTTAAGTATTCACCGAGTCTAATTGGGACAATTTATTCTCAACTAGTATCAGCTTATCAAAAAAACTTTCTATGGTCGTTACATTGTTTCGCAACTCGATCAAATCCGGCTTCAAGTTCCCTCGAGAATGAAAGCATAGCGTGATGACTCCTTCAATAATTTCAAGAGACATAATCGGATGCCCCCTCATATTGACATTCATAAAACCGCTGAATACATTGAACACCTCAGAATCGTTGATCAACTTGGTGGCCACCTCGGCATTATTGGTATAAAGATGGAACCTGTTGAGAGGTTTTCTCATTCTCACTTCACCAGAATGATCTATCCAGCCGTCTTGTACCGTCTGACCGCCTGTGCGGAACATGGACTTGGCCCGTTCAGTAAAGCTCATCGTCAGGTTCGATGTCGTTTGTCTTTTCAAAACGCCCTTATAGTTACTTGTTTGAAAACCATAATCTTCAATATCCTCAAAAACAAACTCTCGATCATCATGATGAAAAATTACCTTGAAAGAATTTTCCGGATGTTCCAATTTCTCCTTCTTGCCCTCCAAGAACTTGGTCAAATCATCCAAATATTTTTCCCTAACGTCCGCGCTATTAGAACTGCTTGTGTTCAGAAATACCAAAACGCCGAAAATAGAAATAATAATTAACACCCAGAGAATACTCAAGATATCTCCTCACTTCTTACTGGTTAGCATTAATCATTCTCATATTATACATAAAAAACCAATGAGAAAAAATCTTTTTCAAACTAATGATAAACTTAAAATAAAGCGCTAAATAACTGGCGGTAATATAATTATAACATATTATCTGTTTATTCGGCCAGCTTCGAGTATGGGAAGCGTTGCCTCGGTCGGGACTTAAACATTTATTTCTAATCTTTACTCTTCGGCCTTTTTTGAGAAACCCGCGCCTTTCTTAGCAGACCAGCCAGCTTTTTCGGAAGCGCTGCCCGGATATGAATAAGATCATTATAATATTTTACGAAAAATACCTGACCTTCATTATGCGCCTCATTAATAAGGTTCATTCTATTAATAGGAATGAACATATCAACATTAACAATAAGGGCTGAAAGCTTTCGCCCGATCATCTCTAAACAATTCTCTAAATTCTCCCCTGTTTTGGCAGAAACTTCAACCGGCAACTCAAAGGTTCGGGATAATTCTTTCAGCCAGCTGGCGTCTTCCATTTTATCAATTTTATTCAGCACCGTAATAACAGGCTTTTGGTCAGCCCCGAGCTCTTTAAGGACTTCTAGCACAGAATCATACAAGTTCCGATATCGCGGATGGCTAACGTCCAATACATGCAGCAGCAAATCAGCCTCAACAACTTCCTCAAGTGTTGCTTTAAAGGCCTCAATCAAATGAAGCGGCAACTTATGCATGAACCCAACAGTATCAGAAAGAACCACTTTAATATTATTGGGTAGAACTAATTTCCGGGACAACGGATCCAGGGTTGTAAATAAACCGTCCCGCGTTTCCTGACCCGCCTCCGTGAGAATATTCAGCAGTGTTGATTTCCCGGCATTGGTATAACCGACCAAAGAAATCATCGGCACTCCTTTTTCTTTTCTCTTTCTCCTTTTCAGGGCGCGGTTTTCACCCACATTTTGTAATTCTTTTTTTAATTTCGAAATGCGCTGGGCAATACGCCTGCGGTCAACCTCAAGCTTGGTTTCACCCGGCCCCAAAGTTCCGATCCCGCCCCCTAAACGTGACAAGGCAATGCCTTTACCCACCAACCTCGGTAAAAGGTATTGCAATTGGGCTAACTCGACCTGCATCTTACCTTCCTGGCTTGTGGCATGACGGGCAAAGATATCGAGGATCAATTGGGTTCTGTCAATCGTCTTGACTTTAATAATATTTTCCAAATTCCTTTGCTGACTTCCTTTTAAATCTTCACTGAACACAACCGTGTCGATAGATGCTTCCGCACACATCTGAGCGATCTCCTCAACTTTCCCACTTCCAATAAGACACGCGGCCGTTGGTTTATCAATTTTACAAAACACCTTTTCCTCAACTTCGCCTCGACACCCCTGGACTAATTCGGCTAATTCTTCCCCGACATCTTCCGCTGCCCAAGAATCCTTTTTTTTATAATCAACGATAACGAGTAAGACTTTTTCTTTTTCCATCCGCATCCGCTTTCTTAAATAACCTGCATGATTCGTTCAATGACCGGGGTCATTCCTTCTTCCTCATTTAAAATCAACCACTGTATCCTGTCATCACTTTTGAACCACGTCATCTGCCTTTTGGCGAAATGGCGGGTATTGCGCTGCATAAGGTTTTGCGCTTGATCTTGATCGTATTCATTATTCAACAACCCCTTAATTTCCTTCACACCAATAATCTGCTCAGCTGTCTTACTTAAAGTCTTATTTCGCAATTGTGATATTTCATCAATGACCCCGGACGAGAACATCATCTCAACCCGCCGATCAATCACCTCGTATAAATCCTGACGGGGGCGCTCCAGACCAAAAAACAATATTTCATGACTATCATACAAACCTTTCCGCTCCTTTTGCAAGGAAGATATAGGTTTTCCCGTCACTTGATATATTTCTAATGCTCGAACTATACGCCGCGCGTCATTGGGGTGTATTTTTGCAGCCGCCTTGGGGTCGACTTTTCGCAGCTCGTCATAAACCGCTTCATTGCCTTCTTGTTCAATCCTTTCCTGCAGTTTTTTCCTGACTTCCCCATTCTTCTGTCCGCCTTCAAATATCCCGTCCAACAAAATCTGCACGTACATCCCGCTACCTCCAACTACGACAGGTATTCTTTCCCTTAGCAGAATGTCCGATATCGCTCTATTAGCAAGATCATTAAACTGCGACACATCGAAATCCTCACCCACCGATAAAATATCGACAAGATGATGCGGAATTCCTTGCATTTGTTCATTTGAAGGTTTAGCGCTGGCTATCGATATCTCCTTATAAATCTGCATAGAATCGCAAGAGACAATTTCCCCATTTATTCGCCCGGCTAAATCAATAGCCAGGGAGGTTTTTCCAACTGCTGTTGACCCGACTATAAAAATTATTTTTTTCAGATGCATATTTATGGATAGATTCTGGTGGGGTAACCTAATCTGCTCAACCGTTCCTTAAGATACTCGGCCTTGTCCAAATGCGAGAACTTGCCCACCCGCACACGATAGAAAACCCGGCCCGTCTTGTCCTCTGTTTCGACGATATAGGCATATTCTCCTAAATCTTTCAATTCATCAATAAGCTTAAACGCATTATCCCGCTTCATAAACGATCCCAACTGCACGGCAAAATATTGCCTCTCTTCCAAAAGCTGCTTTGCAAAATGGGATTCCGGGCTATCAGGAAAATCTGTTAGAATCTTCCTCAGATAACGCCTGGCCTCATCCCATTGAGTTAATTTCAAATATACTTTTGCCTGTTTAAACAAAATTAGACTTTGAAAATCAGATAATGTTTTCTTTCGCTCAATTTTCTTAAGCTCGCTTAACGCGTCCTCATAGTCACCCGCCAAATAATAAGAATCAACAATAGCCAGCAAGGTGCGATTATATAATTTACGATCCGGCTTATTGGCTAATAATCCCTGAAACTCTTCCCGGGCACGAAGATATTCACTAGTATGCAGACGGCTGATCCCCAAAAAATATCGCGCCTCATTCAACAAACTCTTCGGATGACGCTCCGCAACATATTCCGAAGCAAGATCTTTAGCCTTTCCATAATCCTTCTCGAGAATAGCAGTCTGGATAGCGGTTAATGTGATATCGGAAAAACCACAGAGGAGAAACGCCCCTAAAAGAACCGCGATACAGCCACGCCATTTTAAAATATTACTCATGGATTTCATATTAACAAAAATAAAATCAGTTTGCCACCAAAATTAAAAGAGGTTGCGTTCCCGCAACCTCTTTTATGTAAATACATTATTATAGAACTACTATTATCGGAATTTCCCGGTTTTTAGATATAAAAAGTTTAATTCCTCTTAAAAAGAATATTCCAGCGCTGAGATGAAACGGTAATCATTCTTTTTGCTATCCCCTTTCGGATCAGAATCAAAATCGTCAATTAAAGAAACCTTAAGGTCTAAATTATCAGCCAAAGGGCTTGTCAAGGCCGTTTCCGATCGTAAACGATATTCCCCTGTTTCTTTTAAAGAAGGATAAAGCGTTATGTCTTCAGAAATAGTTGCCTTGTCTGATATTTTTTTCTCAATATAAGCATGCGGAATGAGTATTGGTTCACCCGTGCTTTTAGAGTCATCAGAATAATTTGTATATTCATAACCAATACCTAAGTCAGCTTTTGCTTTCCAGTCATCTTCATCGGCAAACCAATAGCCGACACCAACAGACGGGATAACGCGGTAATCGACATTGGCAAAACGATCCTGATCACCTTCCAGTTTGTAAAAATTGTACCATTTTTTGTAATCACCAAAACTGAACGCATAGCGTCCCGAAGCATAAAATTTCTTACCATCCATCTTTTTGTCTGCTGAAGAATAGTGTGCCTCATATTTTAAATTCCATTCATCTTCATCTGTTTTCTTATCAGCCGTAGCTACCGCACTGCCATAACTTTTTTTTGTGTTTCCGCCTGTTTGCGAATAACCCAGAGAAATTTTCTTAGCCCAGGATGGTTCTTCTTTGACCGGCCCGGAATCTTCTTCCTTAATAAAGGCCTTGTCAATCTTGACTTCTCCCATGGATATAGTAGACAAGGTAATAACGCCATCCTCATCACTGATCACTTCTCCGCTTATCTTGTCTCCATTGCTCAACTCAATTTCCTCAGCGGATACTACCCACTGCAGACAAAGGAAGGCCATCATCATGAGGCCCAAGCATAAAAACTTTTTCATTTTCCTCCTCCTCGCATTTTCAATCTTATAGACAACACAAAACATCTATCCGTAAACCTAAATCTTTTAACTTCAGCAAAATTCTTTTCTCTTTAAATACTGCGCAATAACATCTTTATGGTCAAAGGCGTACTCCATGTTCAGTAACTCCTCATATTTTACCACTTTAAGCCCCTTGGCATCATCACCAAACCGGGGTGTTCCTTTCCCTCGCGCGACGAACGCCGTACTGACCGTATGAAAACGGGGATCTCTCTTGGGATCTGAATACGTATGGAATTGCCTGAGGTCTTCCAGATCTAAATGGGTCTCCTCCCTGGCCTCGCGGACCACAGCCTGCTC
>JAGLNJ010000104.1 GCA_023139575.1 Candidatus Omnitrophota bacterium | reverse complement strand
TGCTGAAAACTCCTTTCCTGAGAACACAAGAAGTTATGACAACCGAAGGGAGGAAAGAGGAGATTTGTATCTTAGATACTGCTAATGGCAGTAGAAATGATATTAGAGAGATGCTTGATGTTCTCTAAATTGGAGGAGAGGCTTCCCCTGTCCTTCTTAGTATGTAAATTTAAAACACCTAATACTTCATCCTTATTAGATAACGGGATTACAGCTGACTGCCTGATATCAGACCGACACATCAAATTTTTAATGCGATGATCCCCCTTCGATCCTAACATCAAAAAAGTCTCGTTTTCTTTAGCTGCAACACCAGCTATCCCTTCACCTATTTTTAATCGAGTACTTCTTGCTATATTTTCATCAATCCCTTTCGACACCTTTATAGACAGAGTCTTTTTATCTTTATCCATTAACATAATGGAACCGCACTCGGCTTGCGCTAAATTTAAACAAACATCCAATATACTTATCAACATCTCATCTAGATGAATGGTTGCATAAATATCCTGTGCCACTTCAGCCACTTCTTTGGCAAAACAAGCTCCCGCAGATGGGTCCTCAGAAAGATTCTTTTTTTCAGCATTCAGCTGAACGACGTCTTTAACAACTTCAGCCAATAAATCTAAAATCGCTTTAATAGCAATAAATGAGACTACCCTGATTTCATGTATGATATCAATTAGCTCATCTGCTTTCATATTTAAGACGTTGGCCATATTCAAATAATCTTCTCTGCTCCACCCTTTAGTCAGAATTACCGGCCCGACAATTATATAGGCAAAAATTTCTTCTGCTTCCGATTTTCCAAACGTCTTTATGGGAATGGCAAAAATGTGAAAGTCAAAAGGATCTTTCGCTTCGAAATACTTCCCATTCGCCTCGAAATCATCTAAAATCCCTGCTTCTTGTTTGCTAAAATCAAAGCCAAAAGACGATGCCAGAAATTTACTGCCATACCTCCCCCTCTCCCGATTTTGATACGGAGGTACAAATACCCTGCCATAGCCATCAACAATAAAGATATTTATTTTAAGCACATCACTGAACCGCCTCAAAATGTCAGTCCACTTATCCTTATTGATAAGCTCATCAATTATATTATTCATTCGCTCGTGATTCATCATTAAGACCTATCGAAAAAAATATCGAATTTCTTCATTTTGTTATAGAGAGTCGTTCGATTAATCCCTAATGCCGCAGCAGCCTTATTACGATTCCAATTACACTCTTCTAGAACAGACAAAATCGTTTCTTTTTCGGGCTGTTCCATCACCTTCTTCAACGACTTACCATTTGTCGTCTTCAGCACCAGAGTCTGAGCAAATCGTTTAAAATTAGGAACATCCCATTTATTGATCACTTCAGACTTAGACATGACCACAGCCCCTTCAATAGCATTTTCTAATTCCCTGATATTACCCGGCCAATTGTAATTGAAAAATGTTTTTTTGACTTCATCCGAAATATTTTTAATTTCTTTGTTATTAACCCGGCAATATTGCTCGATAAAATGATTTATGAGCATGGGCACATCTTCTTTCCGATCGCGCAATGGCGGAATGTGCAGATTGATAACGTTTATACGATAATAAAGGTCCTCGCGAAACTTCTCTTCTTCGACCGAATCCACTAAATCACGATTCGTTGCCACAATTATACGGACATCAGCTTTTTTTGTCACATTTTCCCCAACACGTTCAAAAACTCCATCCTGTAATATTCGCAGCAATTTAACCTGCAAATTCGGTGAAAAGGCATCAATTTCATCAAGAAAAATTGTCCCCCCGTTAGCGACCTCAAAACGCCCATATTTATCTTTGATAGCCCCGGTGAAGGCTCCTTTTGCATGACCGAATAACTCACTCTCCAACAATGTTTCCGACAATGCACCACAGCTCACCTCAATGAAAGGCTCATCTTTTCTATTCTGATCCGTCTTGTGAATGGCCCGTGCGACCAAGCCCTTCCCGGTACCACTCTCACCAGTAATTAAAATTGTGGCATTGGATGTAGCAACAGATTCAATAATATGATACACACGCTGCATTGAGTCACTCGCCCCGATCATACTACAAAATGACGATGGGTGACTTTTTGCAATTTGCTTTTTTAACTCGCGATTTTCTTTAATAATTTCTTTTTTTTCAACAATTTTATTAATAACCATCTTAATTTCCTGGTCATTAATCGGCTTGGTTATATAATCAAAGGCTCCTTTTTTCATCGCTTCCACAGCCGATTCAATGCTCCCATAACCGGTCACCATGATAACCTCAGTCTCCGGATAATCCTTTTTAACCCCCTCAATCATTTCCAAACCACTCAATTTTGGTAATTTCATATCCATTACAATGATATCAAATTCTTGGCCTTTCAATATCTCCAAGGCCTCTTCCCCACTTTGGGCCATATGCGCCCGGAACCCATCAATACGCAGAATTTCATAAAGCGATTCACGGATTAGAGGCTCGTCATCCACAACCAGTATGCTGTAATCTTTATTTCGTATTTTGTCCATTTTTAGTATGTATTGGTATTTTAATAATAAATTTCGCGCCCTTTCCTGGAGCGCTTTCAATATCAATTTGTCCGAAATAACACTTTACGATTTCACTCACAATCGTGAGCCCCAAACCACACCCTTTGTCAATATCTTTCGTCGTATAAAATGGCTCAAATATTTTCTCGAACGAATCGCATTTTAAACCGCAACCATTATCTGATATTTCAAAGACGAAAAATTCTTCTTCTTGACTGGTAGACAGCAAAATAATCCCATCTTTTTCAACGGCATCAACCGCATTACGCAATAAATTGGTGAACACTCGCTCTAAACCCATGTCGATGATTTCCAATGGCCGTGACGATAGGGCTTTATCAACCTTAATGTTTTTGTGTGCAATCTCTGCGTGCAATGATACGATGGCCTGATCCAAAGAGGCATTAACATCAACTTTTTGCATCGAAGGAGAAACATTCCTTGAGCACGCCAGTAAATTACTAACAATCGTGGCCATACGATTTAAGCCATGCTTGATTTCTAAAAGATACCCCCGCACAACTTCATCTTCTTTAACATGCTCAAGACAAAGATTCGTATAGCGCATCACCCCATCCAGTGGATTGTTGAATTCATGCGCAATACCACCAGCCAACTTTCCTATCGTCGCTAATTTTTCATGAAGCAGGACCTGCTTTTTAAGGTGAGTTGCCTCCTGGCTACTCTTTCCCAACTCGTTTTTCAGATCTTGCGACTCCCTTAAAATCGTTTTGAATTTATAATAAAGGCCTATTCTTCGATAATTTAAGGCTATCTGACTTGCTAGAAAATCAAGCAAATAAAGCTCCTCTTTGCCGAACAAAACTCCGCCCTCTTTGTCGGCCACATTAATAACCCCGATCAACCTATCCTTAATCAATAGTGGCGCACATATAAACGACGGCGACTGATAGCTTCCTCTGGCTTTATAATTTTGAAAACGGTCATCAGTGGCAATATCTTTAACATAAATCGGCTTTTTGGTGGCCGCAACCCTCCCCACAACTCCTTCACCCAAGCGCTTGACCATATTCCGCTTTTCAGCGCCCTCCATACCGATAGCCGCCTTTAGCTCTAACTCAGAAGTATTTTCTTTTAAGAGAAAAATCGAACCCCTTTTCGCCCCTAACAAATCCATGGTTTCACTCAATGAGATCTGTAAAAACTCTCTTTCATCGATGACTGAGTTCACAATAGCACATATACTGCTCACCTTCTGGAACAACTCAGTCTGCATAAACTGTCCAATATTATTATCTGACATTATCCGTTGCACCCTCTGGTAAATCTTGATTCCCTTTAAGCTCATCAATAGCCACAATCATTTCCGATAAAACCCTTTTTATGGGATGCTGAGGATTTTCCTCAAGAAATTCTGTATAGATGGCTTTCGGCCTGTCATAGTTTTTTAGATGCGTCAAAGAAACAGTATTTATGGTCTTAATTATATTATAGACTTTTCGATAGTCAACGAACTTTAATGAAGAATATTCAATCAACATCCGCGCTAAGACATCAACAGCCTTTTCCCAATTCTTTTGATTAAGATAGGCTTGAGATAGAATGTTTAATGCGCGAAAACCATAAACATTATCATGATTTTCTTCATGGATCTTAGTATAAAATGCCACCGCATCAAGATAAGCCTTTAAGGCCTCCCCCTTATCGCCTGCGCGTTTATAATACCGCATAATCAACATGGGCATACGCAAGCCGATATCCGTCCTTGGATAGGCCGACATAATTTTTTTATATATTTTTATCGCCTCTTTACCCCTCGCCTCCTTTTCATACGTCATGCCAACATACAACAAAGCCCGCGTACACATATCTGAATTTCCAGCATATTGCTCTGCTATTTCAGCGAAACTTTTCCGTGCCTCACCATAGCTCCCTTTTAGGGTCAACAATTTACCAATTTGAAATTTTATTAACGGAACAAACTGCGAATCAGGATAATCCGCTAGAATAGTCGTGTAACTATCAGCAAGATTCTCAAATTCTTGCTTCGGGACAACATTAGGGTCTCGGGCAATCTCAACAAAGCGTTTATTTCCCCGCCACAACTTTTTTCCCGCCACATAATCACTGGTATCTATCAACGATAAGAACAGGAACATCCCGACTAAAATAATTATGAAGGCCAATACTGTTTTTTTCATCGGCTTTCCCTGTCTAATATATAACAAGTTGTAATGGCGGTGTATTGCCAGGCATCAATAAACATCGTCACCAAAATCAAACACACCATCAACATCCCCCACCCTTCAGGAGCCCAAACGTTGACAAAGAGCTTTCCGTTGATTTTTAACAGCAATAATGGAATATACAACAACGCCGGAATAATGACCACCAGTAAGATGCAGATAAAAGACGACCAAAGCATTTTAAAATTA
Source organism: Candidatus Omnitrophota bacterium (assembly GCA_023139575.1). GTDB lineage: Bacteria > Omnitrophota > Gorgyraeia > Zapsychrales > JANLHA01 > JAGLNJ01. Next base: position 11,558 of record JAGLNJ010000104.1, on the reverse strand, counting down.
AGCACCAAGGCACTAAAAAACCCCCTCTTCTCTAATATTATAATCGGAAAGATGTAAGCAAATACAGCTAATGAAAATAGTGCGATAAGCAGTTGATACAAAGGGGCCCCTTGCATGACCAACTGTTTAATGAAAAAGAATCCACCTGAGGTAGAACGGATCAATAAGGCACGCTTATAAATTAACCCGTAAAGGAAAGAGAAAAAAAAGATAACTGAAAAAACTGTCAATGCCGCGCACCAAAGATGAACATAACGCTGCCAAGTTTCCTTATAGATAGCAGGCAGATTGATTTGACCTTCATTATTGATTGAATTAATTATCAGGATGGCGACACCGATAAAAAAGCTTCCCAAGAAAACAAAAACAATCCCTTGAACGCTCCAATGATTGAACCAGCGATCCAATAAAATATAATTATTAGGGTATATTAAATATTTCGATCCTGCGAATTTATTAATGATCGGGCCAAAGAAACCTGATAAAGGGAACCGCGGCGCAAAAAAGAAAATTTCAAGAATTAGCAACTGAACGAACGCCAGAACACTAAAGGGAAAGAAGATTGCAGGAGATTGAAACAGCTCATTGAATGCAGACCGTGACAGTTGGATGGGATGCTTTCGAAATTCAGTGTTGGACATACAAACTTGCTTTCTGGTAGTATTCATTTAAGTCTTAGATATCAAATAATTTGTGATAATTCTAGCACGCAGCAAATTCAGTGTCAAACAAATAGCCAAAATATCGCTTAAACAGCTTCATAAGGCATTCAATGCATGTTTGATAAATGCAGTAGAGCATTTTGAAGGGGCGCAAAAACACCAAAAAATAAGGCAGATTTAAGAAAAAACCTGCCTTATCATTTATTTAAGCACCCAAATATTCTTTCCTCATATTGTGAAGTAAGAATTATTTTTTTCGGCCTTGATAATATTTCATTGCAATGAGACCGCTACCAATCAGTAACATAGTCGCAGGCTCAGGACTATGAATGCTCGCCAGAGCTTCACCTGTTTCAATAATTGCTCCTGTTCCTCCAGTCACCACACTGCTTGAAGTTGTACCACCATCATTGAAAAGGCTACCTAAAGTGTCACTCTCATCGCTATTACATCCGTAAACAACTGGAAGCATGACCGCCAAAATTAAAAAATTGTAAGATTGCGCAAATAAATTCTTCAACATCATTTCACCTCCTTGAACTGGATTAGCCAGAATTCTTTCCTTTATATTTATTATTATCTGGCTCCCTCACCAGTAAAAACAACCCTAAAAGTTCGGATAACTATTCGTATATCCGTCCACAAACAAACCTTTTTAATATACAACAAATCATATTTGATTTTTTTCTTCACGTCTTCAATCGTCTCATCGTATTTGTGCCACACCTGCGCCAAACCCGTAATTCCGGGTTTCACAGCTAATCGGTACTCGTAACCCTGAATCTCTTTCTTGAATTTCTCCACAAATATCGGCCGTTCAGGTCTTGGGCCAATAATACTCATCTCTCCCCGCAACACGTTAATGAATTGTGGTATTTCATCAATATGGGCTTTTCTCAAAAAATTCCCGATAGGGATGAGTCGCGAATCATTTTGTGCCGTCCAAACAGGACCGGTTTCCTTTTCAGCGTCTACTTTCATTGTCCGAAATTTAAATATATCAAATAGCTCGCCACCCTTCCCCACCCTTTGCTGCGTAAAAAATATCGGTCCTTTTGAGGTCAATTTAATCAACATAGCAGTTATGGCGAGAAGGGGTAAAAGTATGATGATTGCAATAAAAGATCCGATAATGTCAAAGATCCGCTTAGCTATATGATATGTTTTTCGAATAAAACTGACGACCATACCCAATAAACCACTGCCAAATAAAGCCATAGTTGAAGGCTCAGGGGCGCTGGTTTTCCTTGGCACGATCAAATCTGCAAATTCATCTGTGGTAACAACGATAACATCGGAATTTTTATCAAATGATTCAGCTAATTTTACCGTTGCCCCTAATATAATTGTTCCCAACGCAACGAGTACGATGACAACCAAGGCTCTTTGTTTTACTGTCAAATTCTGCATATATCGTCCATTAATATATTAAATTGTGAAAACGTTATCTTTATAAAAGCAATATTCGTGCCAATATTTACTTTGTTCTTGACCAATCTGATCATTTTATATCTTGCTAATATTAAATAACTTACAAAACTGCTAAAAAACATATGCATAATACGTCAATATCAATGATAGTAACTCCCGGACATACTATGACAAGGCAGTGTTGAATTAATTAAACATGTTGATGTGATTAATTATCAAAAAGTACTATATATAGGGTTAGGAATATTTTTATTACGAAATATTGCGGAAAGAGCTGTGGAAAAAATTAAGGCAGATTTTTTATTAAAAACGGGGAAATATCTTGAGCAAACCCCTTGATAACATCATTGGCAGCCTCTACCCCGCCATCAGTGACATCAGCTGAAATGCGGATCAAGGCGCTACTGGTAGATTTACCAAACAATGAATTCAGGCCCAAAAGGAATTGTTGGCGCCAATAGTTCGGCGTGAAGATGCCGCCAACTTTAAACCAATAATAAGTAATTTGTTCAAAATTACCCCGTTCTAAAGCCAACACATTAGACCTAATGATCGTGCTGATGGGGGATAAATTTATCATTGCAATCTCTTTATTTGTAATATTGGCCCCACTACCCTTGTAACATAGTTCCGGAGGGTGTGTCACCTTGCGATTTTTTTGTGAATAAACAATGAATAGATATACCGCTCGTCCGCTGGTATGGATATATTTTCGAGTGAAGGCATTTCGTGTTTCTAATAAGGAATATTCATCATCTGAAATGGGCAATTCGATAGAATTCCAATCGCATATTTCTCTGGGGAATTCATGAATGCTTACCGTATCTTCTTGACGGTATTCTTTAAAATAAAGATGCCATGTCGCCAATCCCACAATAATAAAGGATATGATGATACCCGAAAATGATCGATCCAACTCTTTCATTCCATCAACCTCCCAATCGCCGAAAGCATAACAAATGCCAAAACAAACACAAGAAAACCCGTCACATCATGCAGTGTTCCGGTCGCATATTTGGATCCCCAAATTTCACTTATCGATGACAGCAAGACAACCCGACAAACATTCGTAATAATAGCGATCGGGATCGTTGTGGCAAATAACAAAATCCGTTTCCATGCCGGGCCCTTTAACCAATAAGCAAAAAGACTCCCTAAAGCCGATAAAGATATTAAGGATCGCAAACCACTGCAAACATCATCAACAATAATCTGCGCGTTTTGCATGATAATGATACTTCCCTGCTGCCTGGCCATTAACCCCATACTATTCAAAACCTTTCCCGCAATCGTCGCAGCAAACAGCTTCATTTTAAAACTTATTTTGACGATAAGCACAGACGGCAAAGGGAGCATAAAAAAGAAAAAAGATACAGGAAATATAATAATGCGTAATATCCTCGCGCCATAAAAATGCAGGATCAATCCATAGATAACAAATAGCATGGAAAAAGAAGCCGTAAAATTAACCCGAAAGACCGCACTAGTTAAATATCCCAATAAACCCACGCCGATAAACAGAGCGCCCCATCGTGAGCATTCACGAGCAGTCTTGGCAAGCTCTTCCCTTTTTTGCCAGATCAAATAGACCGATACAAAAGGGATAAGAATCCCGTGGCTATAATAGGAGTCTCGAGCGAACCAACGATCCCACATCGATAATATAGCCGGTATGTAGGCCAACAAAAATACCAACGCTGCTATCAGGGGCTTGTGATGTTCTTTTGAAATGGTTATTTTCATAAGTATTGTTTTTAAAAATTCAGGTAAATATAACACAGAAATCAATAATAATCATGAATAAATAATAATTATTGAATCCTGCGATTTAATACCTCATCATCTATTTCTGAATTTTAAATTCATCAATCCAGAAATGGTCTCCCTTATTCACATTACCATCCGAAATAAAACTGAACCCCGCAAGATTCTTTAATTTCGGCAGCATGGCCTGAACAGGCTGTTGTACATCAATTTCAATATCGTGCCAGTTGCCGTCGGATATAAGCACTTCTTTATCGGTTATAGCGGCGGCTGGACATTTGGCATTTTCCGTTCCCCCTAAACAAATTCTATCACCAAACACTGTCAGCACTTCGATATTAATGGGAACCCCCGCAGGGATGCGATATGAAAATATAATTTTAGGGTTGTCATTAATAACCCAATTGTCATATTCAAATCCAAAGCCTAGATTTGAGTTAGACATAACACTTTCAGCATAAAGAACACTGCCGTTCAAATGTGAATTTTGACGGTCAATCTTTAATTTCGTCCCGCCCCTCGCCTTAAAACGGCCAAAAGAATGCTCAAAGGCCTCGTGAAGAAGGTTTTTACCTTGCGGATTTGTTAGCGACGGCTCCGTTTTTTTATTTTCTTTTTTTCCTTTCAGCATACCGTCTTTAATATAGGCCAGAAAATGACCGCTGGAACGATAATTCTGATTAAAATGCTTTCGTTTCTTTAAATACGCTTCTTCAACACCTCTCTCGAAAAGTTTCATCCCGACATCTAAATATTCCTGGTTTTGATAACCTGTCAATTTATAGGCATAACCCAAGGCATGCACGACCAATAAATTCAAATCCGGTTCGCCTTCGTAATTGAGATATTTGTCCGATGTCATATATTTTATGGCATCCCCCGACGATACCAACCCCTCATTAATAATCCAGTCAATGGCTCGAAAGATAGAATCAGCCGCCTTTTCACTGCCTGTAAGTTGATGATATTTAATAATGCCTTCCAGGATTAATCCCGTCATAAAAGGAGAACCGCCGTATTCATCCAGGCGGGCCCCTTCTGCCGGGTCATGTGCGTAAAGATTATGAATAAATCCACCTCTAGATGGCCATTCCATTTGCGTTTGATAAAGTTTATCAACGTATTGCGTTGCTAAATCCAGGTATTTATCCTCTAATGTCATTTCATAGTAAGTGACTACACCCAGTAAAACCGCTCCGTATTTTCTTTCCGTCCAGAAAGAAGTCTTGTTTTTCGGAAAATAAGCATCTTTCGGCTTAAAGTTCCCCTCTAAATATTCGACCATTTCTTTCGCGACCGCCAGTGTCCTTTTGTCACCGGTAAACAAATAATCATCCATCATGGCCTGCATATATAAATAGCGGGGTTTCCCGTCTACTGTGCTGCGCCCGCGATGATTTCCCTCATGTATGATTTGATTCTCCCGGTAATGAAGCATTTCTCGGCGGGCCGCCAGAAAATATTTCAATTCACCCGTTCGCACATATAACTGATAGTAGGTATGCGGCGTTGAATAGTAGCCGTCTCTTCTTAAATCCCCGCTCCATTCGGCATTATCTACAACCACAAAATATTCTTCGGCCTTTTGATCGTATAAAGGAAAGAAAAATTGTCCGATCGGCATTTGCTCACCGATCACCAGCGAATCGCACAACCAACGGGCCGGCATAATAACCATTCCTTCCGGCTTCGCCCAATCAGGCTCAATAATCGGCAGATCCGGCCTGGTTCGTGGGACACCCCATTTCATGATGGCATATTGATAAAATTTCGCGACCGGGTAGTGGAACTGCACTAAAAGAGACCGGATCGATTTATCCTGAGGCCAGCGCGCTAAAACTTTCGCGCCGATTGACAGCTCATTGCCTTCCAAATCGAAGAAAGCAACATGCCTGGCATCCAGCAATTGACCCGTCGCGAATGGTATTCCCGTCGAAACAAAGGGGTTGTTGTCTTCCACTTTTATAATTTTAGCGATGGGAAGACGAATCTCTCCCTGCCGTGCGATTTCCTTATTCGAAAGCACCGCTGCCTTTCGCACCGGGATCGGCATCACATCAACGCTTTCTTCCTTATCTTTTGCTGTTTCCCGCCCCTCTGCCATCGCCTCTTCAGATTTCTTCAAGCTCATATTGTCGAAAAATAACCTGTACCTCGATGCTGGATTCTTTAGAAAGAAAACCACAAATTTAACATAACGGGGATCAATCTTGCGTGAAATTTCCTCCCGGGTGACATGGATATTGTTCCATCCCGTTTTCAGCTGTCGGTTGAGGTTCACCCGCTTGCCGGAGGTGTCATCTAATCTGATTCGAAAATCAATCGCCTCTTCTTGAGGATTATAAACATCAAAAGCCAAAGCCTCATATTCACCCCAATTATTATCCAGTTTTTTAGTGTTAATGCTCGGCAGGCCTCCTTCCGGGAAAACCACCTCTAACGAATTTTTTCCTTCAGTGACGTGCTTATCCGAAAGCTGCAAGGTGAATCCTGATTCCGGAGATATGTCCCAAACCTTCTTATTCTCAAAATCACACAAAATACCACCGGGACCCGTCGTGTCACTGATACCTGACTCTGTTATGCGCATAAAGAAGATACCAATCAGGGCAATTCCAATAACGACCAAATACTGTTTAATTTTGGATAGTTTCATAATATCTCTTCCTCATTCTCGTCCTGCTTTTCTGTTTCTGTGCCCATACTTTCTAAAATCAACAACCAGTCCTGACTTTGTGAAGGAGGCAAGAATTCCTGAGCCCCTTTCTCACTAAATGTTTTAATAAGCGCCCTCTTCCCATCCCGAGGATTAAACCAAAATGCCTGGACATTTTTTCCTTTTAACACTAAGGTATTTACCTCAATTTTCTTGCCATTGGGAACATAAATTAAACCGAAACTCTTATCTGTTGCCATCGCTGATTCAATATGATGATCTCCGTATCCCTTGTCTGTGATGAGCAATGCTGCATCCTTTACAAGTTTGTTAAATGGGAATTCCTTAAATAAATCCCGTAAATGTTTCATATCATCTGATCCGGGAAAATCTAGCGCGTCATACCAATAAGTATCAGCATTCCAGTTTCCAGGATCACCGCCTTTGTAAAAAACAAAAAGCTCATGTGCCCCGTAGGTATGCCCGCATGCCCCAGCTAAAACCGCCCAATAAGCTGCTTTTCGTACCTCATGGGAGTTTATTTTTGGATTTCTTTTGTTTAAATCATGATAAATATTCTCATAACTCGGCTCACCATCCAACACTGGTTTTGTTAGATGTCTGCCATAATCAAACAAAATACGATTGTACGTATCACTATTAAAAGAGTGCCCGGATTGCACCATATTAAAGTCCAGCCATTGATCGTCATGAAACCATGCCGATGACGAATAACCCCCATACGGATGAAATGTCATAAGATGGCTATCATAATCCTCCTCCCCCGTCAATCCAATAGCAATGCTTTTTGCCAGGGCCCGGTAAACTTCAGGACTTTTAAAACCATGCGTATCTCCACCTAAAATCCAAATAATTCTATTGTCTTTATACCTTTGCCCTAAGAATATCCCATAATTGTAGGCCTGTTCTTCATTAAAATAATGCAGTCTAGCGATCTGATCACCCCCCCACAGTGGCAACAACCCCATGTACATGCCGTATGACTCCGCTTTGTTCACAATATAATCGACATGTTCCCAATATTTTTCATTCGGACGCGCTGGATCATCTTTAATAAACGGCACCTCACCGTAAGCATTGTCACCTCCAATACCATCGCGCCAACCCCACCCCCAAAGCGCTACGGCTTGAACAACATTGAATCCATTAGCCGCCCTGTGACGCAAATAATAATCCGCTTCTTCCCGCGTCGCATTTTTAAGCAAACCCCATACGGTATCGCCTAACCAAAAAAACGGCTCCCCACCTTCTGCCACCAGATAATGACCATCCGTGCTCACCTCCAATTTGGGTAATTTTTTAGGCACTGGCTTCTTTTCAAACTTAGCCTTCTTGGCATTAATGGCATTGAAATTATACGGAGGCATGTTATTCTCTTGATCGGCTTCAGCCCGGATATCCTGCGAGCTCACGAAAAAAACCCCCATGCACACAACGATAAGTGTTTTTGTCCAGAATTTGTATTTCATAAAACCACCTCACATATTTTTTTCAATAAGAAAATCCCGGTAGAGACCGGGATTGCCATTTTTTCCCGCCTCTGCCGCTTTAATAATATTGTACATTTCCCGCGCTGTAACATAATGCAAAACAAAGTTCTCGCCGTCATTATAGTTCGTTTCAAGATGAGAAAACATACTATCCAATGAATCGCCCAATAATACAGACATATTCTTTTCTTGCGCGCCGTGCGTATGCACTTTAACAAAAGCCCAATCGGGCTTATTTAAAACAGAAATATTTTGTTTCACCCACAGGTTAATACGCCCGTCAGTCGGGGGATTGGTGCTGCAAATATCGCTATTTTCGATTCGTGGTATAATACCGAACTTGCGACGCCTCCAATTTAAGGTCAATGGGCCTTGAATGATCATTAATTGCTTTAGCGCCTCTCCGCCTACCTTCACTTTTGTACCCCCATCATGAGACTTTGGCCGGGCCTCATTACCTTCATCATAATAAAGACTGTTTATCATTGAGGTTTGGGTCGAACTCGGAGCAGATGGCAATGTGAAGTCCGCATAACATCCTGTATCATTAAGAATATTACTTTCATTGTTCACCCCGCACCATCTCCCATCGGACCGCGAATTATTTAAAGCCCAATTACCATGTATGAACGCATAACGAATTCCCTCCATTTCCTTATCTTTTCCCAAGAAGCCATGCCGCAGGAAGTCGTCTTTAGCTTTACTCAATTTTTGACGTAACCCTTGTTCATCATCCCGATCGTGATGCAAATGAATATTTACTTCGGCCAACCCTGCCCGACACAATTTTTCCAGTTGGTACATATGGGCCTCATTATAAACCTCTGCCGGATAGAAGAAACTATGAGCCGGACACACATCATCAGCATCAACATGTTCTCTGGCCAGTCTGGGATATCGATCAACCCATTGCTGGACACGCCACATCTGCGCCTTAAAATCAGCGCCGCCCCAATCGGGTTCAAAGTGATCAACAAGACAAAACATAATATGAACAGGTCTCACCTCATGTTTTTTTGACTTAAGCCGCTTGATTTCCTGCTGCCAATAGCTCTTCAACCAAAGGTCGAGATTCTTGATCATCTATCTTCCCGTCCTTTCCCAAGCCACATCTTGTGTGCCGGTCATGAACCTGATAAACCCGATTAATAAAGCCAGATTCATTGAGACAAAATAATAGCAAAGGCTAAAAACCTTTATTTGAATACCCGACCAACTTAATGTTTGGCCAATAATGGCCGATATGTAGAAAACAGACTGTAAAATAAAAATAACTTTATAAATAGGCTCGGCACAAAGAAAAACATTCAACAAAAGCATCCCGATTAGGGCGAAAGGCGCAAACCATCTTAAGACCTTGTGCGACCAAAATGCCAAAGCCGAAAATCCCCTTAAGGGATTAAGCATATGCCAAAGCAACAGTAAAGCCTGATAATTTCCTGCCCCGATACGAATACGGCGTTTCTTTTCATGAATGATGTGTTTCGCCGATTCTTCAATAGCGACGGCCTCCGGATCATAAATCACTTTGAATCCTTTTTCTAAAACACGCATCGGGATAATAAAGTCCTCAATGATAGTGTCCTTGGGACATATGGTAAATAACTTTTTGCGGATAGCATAGATGGCTCCATTAGCCCCCAATAACGCGCCGCGCTTACCTTCCATTTTTTTGATCAACGTTTCATAACGCCAATATACCCCCTCGAGTTCAGCGGTCCGACTCCCCCGGGCATTAACAAATTTCAAAAGCCCGCAGACACAGCCGACGGTTTTGTCTTGAAAGTGCCGTACAAGCATCACGCACGCATCCGGAGCAAAATTTGTATTCGCGTCACTAAAGACAATAATTTCATTCTTTGCCTGCTGTACCGCGTCATTAATCGCATTGACCTTGCCGCGTCTTTCATTAAAATCTAACAATATGACGCCTGAGTCTTGATACGAACGTACAATGTCGTTGGTCTTATCATTCGAGCCATCGGAGGCGATAATAATTTCCATTTTATCTTTCGGATAATTCAGGGATAAACAGTTTTCAATACGCTGCGCGATAACCCCTTCTTCATTAAAAGCAGAAATAATTATTGTGATCCCTGGAGCATCCATAGGATCATCCGGCCTCTTTTTAACCTTGAATATTTTATCCAGCAGCACCAATAAAATTGGGTACACGGCATAGGAATAAACAACCATAAACAGGCAAAACCAAAATATTCCTCTTAGAAACATCATCCCGCATCTCCATGAATTGTTCTTGTAAGCCCGGTTGAAAAATCAATGTTTTGCTGCCAAGCCAGCTTTTTTTGAATATTTTCGCTGTTGAAAATAGGGCTTTTCGCGACACATTGCAGCTTGTAGTTTAATGAAACCTTTTTCCCCATCAATAATTTAACCAATCCTTCTATCGTCATGAATCCCAGCGATACAAACCACAACGGGACATAAACCGTCAGAAAACTCTCTTTGGCGATCTTTTTATAATTTTTTATATAGTGCCGCTGCGAGACGCGCTCCCCGTCAACAAGATGAAATATCTCGCCTGACTCAACTATTTTCTTTTGCATTAAAATAAGGACATCGACAAGATTGTCAACATAGACCAATGGCAGTTTACGCAAACCCATCCCGAAAACAACCACAAAGTTTTTCCCCAAACGCAGGCCCACATCCCCCGGGAAAGGCTTAAATCCCGGCCCATAAACTAAACCCGGCCGGATGATCGAGATCGTCATCGATGTCTGCGGCGTAAATTCCCGAACGATCTTTTCAGCCTGTAATTTCGCGTTTGAATAATTGCCGCGGTTATGGGGTTGATCTTCGTACTGAAAACTCTCATTGATATTCTTATTATTGGGATAATTCCTGGCATCATAAACATTGAGCGTACTCACATAAATCAATTGCTTCACCTTGGCCTCATCAGTGGCGCTAAGAACATTTCGCGTGCCCGTGATGGTCGTATCCATATGATAATTCCAATCCCCTTTCATTGCCGCGGCCAAATGATAAACCGCCTTAATTCCTTTACACGCCTCACGCACATCTTCAAATTTATAGATATCACCACGGAATACCTCTACATCACCTTGATAAAGTTCATCAATTTCCTGTTGCGATAATTTTCGATGCGAGAAAACCCTTACCTTGTTGCCCTCTTTTATCAACCGCTTGACCAAACGCCGTCCGATAAGGCCCGTCCCTCCGGTGACCAGCACTTCAGGTTTTTTGGCCAACAATCCTTTAAGAGGATTTCTTAAATCTTCATCCAGTTTATTCTCCTTAAATATTTCTTCTGTAATTTCTAATAATTTCTTTGCCTTTTGAACAGAAACCGGAGATTCCTTATGCTGCTCAATGGCCTCATAATATTCTTTAATGATGATTCCTAATCCCGCGTAGGAATCCAGATTCCCCAGAAAAAATTGCAGAATGCTGTTAAGGGAACCAAATAAAATTTGCGAGCCGACACTGATATTCTGTACAATCCGCTCAACAGCATTAGGCATCCCATAACATTTTCGAACGATTATG
>JAGLNJ010000103.1 GCA_023139575.1 Candidatus Omnitrophota bacterium | reverse complement strand
TCGAGCATGGTTTTTGGCCTTCTTTTGGGGGTTTTTATGGCCAAGATCATCGCTGATATTTTATCACTATTGCCTTTAGGAGACTTTGTTCATGCGACGTCCCGGGTTATCATGACGCTGATTTTTTCTTATCTGGGCGCTGTGATGGCTTTGCGTGGAAAAGATGAGTTTCATGTTATTATCCCGTATGTGCGGTTTAAAAGGCAGGATGTGGATGACAGGGTGACGCTGCTGGATACAAGTGCCATTATAGACGGGAGGATACTGGATATTTATAAAACAAATTTTTTCAGTACACGTATTGTGGTGCCGCGATTTGTCTTGCATGAATTGCAGAAGCTGGCTGATTCTCAGGATGCCGTCAAGAGAGGCCGCGGACGCCGCGGGATGGATATCGTGCGCAGTATGCAAAAAGACAGTGCGGTGGATATCCGTATTCATGAAGATGATATGCCGGAAACAAAAGAAGTAGACCAGAAATTGGTTCGCCTGGCAAAGATGATGGAGTCCCGTATCTGCACGACGGATTATAATCTTGGCCGCGTAGCAACTATTCAGGGGGTTGAGATTCTGAATTTGAATGATCTGGCCAGTGCTTTGAAGCCGACGGTCTATCCCGGAGAACAAATGGAGATCCGTTTGGTCAAAGAGGGAAAAGAGGGGCAGCAGGCGGTTGGTTTTACTGATGATGGAACCATCATTGTTGTTAATGACGCGAGAAGGTTAATCGGAAGAAAAGTGAGGATCATTGTTGATTCTATACTGCCGACGCAGGCAGGACGCATGATTTTTGCGAAATTGAAAAATGGATATTAATAAAAAGACACAAGCTATAATCCCTGCGGCAGGCATAGGGGCAAGATTAAAGTCAGCAACAAATAAACCGTTTGTCTTGTTGGCTGGGAAGCCGATTGTTGTTTATTCGCTGGAAATTCTGGAAGCCTGCTCCTTCATTGACAGTGTTATTGTTGTGGTGCATGAACAGCATATAAATGATTTTGACAAACTGGCACAAGAATACAAACTAACCAAAGTCAAGCATGTGGTTGTGGGAGGGCAAACGCGCTGCCAATCGGTCACGAATGGTTTGAATGCGCTTGATCCTGACACCCGGTATGTTCTTATTCATGACGGGGCAAGGCCTTTGATTTCTTTGGAGTTGCTCACCCAATCGGTCAGCCGGTGTTATGAGGAGTCTGCGGTTATCGTCGGTGTTCCGGTTAAGCCCACTATCAAGCGGGTGCATCCGGAAAAACTTTTTGTTGAAGCGACATTTGATCGCCGGGTAATGTGGGAGATACAAACACCGCAGGTGTTTCGAAAAGACATCATTTTTAATACTCATAAAAAAAATAAGGATCTATCAGCAAGCGATGATTCTCTTCTGGTGGAACGAGCAGGTTATAAGGTAAAGTTGGTCAAAGGCGATTACAGCAATATTAAAATCACCACACCGGATGATTTAATTGTCGCGCAGGCATTTTTAGGTAAAGAAGAATCGTGAAAGGGGATGACGGTATGTTTAAAGTCGGTATCGGGTATGATTCGCATAGGTTGGCAAAGGGGCGTAAGCTGATTCTCGGTGGTGTGGAAATATCCCATGATTGGGGATTAGCCGGCCATTCTGATGCTGATGTGTTGACACATGCTGTTTGTGATGCCCTTTTAGGGGCATTGGGTAAGGGAGATATCGGAAAACATTTTCCGGATACGGATGAGCAATACCGCGGCATTGCGAGTTTAGAATTATTAAAACAGGTTAACAATTTGATCCGGGGTGAAGGTTTTGACGTTGTTAATGTTGATGCCGTTATTATCGCTGAAAAGCCGAAATTGACAGATTATAGGCAGGACATGCAATCAAATATGGCATCTGAATTAGGGATAGAAAAAGAAGCCGTTAATATCAAGGCGACAACAAACGAAGGGCTGGGAGCTATTGGTAGAGAAGAAGGCATCGCGGCGCAAGCGGTAGTATTGATTTCGAAAAAGTAATACTAAGAAAAGGGGTCCGTTATGGTATGGTTGCTTTGCGCAATACTTGCTTTTATCATTGTTATTTTAATGATGCCCATAATCTTTGCGGGAGAAATTAAAGCCACGAAAGACAGGGATCCCGCGGCGCGGAATAATGTGGAGATACTTCTTCTTTATCCGGGGCTGCATGCCGTTATTTGCTATCGTATAACGCATTGGCTATGGAAAAGACGGATCCCCTTTTTCCCTCGATGGCTGTCACAGACAGCGCGTTTTTTTACCGGGATCGAGATACATCCCGGGGCGAGCATTGGCAAAGGCCTCTTTATTGATCACGGCATGGGTGTCGTGATCGGAGAAACGACTATAGTCGGCGATAATGTAACACTTTTTCAAGGGGTGACCCTCGGCGGAACGGGGAAAGAAACCGGCAAACGTCACCCCACCATGGGCAATAATATTGTTGTCGGGGCCGGGGCCAAGGTGTTAGGAAATATCCAGATCGGCGAGAATTCTTATATCGGAGCTAATGCGGTTGTGCTTAAAGATACGCCGCCTAATACCACTATTGTGGGTGTTCCCGGGCGCATCACAAAACAAGAGGGCAGGAAGCTGGATCTCTTAATGGATCATATTCATGTGTTGGATCCCGTTAGTCAGAATTTAAGAGATTTGCATAAAAGGGTGCAGGATTTAGAAAACATGAATAATCGCGGGAATCAAGAATCAGAAAAATAAAAGAGAATTATGACTATCACTATTCACAATTCATTGACCAGGAAAAAAGAAGCACTCGTTCCGGTCGAAAATCAAACGATCCGTATGTATACATGCGGGGTAACGGTCTATGACCTTTCACACATCGGCCATGCCCGTAGTTTATGTGTGTTTGATATGATCCGACGCTACCTTAAGTATCGCGGCTTTGACGTGAAATTCGTCCGCAATATCACGGATGTCGATGACAAAATTATTAATCGCGCGAGAGAAACAAATAAGACCAGCACCCAGGTGGCTGAGGAGAATATTAAGGCCTATTACGAAGACCTCAAACGATTGGGCGTTGATGCCGCGGATCACGAGCCGAAGGCCACTGATCAGGAAAACATTGATGAGATGCTTAAGTTTATCAGCGGTTTGATCGAAAAAGGTTTTGCCTATGACGTGGACGGGGATGTTTATTTTAGTGTGCGGCAGTTTAAGGATTACGGCAAATTATCCGGCCAAAGTATTGAGAAGATGCAGGAGGCTGTTCGTATCGGAAAGGATGCTAAGAAAAAGGATCCTTTGGATTTTGTTTTATGGAAGAAATCAAAAGAAGGCGACCCTTTTTGGGAAAGCCCATGGGGGAAGGGCCGGCCAGGTTGGCACATAGAGTGTTCATGCATGAGCTTGAAGCATCTCAACTGCCAGACGCTGGATATCCACGCCGGCGGGCAGGATCTTGTTTTTCCGCATCATGAAAACGAGATTGCACAAGCAGAGGCCTTTACCGGGACACCTTTTGCGAAGTATTGGATACACCACGGATTATTGACCATCAACAGCCAGAAGATGGCTAAATCTTCAGGTAATTTTATCACCATAAAGGATGCCGTCGACAAGTATGGCGCCAATACGTTAAAGATGTTTTTCTTGAGTTCGCATTATTCAAGTAATATTGATTTTAACGAAGAAAAGATTGAGGAAAGCCGCAAGTCAGTCGAAAGGCTCACGATTCTATTGCAGAAGCTTTCGCGTGAAGAATTGATTTGTGACAAGAAGCAAGTTGACGAGGTTAAGGCGTTTCAGCAGAAATTTGAAGAGAGTATGGATGATGACTTCAATACGCCGAAGGCCTTAGCGGTCATTTATGAACTCATCAACTGGACCAATAAAAGCATTGAGTCTGATGGTCAGGATAAGGCGTTGGTATTGCATGACGCCAAGGTCTTGTTGGAAAAGATACTCCATGTTTTTAGTTTGCGTTTTGATTTAGAACAAAATGAAGATATCGGGCAGGACATACAGGATTTGTTGGCCGAGCGGAAACAGGCCCGAGCGGACAAGAGTTTCAAGCGCTCCGATGAAATCCGCGATGAACTGAAAGAAAAAGGGATTCTGGTTGAGGATTCCAAAGACGGCCAAACATGGAGAAGGGCGTGAAAGGAAAATTTATCACATTTGAAGGCGCTGAAGGGTCCGGGAAAAGTACCCAGGCGCAAATGGTTTGCAAGTATCTTGAATCGTTAAATAAGCCTGTGCAGCACATACGCGAACCGGGAGGGGTGAAGATCAGCGAGTCCATCAGAAGAATTCTGTTGAATGTAAATAACACGCGGATGACTGATGAATGCGAAACCCTTCTTTATATGGCAGCCCGGGGACAATTGGTAGGTGAGGTTATTCTCCCGGAACTGAAAAAGGGAACGATCGTGTTAAGTGACCGTTACCTTGATTCAACGATTGTTTATCAGGGTTACGGCAACGGGGTGGATGTATCAACGATTGAGACAATCGGTGCCTTTGCGACGAAGGGATTGATGCCGGATTTTACGTTCATTTTTGATATTGACGCGGAAAAAGGTTTGTCCCGTACCGGAAGGACAAAAGACAGGATTGAATTGCGGTCGCTAAATTATCATAAGAAGGTGCGCAAAGGTTATCTTGAGCTTGCCAAGGCCTACCCGGAGCGTATTGTTTTGATCGAAGTCGATAAAAGTAAAGAAGAGATATTTGAAATTGTGCGTGAGCACATTAATAAAATATTAGGGTTGTAAATGTCAGCGATTACTTCTGAAGTAAAGCAGGTCAATGCCAATGTCTTGAGGCATTTTGTAAAAATATCGTCGAAAGAAAAGTTGGCGCATGCTTATCTTTTTATCGGGCCTGATAGTATCGGTAAAAGCCAGACAGCTGTGGAAATAGTCAAACTCATCAATTGCGAAAATAATGCCGATGGCTCAAAAGAAGAGGCGTGCCGGGCTTGTCCTTCTTGCCTCAAGATTGCTTCCGGCAATCATCCCGATATTTTTATGATTAATAAAGGGGATACATCATCGATAAAGATTGGGGCTATTAGAGAAATGTTGCAGCGCATGCAGTTGCGTCCCTTTGAGGCTAGGCTAAAAGCAGTGATTATTAAAAATATCGAGGACCTTACGGTAGAAGGAAGCAATGCTTTACTTAAAACTCTGGAAGAGCCGACACGGGGGAGTCTGCTGATTCTAACGACCGCTGTACCGGAAGTTTGTTTGTCAACAGTCCGTTCGCGCTGTCATCCGGTTTATTTCTTTGCTATGCCGCGCCGGGAGCTGCTGGAAACATTAGAGAAAAAATTGTTAATAGATAAGGAAGAGGCTCATTTTTTGTCCCTATACACAGAAGGATGTTTAGGAAAGGCTGTTCAGCTACACGAAGAGGGATTTTTCCAGCAAAAAAACGTAATTATTGACAATATAATATTTAATAGGAATAATGAGGGGTATATTAAGTCCCTTGTAATGGATAAAGTACAGGTCAAAGTGGTTTTAGAAGTGCTTTTATCCTGGTTTCGTGATGCCTTGCTGATGAAATTAGGGACAAAGTCAGAATATTTGGCGCATAGTGACAGGCCTCAGGATTTGCATCAGGTTGAGGTCAAATACGACTTTGATGATATCAGGGGAATTATCCAGGAAATTGTGAATACCAAACGTTTATTGAACGAAAATCTTAATATTAAAATACCTTTGCAACTACTGAGGGAGAAGATATGGGTCGGATAGTCGAAGTGCAATTAGGCGAATACCGGAATGTACACGCTTATGATATGAATAATATTGATTGTCAGCGGGATGATTATGTCATATTGGAAGTGGATCGTGGCACTGAATACGGCAAAGTGGTTTCTGATTTGAGCGTGGAATCAAAGACACAAAAAGAAACCCCGGATGGGAAGCTGGTCCGTAAGGTCACGGAAGGTGATCTTAACCAAATCAAGAACAATCGTCTTAAAGCTCAAGATGCGATCAATGTATGCATCAGAAAAGTTAATGACCGCCGGTTGGATATGCAGATCGTGAAGGCGGAATATACTTTTGATTGCAGCAAGATCATTTTCTTTTTTACGGCTGATGGCCGTGTGGATTTTCGCGGCCTGGTCAAGGACTTGGCAAAAATATTCCGGGTGCGGATCGAGCTGAAACAGATTGGGGTAAGGGACAAGGCCAAGATCGTCGGTGGCTATGGCGTCTGTGGCAGGCCATTGTGCTGCTCTTCTTTTATTAAATATTTTCATCCGCTCACAATCAAAATGGCTAAAGAGCAGGCGCTGCCGTTGAATCCATCACGTATTTCCGGTGTTTGCGGGCGCATCAAATGCTGTATGGCCTACGAGTTCTCGGTTTACAGATCTTTTGCCAGGGACTTGCCGCGTTTAGGGGAGAAAGTTAATACGCCGGAAGGACGGGGTAAGGTGAGAGATGTCAATATTTTGAAGAAGATCGTTTTTGTCGATCTTGGTGAAGGCAAGGTTATCAAAGTTAATTACGATAAGAAGAATGAGCAATAAATTCTACATTACAACACCCATTTATTACGTAAATGATAAGCCGCATATCGGGCATGCTTATACCACGATATTGGCTGATGTGCTTTCCCGCTTTCATCGCAATTCGGGTAGTGAGGTTTTTTTCCTGACCGGCTTGGATGAGCACGGGCAAAAGGTCCAGCAGGCTGCAGAAAGCCGCAATGTTTCTCCTCAAGAGCACTGCGATGAGTTCGCTTTGAGATTTTTGCAGTTGTGGGAAAAGCTTGAGATCAAATATGATGACTTCATCCGCACAACGCAAGATCGGCATATTAAAGTCGTTCAAGCGGTTTTGCAAAAGGTCTATGATGATGGGGATATTTATCAGAGTGAATATGAGGGATGGTATTCCGTCGCAGAAGAGCGTTTTATTACTGAAACAGAAATGAAGTCCGGGGAGTTTCGGGATGTTAAAAGCATCAAAGAAAAGAACTGGTTCTTCAAAATGAGTAAGTATCAAAAGCCGCTCATTGAGCATATTGAAGCCAACCCCGATTATATCCAGCCGAAACACCGACGTAATGAAATTATGGGGTTTCTCAAACAACCTCTGGGTGATCTTTGCATTTCCCGCCCAAAATCACGCATGAATTGGGGTATTGATCTCCCCTTTGATAAGGCCTATGTTACCTATGTGTGGTGGGACGCCCTCATCAATTACATCACGGCACCCGGTTATAATGTTGATGAAGAGAATTTTAGCAAATGGTGGCCGGCAGAATATCATTTGATAGGAAAAGATATCCTGACAACCCATGCGGTGTATTGGTCAACGATGCTTTTATCCATGGGGATGCCCTTACCGAAAGCAATTTTTGCTCATGGATGGTGGCTGACCGGTGATACAAAGATGAGCAAGTCTTTAGGCAATATCGTCAATCCGCTGGATTTAGTGGGAGAGTACGGGGTGGATTCGGTACGGTATTATTTAATGCGTGAAATGGTTTTGGGGCAGGATGCTAATTATAATTTTGAATCCTTTGTGAAGCGCTACAATAGCGATCTCGCTAATGATTTTGGTAATTTATTAAATAGAGTCAGCGGTTTGATCAATAAGTATTTTGACGGATACATTCCTGCAGCGCATGAGGTGACTGATGCCGAAAAAGTTGTCCAGGATATCGGCACAGGATTAGCGGATAAAGTTAATGGCCTCATTGAGCGGATGAGGGTGCATGAAGCGATTGAAGAGGTCATGATCTTGATCCGTCAGGTAAATAAATATTTAGAACAGCAGGCCCCCTGGAAAGTCGCGAAGACAGACTTGCCAGCCGCGGGACGCATTCTTTATACGGCAACCGAGGCCTTGCGCCTGAGCGCGGTGCTTTTGAGTCCTGTTATGCCGGGGAAAACCAACAAGGTTCTGGATATACTCGGCGCCCATGGCACAGGTGAGAAATGGGGAGAGCTTGCCCCGGAGAATAAACTTAAAGCTCATGAAGCACTTTTTCCTCGGCTGGAGACAGAATAATATTATGAATACACTAACTATCACCTGGAGCAATGGTAAAGTCAAAATCATTGACCAGACCAGGCTCCCGACCAAATTTCAATATATTTATTGCCGGGATGTGAAAACCCTATGGCACGCCATACGTCGGCTTAGTGTCCGTGGGGCTCCGGCATTAGGGGTAGCCGCCGGGTTCGGGGTTCTTTTAGGGATTAGGGATTTCAAAGGGAGCGGCCGTAAAAAATTTAATCAGTTTTTAAAAAAGACCTGTGATTATATCGGATCTTCCCGCCCCACGGCGGTGAATCTTTTTTATGTTTTAGATGAGATGAAAAAGGTTGCGAAGAGCAATCCTGATAAACCGGTTTCAGAAATCAAGAAGTTGTTAAAGCAGAAAGCCATGGCCCTTTATGAAGATGACCGGCAAGTGTGCCGCCGCATGGGAGACTTTGGGGCTGCACTGATAAAGAATAATGCGCATGTTATGACCATATGCAATGCCGGGGCTTTAGCTACCGTCGATTACGGTACGGCTTTAGGTGTGATGTACAGCGCGAAGAAAAAAGGGAAAAAGTTTGAAGTGTACTCTTGTGAGACCCGTCCGTTACTGCAGGGTTCGCGTTTGACGACTTGGGAATTGTTACGCGGAGGTATTCATACAACCTTGATTTGTGACAGCATGGCGGCCATGGTGATGCGGGATAAAGGGATCAGTGCTGTTTTTACAGGGGCTGACAGGATAGCGGCAAATGGAGATACGGCAAATAAAATCGGGACGTATAGTTTGGCTGTATTAGCGAGATACCATAAAGTGCCGTTTTATGTCGTGGCGCCGCGTTCGACCTTTGATCTGGATATTACATCGGGCAAAGACATCCCCATTGAGCAGCGGCATAAAAAAGAGGTTATGGGTTTTGCTGAGCAGATCACAGCGCCGAAGAATGTAGGAGTCTTCAATCCGGCCTTTGATGTGACGGACAATAAGTTAATTGCGGGTATTGTTACTGAGCGCGGCATCATCCGGCCTCCTTTCAAATCAAACATTAAAAAAGTGTTCAAATAATTTCTTCTTATCATGCCGACATCTTTAAAACAAATGGGTGAGTTTGATTTTATAAAGCACCTACGGAAGAACGCAGCCGTAACGAATGATGTCGTTTTGGGGATTGGTGATGATGCGGCGGTCATAAAATCATCGGGAAATGATCTGGAGCTGTTGGCGACAGACATGCTGGTCGCGAATATCCATTTTAATAAAAAAGATTTGCCTCAGGCTATCGGCCGTAAGGCCCTGGCTTGTAATATTAGTGATATCGCGGCAATGGGTGGGTGGCCAAAAGCGGCTGTTGTCTCTATAGGGGTGCCGGCAGGGACTGCGGTGAAATTTTTAAAAGCAATATTTGACGGCATGAATAAATGTGCCAAAGAATACAAAGTGGCACTTGTCGGTGGTGATACGGTTCGCGCTAAAGAGTTGGTGATTAACGTGGCCCTTACCGGCAGGGTAGCGAAAAGAAATTTAATTTCGCGTTCCGGAGCTGAAGTCGGCGATCAAATCTTTGTCACTGGCCCGTTAGGAGGTTCTCTTAAAAGTGGGAGGCATCTCTCCTTTAAGCCCCGGGTGATCGAGGCGCAATTCCTGTGCCGAAACTATAAACCCCATGCTATGATTGATATTTCCGACGGGTTGGTTGCTGACTTGCAGCACATATTAGATGAAAGCCGTGTAGGTGCCGTATTGTATGAAGAAAAAATCCCCCTTAATCATAAGGCGACGCTACAGGGCGCTTTGTATGACGGCGAGGATTTTGAGTTGATATGCACTCTTTCTAAAACAAAAGCAGAGCAATTGTTAAAGGATGCTGACAAAAAGAAATATGATTTTGCCTGTATCGGTGAGATTGTCGCCGAAGGGAAGGGACTGCACATGGCAACGCGAAAAGGGAACAGACAAAAATTAAATGTAAAGGGCTATAGGCATTTCTAATCATGGCAAAGAATCAGATATTAACACAGTCAGCAGAAGAAACAATGGCTTTAGCCAAAAGGTTGGCTCGGCATCTTAAAGGCGGGGCCATAATTTGTTTGTACGGCGATCTTGGCTGCGGCAAAACAACCTTTGTTAAGGGCATGGCCTCAGGTTTAAAGATCAACCCGACAAAAGTCAACAGCCCGACATTTGTCTTGATGAATATTTATGAGGGCAAGTCGCCTCTTTATCATTTTGATTTTTATCGGCTGGAAACAGTTGATGAAATCGGCGCGATTGGTTATGATGAGTTTCTCTATGGTGACGGGATTTCGGTCATTGAATGGGCGGAGCGTTTTGGAAGTTTATTGCCGAAAGAATATTTAAGCGTAAAGTTTTCGCATAAAGGGGAAGGGAAAAGGCTTCTGCGTTTTCAGGCTAAAGGGGGCAAATATAAAGAGTTACTAATAAAGGCCACACAGTCACAAATAAATAAATGCTGTTTTGTGTCTATGTGACCGTTAATATTATTACTTATGAACATTTTGGCTATTGATACCTCAACAAAGATTTTCAGTATGGCCATCATCCGTGATGAAAGAGTGGTGAAATACCGCAACATTAAAGCGGATCGCATCCTTTCATCAACTATTGTTCCCAATATTGAAAAGATGCTCACTCGGGCGGACTTGCCGTTAAAAGATGTTGATTGTTTTGCTGTGGGATTAGGCCCGGGGTCATTTACAAGCCTGAGAGTGGGGCTCGCTACCATTAAGGGATTGGCCTTTGCTATGCGTAAGCCGATATTGGGCATACCTTCTTTGGATATAACCGCGCAAGGTGTGGCGCATTTAAGTTCAGATGTATGCAGTGTGATGGATGCCCGCAGGGGAATGGTCTTCTTCTGTCAATATCGTGTCACGAACGGCCGGGCACAAAAAGTTTCCCCGTATCATTTAGCTGCTTTGGCATTTTGTTTGAAAGGGTTAAAGGGGGATATCCTTTTTGTCGGTGACGGGATAGAACCCTATAAAAACGTCCTCAGGAAAATAAAGATAAAGAAGTTCTGCCCGCGTCTGGCTGATATAAAATTTTGTCAGCCGCAGGCGAAGAATATGCTGCCTTTAATTAAGGCACGGTTGGAAAAAGGTCAGTTCGATGATCCCCATAAATTGACCCCGTTATACCTTTATCCGGATGATTGTCAAATAAGAAAGTAAGAGCTTTTTTTATGCTATGATGTAAAATAAACTGGAGATTGAAACGATGACATTGATGGAAAAAACACATTATTCTGCTTGGGCAGAAGTTGATTTAAGGGCCATCCGCCACAACTACCGGGAATTAAAAAAAGTTGTCAATCTGCGGACGATTGAAGGCCCTTCACAGAAACGGCCGCTGTTAAGAAAAGGGAGAAGCCCCGGCCTTTTAACGGTTATCAAAGCGGATGCCTACGGCCATGGAATGCTTAAGATTGCTTCGACTCTCGATAATTTAGGGGTATCCTTTTTCGGCGTGTCGGATGTGACCGAAGGCGTGACGTTAAGGAAGAATGGCTTTAAGAATGCTATTTTGTTGTTTGAAAGCACGTTGCCATCCTGCGCTAAAGAAGTGGTTGAATATAATCTTACTCCCACGGTATGCACTCGGACATTAGCATCGTCTTTGAACACTTATGCCAAGGCCTTAAGCCGAAAGGCGGATATTCATATCAAGATTGACACCGGGATGGGACGTTTAGGCATATGGTATCCTGAGGCGTATCCTTTTATCAGGCAAATAGCCAAGTATGATCATCTATCGATCAAAGGGCTCTATACGCATTTTCCTGTAGCAGATACGGATAAAAATTATACAAAGAACCAGATCGACCAACTTTACGATCTGGTTAAAAAATTAGACAACGAAGCGGTTATTATTCCTTATGTTCATGCGGCTAACAGCATGGGCCTGGTAGGATACAAATCTCATATTCTCAATCTTTCCCGTCCGGGGTTGATGCTTTATGGCTTATATCCGGCCAATTTTCTAAAGAAGAGAATCAAGCTGGATCCGGCCATGAGCGTTAAGGCCAAGGTGATCTTTGTTAAGAAAGTGATTAAAGGCCGGGGGATCAGTTACGGGCACACATTTGTCGCTGAGCGCGACATGATGGTCGCAACATTGCCGATTGGTTACAGCAATGGTTATATGCGCTGTTTATCCAATAAAAGTCATGTCCTTATTCAGGGGAAGAGGTGCCCGGTTATCGGTAATGTTACGATGGATCAGATCATGATCGATGTGTCTCGTTTAAAGAATGTCAAGATTGGATCGGAAGCTGTTATTCTAGGCGGGCAGCAAAAAGAGATGATAACGGCCGATGAATTAGCCCGGCACGCCAATACGATCAATTACGAGATCGTCTGCAGTTTAGGTAATTTATTGCCCCGTGTCTATCTGCATTAAAGATGTGTAAATAATAGATATAAAACAATTTACGCCTGTGCCCCTACTTGATTGGCTGGATTGAATCTTCGCCGTCTTTCGTGTGTTTTATCGCTGTTCGCGTTAACCCCCGCCATTGTCTGCAGATTAAAGGGGTTTTGAAGTTATAAACTCAGACGGGTCTCGGCCTCTCGCGTCACGGATAATTTAATCCCACCTAAATCATCCAATAATTTTTTAAAACTTTTCATGAATAAAATAGAGGGCAACGCTGGTAAATAGTAATGGTGCCAGCCAGGCGGATAGTATAGGCGGGAACAGGCCCCCCTTACCTAAGGCCAGTCCGACAGAATTGGATAAATAGTAGAAAAACCCTATGCCGATGGCGATGGCTAATGATATCAGGGTTCCCGCGCGGCGGCTTCTGGTCACGAGGGCCATGGGTAGCCCGACGAGAATGATGACCATGTTGCCGAAGGGGAAGGCGATTTTTTGATGCAAGTCAACTTTGAGATTGTTGATCGCGCGGGTGGCACCACTGTCTTTGAAGCGGCTGATGTATTTCCGCAATTGTCGAATATTCATGGATGTGATGTTGATCCGTTGGCGCAAAAAGTCTTCAGGGGTTTCTTCAATATCGAGCAGTTTTTGCTGATAGACCTTAATGCGTGTTTTGTTTATATCGGATTCAGCGTAATTGGTAACCTGGCATTGAAAGGCCTTCCAGGCGAGGCCGGTCCAGGATCCCTTAAAGGCATGGGTTTTTTCTTTGATGTTTTGCTGTTTATCATATTCAATAATTGTTATGCCTTCAATGTCGAAAGAGTTCGGATCGAATGAATCGATAAAATAAAGCCTGTTTTTAAGGCCGTAAAAGGTGAGGTTTTTGATCTTGGACTGTTTCTTCTTTTTGCGATCAACCTCCAGAATCATATTCTCATTTTTGATCGCCCTGATCCGGCTTTCAGCGAGCGGGATATATTTCTCATTGACCAGAAAAATGGCGCAGGAAATGAGCAGGCCAAAGCAAAGGGCCGGCTTTGTGATCTGCCAGAAGTTCATGCCGGCGGACCGCAACACAATAACTTCATTCTGGCTGTTGAGATTCGTGAAGGTGAAAAGAACGGCAATCAAACAACCGAGGGAGGAGGTCTGCACGAGTACCGTGGGGATATAGGCCAGGTAATATTGAACCAATATCTCAACAGGTACTTTGCGGTCAATAAATTCGTCGAGATTTACAGCCGAATCGATCAGAACCACCATCATGGAAAATATGAAAATGGTGCTGATAAAAATGAGGATGATAGATTTTGTTACATATCGGTCAATAATGCGCATTTTACAATTTCTACATGGAAAAAAGTTTTCGATTAAGTATTAAAGCGAAGATACACGCTATCAGGTTCGGCCCCCACATTATAATGTAGGACGGCACGATTTTTTCTATGCTTAAGGCCTCACAACCCAGAGATAGAATGTAATAAATTGACGCGCAGATCATGGCCAAGACGACATTAGCGGACTTTTCGCGTTTATTAGTGATAACGGCTAAGGGAAATCCGATGAGTATAAACACCAAAGGAGAAAAAGCCCAGGTGATTTTACGGAAAAATTCTGTCTCAAGACGTGACGTATCAACAATAAGAACTTTCAGCCTGTTTCTTTCTTCCAGAAGCTCTTTTAATGACATGCTTTTGGGTTTTTTATCCAAGTGCCGCTTGTCTTTGGCCACATCAAGCTTCATGAAGAAAGTCTTGAAATTGAGTTTATAAAAATTATTCGGGTTCTTGAAATCTGCTTCATCGGATGTGCCGTCAAGCAGCTTAAGCATGATCTGGTCTTTGCCCGGAACCTGGCTGAATTCCCCTTTGCTGGCGATGATCGTTCTTGTCGGTTTGCCATCAGGCTGCGGCTGGTAGATCGTTATATTGAATAAGCGATTCCCCTCGATCTTGTGGATAAAGACAATGTGCCCATCAAAGGAATTGATAAACACCCCCGGCTCTAAGAGCGCGGTGGGGTTCTTGACGGCAAGGGTTTTGAGCATTTTACGCTGTTCATGGTGCGCGTAGGGGATGATGCGGTCATTCAAAAGGAAAAGAAAAAGCGAGAAGACCAGGCCCACTATAATAAGCGGTTTAAGAAGTTTGCGTAAATAAACCCCGCAAGCGCGAATGGCCAGAACCTCATTATCAGCGGAGAGTCGGCTGAAACCAAGGATGATGCTGATTAAGCAGGCGATAGGCAAGGTGTAGCCCAACAGCACCGGCACATAAAGGGCGAAGACCTTGCAGACGGTAATCAAGCTGACACCTTTATTGATGACCAAATGCGTCAATTGAATAAGATTGCCTAAAAGAAAAACGCAGGTAAGAACACCCAGCGAGAGAACGAAAGGCAAGATGCATTCACTTAATGTGTAGTTTCGTAAGATTTTCATAAAAAAAATGTTTAAAACATGCTGGAAAAAGAAGCCGAATTCATTAAATTATCTCCCCGGCAATCAGGATGTGTATTCTTTTAGTGCTTAAAGATTTAGCAAAGATAGTCTTCTAAAAAAGCCGAAGGCCAGAGTTCCACGGGTTTACCCGTGGGTGAATGTAAAATTCGCCCGAAGGGCGTCGAGCGAAGCTCGCACAAAAAAATGTACCAAGTGCCACGGGCTTGCCCGTGGGTATCTACTATTT
>JAGLNJ010000102.1 GCA_023139575.1 Candidatus Omnitrophota bacterium | reverse complement strand
TTCAGGAAACAAAGGCGCGCCCTGAACAGTTAAAAGATAATATTTTAAAACCCAAGGGATATAAAACGTTCTGGTCTTCAGCTGAAAGAAAAGGGTATAGCGGGGTAGCTGTATTTACTAAACAGACGCCAAAAGGCATTCAAAATGAACTTGGGGTGAAAGAGTTGGACACAGAAGGGCGGACATTGGTACTGGAATATCAGGATTTTTATCTCTTCAATATTTATTTTCCTAATGGCGGCAGCGGGAATAAGCGCGTCCCTTTCAAAATGGATTTCTACGATGCGTTTTTAAAAAAAGTGAATACATTAAAAAAGGCCGGTAAAAAGGTGGTCATTTGTGGTGATGTGAATACCGCTCATGAAGAAATCGATCTGGCTCGACCTAAGCAAAATGAAAAAAATACTGGTTTCTTACCGGAAGAAAGAGCCTGGGTGAGTAAATTTATCAATCAAGGTTATGTTGACACATTTCGTCATTTTACAAAAGAAGGCGGGCATTATTCCTGGTGGGATTACAAGACAAAGGCACGCGAACGTGATGTCGGCTGGCGGATAGACTATTTCTTTGTTACCGGGAATTTAATTCCTGTTTTAAAAGACGCTTTTATTATGAAGAACATTATGGGTTCTGACCACTGTCCGATCGGGATCGAGCTTAATTTGTAAATCGGAACGCGGTCATTATGCAATTTGGTTTAAGAATTTTAAAATACTATAAATTCAGTATAAAAGGAGTATGATACCACGTATGCGTTTGAGATTAATGCTTCTGGTTACCATATCTATTTTGACTATTACCACAAAGGTATTTGCACTCATGAAAATTACAAGTCCCGCTTTCGAATCCAATAAACCGATCCCTAAAAGATATACCTGCCAAGATATAGATATCAATCCGCCTCTCAATATTTCAGAAATTCCGTCTGACACTCAATCTATGGCGTTAATTGTCGATGATCCTGATGCCCCTATGGGAACGTGGGTTCATTGGGTGGTTTATAATATGTCTGTTATTGAGCAGATTGCAGAGAATACTATTCCCGGAGTCCAGGGCGTTAATGATTTTAGAAAGAAAAATTACGGAGGCCCTTGCCCCCCAAGTGGTGTGCATCGTTATTATTTTAAACTTTATGCTTTAGATATTATTTTACCGGTAAAAAAAGACATATCAAAAGATGAGTTGCTGAAAGTAATGAAAGGACACATCCTTGAAGAAGCCGAGCTTATGGGAACTTATATTAAAGAATAGTTGGTTTTTCCTGTGATGCAGGTGAATAAATTTTGATTAGAAAAAAACGAAACGGCTCATTCAAATTTAAAAAATGGCATGGAATTCTTTTATGAGTCTGTTTAAAAATTGCTTTAATAGAACCGTCAGCAGAAATCAGTTCACCACGTTTGTTGGATTTTTGCTCATTTTATTTCTGATATATTATTTGTCAGCATGCTTCACTTTTTTTTTAGGGCCGGCCCCTTTCAATCAATTTGCTGAAAATGTTGCGCGTCACACTATAGTTGTTGCTTCCCTGGCATTCGTTGTTTCAGCGCTTTTTATTCTTTATGCCATTCTTTCCGTGTCAGCAATTATTTGCAATCAGAAATCCCGTGTATTCCCGTACTCTTTATACAAAAGAAAAGGATCTAACTCTTTAGCTCTGCAATTGTCTTCATTCTCGAGTTTGATAATAATTCTTTTAACCCTTGGCCACATTCTTGATGTTTATCTTGCCCTGAATATTGCACCTCAAGTTATAATGAGCGGCAGAAATTATGGACTTTATGGTGTGATTTTTAACAAATTCTCTGATCCTTTGCAAGCGACGATTTATATATCAGGGGGTGTATTTGTGGGTTTTCATTTAAGCCATTCGGTCGAGAGCTGTTTTCAGATTTTTGGATGGCGAAAAAAAGACAATATCTTATATATCCAGAATCTCTGTATCGGATTTGCGATTTTAATGGCGCTGGCATGCAGTGGGCTACCCCTTTATGTGCTGGTAAAAAATCTTTCCTGTTAATGGTGGAGAAATGATTTATGCTCGATCCGCGTATACCTTTAGGGCCTTTAATTAATAAATGGTCCGCGTGTCAACAACAGTTGAAATTATCCTCCCCGGCTGATCGGAGAAAATTTAAAATTGTGGTCATCGGGGCGGGTTTATCCGGCGCCGCTTTTTCCGCAAATTTAGCCGGTTTGGGATATACGGTAAAAACGTACTGTCTTCAGGACAGCGCGCGCCGGTCACAAGCCGCTTCAGCTAAGTGTGGGATCATTTCGGCACAGAGTTATTCAAGTGATGTTAATGACGGTGTTCAGGAATTCTTCGGTGACACAATAAAAGCCGGTGATTATCGCTCCCGGGAAGCCAATGTTTACCGTTTGACTGAGATTAGTGAGTCCATCATTGACCTCTGCGTTGCTCAGGGTGTTCCTTTTGAAAGAGATGATCATGGATGTTTGTTGCGTCAGCATCCCGTCGCATCACAAACAAATGGAAATTTATTTGCCGGGGACGACACAGGCAGGCATATTTTGACGGGCGCTTATAGTTCTCTTATGAAGGAAGTGAAAAAGGGCAATGCCGAACTATTTACACGCCATGAAATGATGGATCTTGTCGTTAAGGAAGGAGTTGTCAAAGGTGTTGTCCTGAGAGATTTGATTTCAGGAAAAATTTTCTCGCAAAGAGCTGATGCCGTTATTCTGGCGTCAGGAGGGTATGCCAATATTTTTTATGATTCAACCAATGCGGGAACTAACAATGCTTCGGCGGTGTTTCGGTCGCATAAAAGAGGGGCTTTCTTTGCTCATCCCTGTTTTATACAGATGCACCCGACATGTGTCGCTCAGTATGCTGTGGGAGGGCTATGGGTCGATTATAATCTGATGAGCAATATACCCGGGTTGTTTGTTATCGGTGAGGCAAATTTTGCTGATCATGGGGCAAATCGTTTAGGAAGTAATTCTATCTTGCAGTGTTTGGCTGATGGAAATTTTATTGCTCCGCTCACCGTCGCTGATTATCTGGCGCGCTGCACCCCGGGTGATGAGGTAATCATTAATTTGCCGGTTTTTAAAGAAGCAGAGGCTCACGCCACCCAGAATATTAACCGATTATTGCATATAAACGGAAAACGGCATGTGGATGACTTTCATCGTCAACTGGGTGATTTGCTTTGGGAGAAGTGTGGTTTGATTCGCGGCGGGGAGAAATTGCGTGAGGCATTAGAAATTATACCGCAAATCCGCGAAGAATTCTGGGGGAATGTAAAACTGGCGGAAAATGATAATCACCTTAATCAATCGCTGGAAAAAGCCGGTCGATTGGCCGATTTCATGGAATTTGCGGAATTGATTGTTTTTGATGCGATTAACAGGGCAGAGTCGTGTGGGTGTCATGTCCGTGAAGAATCGCAGAATGAAAGCCAAGAAGGGTTGCGTAATGATGAGAAATATTCATATGTCGCCGCATGGGAGTTTAACGGTATGGGGAAAGATCCTTCTCTTCATAAGGAGCCTTTGCTTTATGAGAATATTTGAATACTTGAAAGAAAACGCCGACAATTCAAACAGGCGGGTAGAAGAAGACCGCCTCATTACACGAATTGTTTATATCTTGTGTTTCGCGCAATTTCTCATTGTTTATTTGATTGTGGCATTATTTTGTAAGCCGATCAACAAAATCGAAATAGCGGTAATCGGCTGCTCTGCTGTTTTTGGCGTATATGCATCAGGAGCGGCCAGAAGATATTTTAAAAAAAATAAGCGGAAAGGAAAAGAAGTTAAAAAAAAGGAAGAATCCTTATTTAAAAGAGTTTTTGGTGATATCGATATTGATGATTGGATATAAGTCATGCGCATAAACCTCACATTAAAGATTTGGCGGCAGAAGGGCCTGAAGGATAAAGGCCGTTTCGAGGAGTATAAGGTCGCTGATATCGACACCAGTTTGTTTTTTCTGGATATGCTGGATATTTTGAATAAAGATCTTATCAATAAAGGGAAAGATCCTGTAGCCTTTGATCATGATTGCCGCGAAGGGGCTTGCGGCGCCTGTGGGGCTGCTGTGAACGGACAGGTTCATGGGCCGCAAAAAAACCTGACGTTATGTCAACTTTCTATGAGCTATTTTACAGATAACGATACTATTGTTATTGAGCCTTTTCGAGCCACGGCATTTCCTATTATAAAAGATTTGATCGTAGATCGCAGCGCTTTTGACAGGATTATGGCTGCCGGTGGTTTCATTACGGTAAAATCAGGTTCTGCGCCGGAAGCCAATACTGTATTGATAAGCAAGGCGCGTGTCGAAATAGCCCAAGATGCTGATAAATGTATCGGTTGCGGGGCATGTGTGGCAGCTTGTCCCAATGCCTCTGCCATGTTGTTTTTAGGAGCGAAAATTAGTCATTTAGCCAATTTACCGCAGGGAGAGGCGGAGAAAAAGGAACGGGTTTTGAATATGGTGGAACAAATGGACGCAGAATGTTTCGGCCAGTGTACTAATAATTTTGAGTGTGAAGCAGTCTGCCCCAAGAACATCAATGTGACACATATTGCCTGCTTATACAGTGAATATTTGCAGGGCAAATGATTTTTTGAATATAAGAATATTTTATTCACTTATTAATAGGAATCCCCGCTTTTTAATGCTATAAAAATAAATCAGATTAAGTGGTGGATTTAAATAATAATACCTGTGAAAGGGGTTCAAATGAAAGATATGACAAAGGTATTAACAAAAGCATTAATTGCTGTTGGCGTTTTAGTTCTCATATTGGGCATAATTTTTGCGTATATGTTGACGCGTTAATTTAAATTTGAGAAGTGTTAGTATTATTTTCAGAATCCCAAATTCCTTCTATTCTTCACCGCACATAAATATATCATTAAAGGAAAGATGATTGATAACTGTTGATGAAGCTAAAAGAAATCTTGCTCGTCATGCTGTTAAATTGTCCTGTAAGAAAGTCCCATTATTAGAGGCTGTTAATTGTATCATTGCTGAAGAGGTTAAAGCTCCCTATGCTCAGCCGCGCGCGCATAATTCGTCTATGGACGGGATAGCTGTCAATTATTCCTCTATTGAAAGTGGTTTGCGGTCGTTTCAAATTATCGGTGAGCAACGGGCGGGCCACCCCCCATTAAAACTCAAAAATACAGAAGAGTGTTTTCAGATTTACACAGGGGGTCTTATTCCTCAAGGATGTCAGTGTGTCATCCCTGTCGAAGACATTGATATTAAAGACGGCAAAGCGTGCGTGAAAGCTGAAATATCTTTTAAAAAATGGCAGTTTGTTCGAAAAGAGGGGCAGGACTATAAAGAAGGCGATATATTGATACATGTGGGAGAGCGGATAACACCTTTGAAAGTTTCGCTGCTCGCTGCTTTGGGAGTGGCAGAGGTTAATGTTGTATCTTCACCGAGAATTGCCGTGATCAGCACAGGAGATGAGTTGGTAGAAATTGACCAACCTTGCGAACAGCATCAGGTGCGTTTGTCTAATGCTTATACCATTTTGGCCATATTAAAACAATTCAGTTTTTCGTCTGTTAACCGTTTTCACGTAAAGGATGATAAGACTGAAATTGTGAGGCTTCTAAATAATACTATTTCCCGGCATGATCTGATTATCACCATCGGCGGCGTATCCATGGGCAAGTTTGACTTTATTCCGGATGTTTTAAAAGAATCAGGTTTTGAAACTGTTTTTCATAAAATCAAAGAGCGGCCGGGTAAACCCTTGCTATTTGCGAACTCTCCCACGGGTAAATCATTTTTCGGGCTTCCCGGAAATCCTGTTTCCAGTCAGCTATGTACTTATCATTATATTGTGCCCTTTTTACAGCGAAGTGCGGGCCAGAAGCCCTTACTGCCGGAATATGCTGTATTAAAAGAAAACTACATCAAGGAAGCCCCTTTGACATATTTTTTGCCGGTTAAAATTGTATCTGATAAAGGGACCGTAAGGGCTGCATTTGTTAAGTATTCGGGTTCAGGTGATTATTTGGCTATGGCAAAGTCTGATGGCTATGTTGAACTTTCAATAGAACGGCAGGAATTTAAAAAAGATGATGTTGTGCCTTTCTATCGATGGGGAGTGAACTGAATGAAGGAACTAAACGGACTTGTCCTCATTGGAGGAAAGAGTACACGCATGCAGACGGATAAAGCTCATTTGGTGTACCATGACAAACCGCAGTATTTAGTTTGTTATGATTTATTGAAAGATTTTTGTTCGAAAGTTTTTTTGTCATTGAAAAAAAAGCATACTGAGTGCGTGGTGGAAGACATCGGGCCAATTTTTGATCATGAAATATATGACGGGATGGGGCCGACAGGGGGGGTTCTTTCTGCCATGAACTATGCTCCTGAACAGGCGTGGTTTGTGTTGGCTTGTGACCTTCCTTTTGTGGATGCGGACCTGATTTCATATTTAATTTCGAAACGAAACGCTTCCAGAATGGCAACGGCATTTAAAAGTAATTATACCGGTCATCCCGAACCTTTATGCGCTATTTATGAGCCTCAATTTAAAGATGCCATGCAGGGATTTGTTAAAGAGGAAGTTTTTTGCCCGCGGAAAATCATGTTAAAGAGCGATATTGAGCTTGTTGATTTGCCCGAACCGCATGCCTTGGATAATATCAACACACCGGATGAGTTTAATAAAACAATACAACAGCTCAAAGGATAATTATTTATGACAGGTTTATCGGAACATGATGTCTTTATTTTTGTTGCCGGGTCAGGAATTATTATCTTTACCGCGAGATTGCCCGGCGATTGGGTCAACCCGTCATTGCGGGAGAGGTGATTGCGGTATCTTATTGTCTATAAATTGAAAGTCTATGATAATCATATACCAAATATTATTAACGTTAATTATTTTTTCCACTATATATCCATTATCATTCTGGATTATGTCATCTAACCCGCCTGAATACCCCTTTCATAAATATCATTTAAGAATAACCAATTTTTTATCAGGTATCGCAGTAATTACGTTGTTGTTTATGCCCATAGCGGCAGAAAGCAAGTGGATGCTGGTTATATGGAAGATAAGTTTATTGGGCGTGTCAATATACTATTGGAAGAAACATCAAGTCAGTTATTGGGCGGTGACATTACCTTTCGTTTTGGGCCTTATCACCTTTGCGCGTATACTGGGTGAGTTTTTTATTGCTGATCAGCTATTATACATATTGTCTGTCTTGTCCGGTTTTATTCTATGCACTATCTTTTTTATTAATCATTTATGCGTATGGAACATTATATATAAGGAGAAGTCGTTTGATTTATTAAAGAAATTCATTGTTCTTTACTCAGTATTATTGTTGATAAGGTTGGGGTGGGATTGTTATGCTTTATCAATGAGACATGTTTGTCAGTATACAGTTTATATGGAATCTTTCGGCAGCCTTCTTATAAAACAAAAAAATTGGCTTCCCTTTCTGGGGGTGCTGTTTGTGGCCGTCCTGCCGCTGATATCGGTAGCTTTCTTTAGAAGAAATTCAGAAAACAATACCTATGGGTGGGCCTTGGGGTTCATGCTGCCTGTCCTGATGGCTACTATTGCCGGAGAGATATGTTTAAAGATGGTTTGGCACAAATATGGTATCCCTATGTAATATAACAAACTAGCTTATTCGAAATTATTTTGTAACATTTGCCGCCTCTGTCCGTTTAACAGTCAGGAGAGAGGAACTAAAGAGAAGAGGATATGGAACACAGACAGGACGAAGAGTTAATAGCGGATTATCAAACAGGTAATGAAGAGGCGCTGAAAATGTTATTTGAGCGGTACAAAAAGCCTATCTTTAATTTTGCCCTGCGTATGCTGGGT
The DNA here is from genome assembly GCA_023139575.1 of Candidatus Omnitrophota bacterium. GTDB lineage: Bacteria > Omnitrophota > Gorgyraeia > Zapsychrales > JANLHA01 > JAGLNJ01. Next base: position 10,734 of record JAGLNJ010000102.1, on the reverse strand, counting down.
AACCGGGCGGATGCTGAAGATGTCACCTCAGAAGTTTTCATCACTTTAGTCACCAAAAAAGATGCCTATAAACCAACCGCGAAATTTTCCACCTGGATTTTTACAGTCACCCGCAACGCCAGTATATCCAAGTTGCGTAAACGCAAGAAATCTTTCACCATGTGGTTCCAAAAAGAAGACTCAAAAGACTATGAGCAGTGGGAAGTGCCTGACAATCGACTTCCTTCAGATAATATTGTCAAAAATGAAACTAAATCGCAATTAAGCCGGGCGATTTCAAATTTACCTCCGGAGCAAAGGGAGGCTATTATATTACGGGAATATCACCAGATGAGTTATGACCAGATTAAAGAGATCATGAACTGTTCGCTTGATAAAGTGAAGATACTAATCTATCGTGCCCGTGAACAATTACGAAACGAATTGCCCTCGATCATATCGGAGGAAGACAATGCGTGACCATGAACAGATAAAACAATTAATTTCCGTGTATTTTGATGGTGCCGCCACACCCGAAGAAGAAAGAATTGTGCTGGCCCATTTGAAAGACTGTGAATCCTGCCGGAAGTATTGGCAGGAGGTTAAATCCATTTCCTCTTCTCTTAAAGAATTACCACAGGAAGACCTCTCTCCCGATCTCGAACAAAAAATTAACAAAAAAATCAGGGCAGTTCAAGACAGGGAGGAACAAAAGATGAAAAAGAAATCATATGTGGGGTTAGGTGTCGGTGCGGGGGTTGTATCATTTATTGTCTGTTTATTGGTAATTCAAACGCATGTTAAAACCGGGATACAAGGAAAATGGCGTATGGCTGCTGATGATATCGGGACAGAATACGCCGCTGCCAGGCAACAAATTGAATTAGCTAAACAAAATTTACAGTATGAGACGTACTATCTTGAGGCCAATTATGGACAAAAAGGAGAAATGAAGGCGCAGCCGTTGCCCGCTCCCGGCGAACATCAGGGGTATGTTGATCGCCGGATGAAGGAGATTTATGCGAGGGCAGGTGTGGATAAAAAATCCGCTACACATGGACCCCGGACTTTAAAAAAGGATTCTGAACCGCAATCTTTTATGCAAATTTTTGGGGCAGGGGAAAAGCTGGAAGATGGAAGGTCGGGTAGTAAGAGTGCCTTGTATGCGTACAATGCTAAAGGGCATCGAACACGTTCAGCGGGAGGGTATCAAGTTGAAAAAGGAGCCAGTTACGATGTGCTTCATGATGATTTTAGCACTGCTCCCGCGATAGAGCCTTCCAAAAGGCCTGTTGACCGCTTGAAGTTGAGAGAAATATCCGTATCAGAAGAAATCTGGCCTTTACCACCGCGTCGACGGGAAGGCGACTTTAACACGGAGGCCTATGACCGTATTTATGAAAATGGATTCAAGGTTGTTCTTGATAATCCTTTATCGACATTCTCTATTGACGTGGATACCGCCTCATACAGCAATGTCAGGCGATTTTTGAATCAGGGACAACTTCCTCCTGAAGATGCCGTGCGCATTGAGGAAATGGTCAATTATTTCGTTTATGACTATCCGCAGCCGCGGGGAAGAGATCCCTTCTCTATTAATACAGAGATCGCGGCATGCCCCTGGAATCAAAACCATCAACTCGCTTTGATCGGCCTGCAGGGTAAACAATTAGCTGCTAATGAGATTGCGCCGAGCAATTTGGTATTTCTTATTGATGTTTCCGGGTCAATGAATGATCGGAATAAGTTGCCACTTCTCAAATCAGCTTTTCGTATGTTCGTTAATCAGCTTCACGCAAACGAGAGGGTTTCAATCGTGACGTATGCCGGCTCAGCCGGACTGGTGTTGGATTCCACTCGGGGAGCAAACAAAGGGGCGATTTTTTCAGCCATTGACCGTTTGCATGCCGGTGGATCCACAGCCGGTGGGCAGGGGATTCAATTAGCCTATGATGTGGCACAGAGGAACTTTATCCCTAACGGCAATAACCGCGTGATCCTGGCAACAGACGGTGATTTTAATGTCGGGATGAGTTCTGATGCCGATATGGTTCGTTTGATTGAAGAGAAAAGAAATGCCGGGATATTTTTAAGCGTGCTTGGTTTCGGTACCGGTAATTATAAGGACGCCAAGATGGAAAAGATCGCTGATAAAGGAAATGGCAATTACTACTATATTGATAGCGAAAATGAAGCCCGCAAGGTTCTGGTTCATGAGTTAGGGTCATTATTATTCACTATTGCTAAAGATGTTAAGCTGCAGATCGAGTTCAATCCGTCACAAGTCAAGGCCTATCGCTTGATCGGTTATGAAAACCGCGTTATGGCGAAAGAAGATTTTAATAACGACACCAAAGATGCCGGCGAATTAGGGGCGGGGCATACTGTCACGGCCCTATATGAGATTGTGCCGGCAGGCTCACCGGAGCAGTATGGAGATATTGACGCGCTTAAATATCAAAAGCAAGTCGTAAGACGCAGTAATGATTTCATGACGGTAAAATTGCGTTACAAACAACCAAAAGGTCATAGAAGCCAATTGATCAGCGAAACTATCGACCGTCGTGATATTAGAACACGCAATGTTTCTGAAAATTTCAACTTCGCCACGAGTGTCGCGGAATTCGGTTTGTTGCTGCGTGACTCACAATTTAAGGGAAACGCGAATTATGATAATGTCCTTAATCGCGCCCGTTATTCCCGCGGAAGAGATTCCTGGGGCTATCGAACCGAGTTCATCAATCTGGTAGAAAAGGCGAAAAGTTTGCAGATTCCGCAGTATTATAATAAGCCGTATTATAAAGGCCGTGATGATAATTATATCCCAAGGACGCATCCGATGTTTAAGGGGCATAGAGAATAGGATAAGGCAAGGGGTTGTAAGTGGGTTACCCCATAAAAGGGCAGGGATTAAGATCCCTGCCCTTTTATGGCACGGGTGTGAAGAGACCATGTCTTTAAATAATGCACGAAATCTGGTTCTTTCTTAACGATGGTGGAGGGATTGGCGTAACAGGCTGAGAAATAAGAAGAAACAAAAAAACATCAATTACCAAAGAAAAACTGATAAAGTTTGTTTGGAAAAACGAATTTATCAGGAAGCAACCGATGCAAAATAATAGTATCAGAGGATTGTTAAATATACCAGGACATGGAAAAGTTATGAAATTTTTAATTCAATCGACTTATCTGATCTCCATCGTTAAATTCAAAACGCTTCTTTTCCTCCAGGTTTTCTTGTCTCTCAAACTCGAAATCAGACGGGACCCGCTCCTCGATATTCCCTGATAAACCTAAGATAGTCGGTAAACTAAAATTTTGAATCGGGATAATATTTATGATCGAAGGGACAAAACCTTCAATCGTATGTAACTCCTCCGGGATAGAAATAACAGGCATTTGAACACCCGATCCTTCTTTTTGCAGGTTCATATCTACCATATTGGGATTGAAGTCAATACCACCTTTTGTTGTAAATGCGTCATCCTCAATCGCAGAGCGTCGCAATATTGCGCCGACCCTTTGCCCGTCTGTTAACATGGCCCGATCACCTAACGATGTTTGGGGGGAGAAAAATCGAAATATTCCGAATGATGTGGCTTGAACATTCGGTTTTTCTTGTAATTGACCACCCCACCAAGTTTCTTTTATTCCCTTAAGTGCTGAATTATATATCTTGACCTCAAGTATAGCTCTGCTACCATCCGGCAAAGAAACCTCAAGATCGCTTAAACCGTTTGAGATAATACTTTTAATATCCTGACCGATTGCTTCTGCTGTTTTTCCACCATAGTGATTAATAAGAGCCTGCCCAACAGAGATAGCGTCAAAGGTAGCGACTGCGTGGATATGATCATTACCTTCGACCAAACCGAATCCAAGCAGGCGACCATTAGCATCAAGAGTACCTGCGATTCTCTTCGTTGCTTGCCATATTTCGTATGAAGCACCGGTTCCGAACCATTTGTCAACAGAATCCACGCCAAATGCTAAAAGCACATTCCACTGGACATCGGTAGCAAAATTGGGGGTAATATTAAACGTATCGCTGTTACGAACAAACCGTCCGTTTACATAATCACCGTATTTCCCGCCGGCATAAAAAACATTTTCTTCTTTGTTAAAAGCATTCTCACGAAAATATGTAGCTACTCGATCGTATGCTTCAGCATATTTGCTCGTATTCTCATAGCCATTTAAAGCACTTACTCTTAACACAGCATTTAAAGCAATCGCCAACCTTGCGGCATGCGCGTTTGAAATATCCCGATTAGGAATACCCGTTGTATCTGTTGTTTCTTTTGGTGCTAAATAAATCCCGCCATTTTTTGCCTGAAGGTTAATCAAATTATCCGCCATTTCTAACGCCATTTTAAACTCTTCCGAGTCGACGGGGATCTGACCATCATATTTCAAGAGCGCTTGCTGTAAAGGACTGATAATTCCGTACCAGGCATTATCGCCTGAAACAATCACAGGATTATCCATATTAGGAACAACAGGAAATAAGGACGTCTCCCTTCTTGATTCCCCTGGCTCCTCGGAAGGAGTTACTTTTTGACGTAGTTTCAATGATTCTGAGGGCGTATCTGTATCTTGAACGTTAGGTTCAAGCCCAACCATCCGTAACATCGCTACCGTCTTGATGTCTACAACAACTTCACCATTGTTAATTTGTTGCGTTGAAAATTGAAGATAACCAGTTAAAGAGTCAACACGCACTTGATTAACGAGTTCTAAAGCTTTTTGAACATTGTAAATCGCACCTGCTCGCATATAAATTTCGGAACGATAACCACCTTGGGCATCATAGGCTTCTGGGATCATATTATGGTATCCAGCCGCCCAAGTATTTTCATAATCTGTTTCTAAAATAGCCGCAGCTTCCTCTTGCATCCCTAATAAAATCATAGTGGCAGCCACATTTCGTTGAACTCCAATCCATATTTCTTCCTCTTGAAATCCCATCAAAACTTCTCCAGCCTTGTCAGCGCCTTCTTTTTTGACTATACCTCCAAACTTTACACCATTAAGTACTCCAAGCCCTCTTTTAAAATTGTTTTGAAAAACTGCTTCCATATGAGCACGTATTTTTTCTTTTGATAAAACAGGCTCAATCCCATTTAACATAAGATATAAAGAACCGGGAAAAGCATAGGCCATGACATCATTGTTTCCTTCGTAAACATCAAAATGTTTTTGCCCTTCTTTCTCAAGTTTTTTTGAGATGCCTTTTAGTGCTTTTGTTTGCCACGTTTGGTACTCGTCAATAAGCTCCCTTTCTTCTATGGCTTCAGCCATATGCTTCGCCATTTCTAAAGCAGTGATTGTTAAGTCAGCGGTCATAATTCCCGCCCCTGTCATTCGCCACGTATCAAACGTTTGATCAGGGATTCCTCTATGATTTGGAAGGCCGTCGTCATCGGTATCAAATTCTTTTAAACGGTTTAAAGCTGTTTTGACTGAGTCCCAATTGTTTCCTTGTTTTAAAAAGTCGACATCTAGGGTTCCATCTGCATTGCGTGCAGCATCAAAAACCATCAATACATGTTTAGCCTGCAAATCGGACCAACCCACGTGATGTTGCCAGCGTCGATTACCATCCGTTGTTCTATCAGAGGCTGCTGCACGACCATCATGATCAGGATTTGTTGTAATGCGGCCTAGCAGTCGATCATCGAGATGGTGTTTCGCTCCTTGAATTGGCCATTCTGGTGCAACGTATCGAACGTTATCGCGAAAACCTACTCCTTCTTCGTAAGCTTTCTTTAATTCCTCTCCGGCAAGATATGTTATTTTTTCATTACCAGGAATAGTTTGAAAAAATTCACGAGCTTGTCGAATTTCTTCTTCCGTTTGAAATCCATATTCAGGCGGAAAAATATTTATAAAAGCTGTTGGTTCATTACTTGTGACATCAACAAAGTTTGATTGGATTGTAACAAACGTTTTATAAAGCTCCGGAAAAAGTGTTTTTAGCATTGCACCACCGTCGGCCATAACATCTAGCGTATTCAAGATACGATACACCAAACTTTCAGGAATATAAATTTGTCCACCCTCTGTTATTACAAGTCCTGCAGAGACAAAGAAATATGTTTCGTTAATCAGCATACTTTTGAGTGTGTCGGATAACAATGGATTGGCTAATATTCCTTGTTGCCATGTTCTAATCTGAGTTTCCCAATTGTTCATGTTTTTCAAAGTACCTGCGGCTATTTTAAATGCATCATCGCCTTCCGCACCATAACGAGATGTGTGATGTCTTTTAAAATGAACTTCGTTTCTTGAATCAATTGGGAAATCCCAGGCATAGGCAAAGGGGACAGTCCTGTTCTGGCCAGGTTGGATAGTTACTGTTACAGCCAATGCCCCAGCCTGTTCAGCACCCTTGCTATTTTCAGTTTTATCGTTGGGAAGCTGCCCTGTTTGCGAAAAAGCATCCCACACACCTTTTCCATCAGCAACATCAAACGCTGAAACGTATGAAACCGAAACTCCTTCTTGCTTACGCGTAACCAATGCCATTTGTCCCATTAAGCGTGCATCTGCCTCTTCATCAGCGTCCATTACAATGCCAACTAAATCTTCCTGATCAACGACAGCATGTTTCTGGGCAGAACCTTTTTTAACAAAAATATAGGCTTCGGCATTATTGGGATCCCGTTTTAAGTCGTACCCTGTCAAATTGGGTCGAGACAACATGACTGAAACCGTAATCGGTTTATCGGTTGGATTGTTCAGCTGGACTTGCGAGATACTAACCGGTTCAGTTGTTGCGTCTAAGTTCCCCGGGATAAACGGTGAATACTGCATCAAGGTTACCTCTACTGGTAATTGTTCACTTGAAGGATATTTCCATGAAGAAAAAGGGAACATCTGTGAATAAACAGCCTTTGAAGCAATTTCTTTAGCTCCTTGCCAATTCCATGTTGGTAAGCGATTATCGTCATCAGCTTTTATGCCTAATGGAACCGCATAAATTTTTCCATCAGCCGTTTTTGCAAAAATACTTGTTTGTGCTTGAGGAAGATGCTCTAAAACAGCATTGGCACTAAATGTGACATTGCGTGTACGACCGAGGGCGTCTCGGGAAAAACTTCCTGTCCCCATACCTCCTGTAACACCTGCATTACCAAACATCTCTTCTAAGTCTTCTCCAGGTGTTCGGGGTGAGTGTTTGGGAAATTCCTTATCTGCTGGAATAACCAAAGCAGGGCGACTTTGAAGCAGCTGTTCTATTGAAGGTATCTCTTGTGCTGGCGCAGAAACAACCAGAGACATTAACAGTAGAGCCGCCGATGCTATACCGACGCCTTTTGCTCGCCAAGACAGCATAGCGCCATCTTTTAGTTTTGCGCTTTCAACTTTTTTTCTTACTATTGGACCGCTTCCAACATTAAGATTTTGACCGGTCCAATCGACACCACCAGAAAAATACTTCCTGGGAATTATTTGCCGCATCTTTTCATCATAGTCTTTCTTGATAAAATCAAAGACCCCTTTTTTAAATGCTTCCACATATTGATCGTATATTTTTTCATTATCGCCTTTGTCTGCCGTCTCTACACCTTTAACTTTTCCCTTATCAGCATAAACCTGACCTAAAAGTGTTTGTTGTAACGATTGTTTATACCATTTGGCGAGCAACATTGAGTGATAAATTTGCCTTAAATTGGCGAAATGCTTTCCTTCATTCACTTCCCGCTCGATCTCGGGGATCAGTACTTCACGAACAATTTGGGAAGAAACCCCTGCGATAACATCTAAATCTTCTTTGCGAACATCCCCTAACCCCTGTTTTGTGCTTTTACGGTTTTCTTCTAAGGCCAAATAATCTTCTTCCAACATGACTTTCAGGTGGGAATCGACAATAAATGCTCCCCTGGCATGCTCATAAATAGTAGCCGTCTCGGGGACAATCCAGATCTTATTAAACGTATTAATAGGAATTTCTGTCGTACCAAATTGCTCTTCGGCCTTTTGATATACCCTTCGCCAAAACTCTTTTCCTAACTCATCTTCCGGATACATTAAGGAAGACGTTAACTGTTTAAGCAAGTAATCTTGTGCTAATAAATCACGGCCCATTTCAGTTTTACCAAAAACATCTGGAACGATACGGTCTTTTTCATAGGGCGAAAGGTTGACCCACATTTGATCCTCAGGAACGGTGAGGGAAGCCAGAAAATATTTGATCAATTTATTGCCTTCTCGCCTAAACTCCTCTCCTTCAAGCCCAGAATCGCCCTTGTCAACGATAAAATCAAATCTGAGAGGATCATTCGGATGAATATTAATCCCTTTAACTATCGCTGGCGAGAAACTGGTTGTGGTCTGCATCATGACCCCGGGGACCGGCAAGTCTAAAATTGTCTGAGCATTAATAAGGCTCGGTGGAAAAACCACATTAAAAACTAAAGCCACTGACAGCAGGCCGGGAAAAATACGGCACCCCAGTTTACTTCGATTTTTTTCATAAAGACCCATAGTTTTCTCCTCAAATTGAATCAAAAAATTTGTAAAAAACCCGTTAGTTCATCGCTGATAATAAAGGAGTGATTATAATCTGTAATTTCTCAAAGATATATGATAATGAGTACTACGGAATATATGCTAAGTATATCTGAATATAAATAAGCGAACAAGGAAAAGACAGCTCTGAGGGGGAATCACAACATGTTTTATTTCAACGCGTTGCATCTTTTGTAAAAAATTTCTTTGTCTCGTTTAAGAAATTCGCCTGAAATTTACAAAAATCATAACTTTTTTGCCATTCTGTTCAATAGCAAAGCATGAAAATGCACCTTCACCAATTCCATCGTCATGTCCATTTTGCCACCAATGTGCCAACTGGTGTTCTTTTTCGGATCCACGCCGGACTTGTAATCGTAAATGGTGAAAGCCAGCCCGTTGTTAATCCTGCCGAACCACTCGGTTTTAATTTTTCACCTATTGGGTAAAAAATTGCTGTCGAGGAGTTCTCGCTGGAAAAGAAAATTCTTAATTCGAAGTTGAGGATTAAAATAAAGCCTATTCTTTTATAAGGGGCTCTTTTTTCTCTGTCAAAATAGGAAGGACGGCTGATTTTTCGGCGTTAATTTTAATATAATCTTTCCACTGGTCCGGCACATCATCTTCCATAAATATCGCGTCCACCGGACACTCCGGGATACATGCCCCGCAATCAATACAGTTGTCAGGATTGATCACCAGCATTTCCTCATCTTCATGAAAACAACCCACCGGACAGACCAGCACGCAATCAGTGCATTTACATTTCAAACAAGGTTCCGTCACAACATGCGCCATAATTTTTACCTCCTCTTAAATTGAATTGAAATCTTTTTAACGAAATAATCTGTGAAGGCCTTTAAACCATAAAGTTTACGAAGGAAATCGCCGAATGAACGGATGGCAATGAGCATGCGCCATATTTGTTCGGGACGCAGATAAAATTCTTTTAATCCCCGGTCGGTCAAGGCGTCAATTTCTTTATGGGAGAGCTGTGGATAGCTTAACAAAGTTTTTTGTTCTCTTTCCGCGGTTAACCATTCGCGCCAATCATTGGCCAGGAGAAAACCGTTTTCCCTGGCCCATTTATAAAGAATCGTCCCCGGATAGGTGGCGATACCGGTTATCTGTATTGTATCCAGTGGCAAAGATTTGGCAAAGTTTATGGTTTCACGCGCCGTGGCTTTGGTTTCTCCCGGAGCGCCGATCATAAAACAGCCATGAATGGTAAACCCCAGCTGATGTACTTCGCGGGCAAACGTCCGGGCCATTTCGACATTCACCCGGCCCTTCTTGACAGCAAAGAAACCGTCATCATAACCGAATTCAAAACCGACCATGAGCATGCGGCAATTCGCTTTTTTCATCAAAGGAAGAATGTTAAGATCGGTATCTACACGCATGTTGCATGACCAACTGATTTTTTTATGAAGCCCTCTTTTGATCATTTCATTACAAACTTGTTCGACGTGAACGGTATCAGCGGCAAAGGTATCTGTTTCAAACATGATCTCACGGATTTGCGGATGCGTTTTAAGATCAAACTCCATTTCGTCGACAACTTGATCGGCTGTGCGCAGGCGTAATTGATGGCCATACATCAAACGCGGATCACGGCAGAAGGTGCAGGCATTATTGCAGCCGCGTCCTGTAATAAGTGTTAAAAAAGGGTATTTTTTGCCCCCATCGGGGTACCACTCCGGTTTGATCAGCTGCCAGGCGGGAAAGGGGAGTTCACTGACAGTGATAGGGGGGCGGTCAGGATTATGTTTTATTTGTCCGTTATCCTGCCAGGAAAGGCCTGAGATTTCAGAAGGATTAACACCGTTTGCCAAATCTAAAACTGAATAGTCATATTCACGCCTCAGAATATAGTCAATGACGCCTTTAGCAATTTTGAAAGTATCATCCGGTTCCGCGGTGACATGTTGCCCCACAAAGACCACTTTGCATTGGGTCTGTTCTTTGATGGTCCGTGCTTGTTCGATATCATTATAAATCGAAGGGGTTGTCGCGTGAATCACCAGCAAGTCAGGGTCAAGGTTCTCGATGATTTTGCAGGATTCCCCAGGTGAGAAATTGCGGGCGGCTGCTTCCACAAAGTCGACTGTATGGCCGGCATCAATTAATACTTGCGCTGCCGTCAATAAATACTCCGGATGGCGCTGTACACGTCCCCGTGATTTGGCGGCCCATCTGGCAACCCGGACAAAATTATTGCCGAATGAAGGGTTAAATATT
>JAGLNJ010000101.1 GCA_023139575.1 Candidatus Omnitrophota bacterium | reverse complement strand
ATAAAAAAAGCCGTATTGACGGCTGTTAAGTCGTTCTATATAATACATTGCCTTAAGAGGTGAATCAATCAAAATCAGAAGGAGTTGTATTTCATGAGCACAAATAATGATATCAAATCCATTGAGTCAACTTTAAGAATATCCGGGAAGATTTACAAATATTATAAGTTGGATAAACTAAAAGATCTGGGTTTTAAAAAAGTGTCAAAGTTGCCTTTTTCGATTCGCGTTTTACTTGAAAGTGTCGCGCGTAATTGTGATGATTATCAAATCACGATGAGGGATGTTGAGAAGATATGCCGGTGGTCGCCGACAAATAAAAAGCCTGTGGAAATAGCCTATAAACCGGGGCGTGTCATCTTGCAGGATTTTACCGGAGTGCCTTGTGTGGTTGATTTGGCGGCAATGCGTTCAGCAATGAAGCGGTTGGGAGGAGACATAAAAAAAATTAATCCGCAAATTCCTTGTGACCTGGTCATAGATCATTCAATTCAGGTAGATGCCTTTGGTTCGAAACGCGCTATGACGATCAATGTGAATAAAGAATACCGGCGTAATAAAGAGCGTTATGAATTCCTGAAATGGGGGCAGAACGTTTTTAAGAATTTCCGTGTTGTTCCTCCTTCAACAGGGATCATTCATCAGGTGAATTTAGAATATTTGGCTAAAGGGGTTTTAAAAACGAAAATAAAAAATGATACCGTTATTTATCCTGACAGTTTGGTCGGCACCGACAGCCATACAACCATGATAAACGGCCTGGGCATCGTCGGATGGGGCGTCGGCGGCATTGAAGCGGAAGCGGTCATGCTGGGTGAGCCGATTTATATGCTTTTGCCGGAGGTTGTGGGTTTTGAGTTGACCGGAAAATTGGCAGAGGGCGTTACGGCAACGGATCTGGTTTTAACAGTTGTTGAAATGCTTCGTCAAAAGGGTGTTGTCGGTAAATTTGTCGAATTCTATGGCGGGGGTATTGATTCTTTGAGCCTCGCTGATCGGGCGACTGTTTCAAATATGTGTCCGGAATACGGCGCCACAATCGGTATTTTTCCTGTGGATGATGAAACATTGCGCTATTACAAAATGACCGGCCGGTCAGGCAAAGAGGTTGAGTTGGTTGAAAAGTATATGAAGGCGCAAGGCCTTTTCTATGACGGCAAGAAGAATGATATTGTTTACAGCGATAATCTGAAACTACGATTAGACAGTGTTGAGCCTTGTTTAGCGGGGCCCAAGCGGCCGCAAGACAGGATACCCTTAAAAAAGATGCGAAAGAGTTTTCAGTCATCTTTAACCGCGCCGATTAAAGAAAGAGGGTTCGGTTTGCCTGCCGGCGCTCTCGCGAAGCCCGCTCCGGAGGGTAGTAAAGAGGCTGCCAAATTGAATCACGGAGCAGTCGTTATCGCCGCCATAACAAGCTGCACGAACACCTCGAATCCTGCTGTGCTTGTCAGTGCCGGGCTGCTCGCCAGGAAGGCCGTTGAAAAAGGATTAAAGGTTCCTGAATATGTCAAAACGAGCCTTTCACCGGGGTCGCGAGTCGTTGATGATTATTTGAAAGATTCAGGATTGATGGCATATTTGGAAAAATTGGGATTTCATAACGCGGGATATGGCTGCGCGACATGTATCGGTAACAGCGGGCCTCTGCCGCAAAAGGTAACTGATGTCATACAAAAAAACGGCCTGGTCGTGAGCAGTGTTGTAAGCGGCAACCGAAACTTCGAAGGGCGTATCAATCCTTTAACCAGGGCGAATTATCTTGCCAGCCCGCCTTTGGTGGTTGCCTATGCCTTGGCGGGCACGGTCGACATAGATCTTTTAAAACAGCCGATCGCCTTGGATAAGCGGGGTAAAGGTGTTTATTTAAATGACCTTTGGCCCAAAGACGAAGAGGTTCGCGCGCTGTGTAATAAATATGTGACGGCGAAATCTTTCCGTAAACGATATAAAAATGTATCCAAATCAAATGAAAAATGGAACGCCGTTAAGGCTGACACGGATACCATATATAAATGGAAAGAAAAAAGCGCGTATATTCAAGAGCCGCCATTTTTTGCCGATATGACCCTGGATGTTAATCCCATTGAAAATATCGATGGGGCGCGTGTCCTGGTTTCAGTCGGGGATTCGATCACGACTGACCATATTTCTCCTGCCGGGGTTATCGCGCGGGAAAGTCCGGCGGGCAGGTATCTTAAAGAGTTAAAAATCGCTCCCGAAGACTTTAATAGTTATGGTTCAAGGCGCGGCAATGACCGCGTGATGACACGGGGGACATTTGCCAATATCCGCCTTCGCAATCAATTAGCTCCGGGCACGGAGGGATCATGGACGATATATTTCCCCAAAAAAGAAAAAATGTCGATTTTTGATGCCGCCCAGCTTTATAAAAAAGATCAAACACCGCTTATTGTCCTTGCCGGCAAAGAATACGGTACGGGCTCAAGCCGTGACTGGGCGGCGAAGGGGGCGGCGCTTTTGGGTGTGCGTATCGTCATCGCGGAAAGTTATGAACGGATCCATCGCAGTAATCTGGCGGGTATGGGTGTCCTGCCGCTGACATTTATGCCGGGTGAATCCATTGATTCTTTGGGATTAAAAGGTGATGGAATTTTTGATTTTGAAGGTATCAATGACAGCCTAAAGCCGCGTCAAATCATAAAGGTTACGGCTGTAGACAATAAAGGAAAAAGCAAACAATTTGACGCGACCTGCCGCCTGGATACCCCGGTTGAAATTGACTATTTTCGTAATGGGGGTATATTGCAGACGGTTTTACGGAAATTAGCGTGAATACCTTCGTTTCAAAAAAATTCACGATACGCGATTGAAAAAATATGCGGGTATCTGTAAAATACTTTTGAGTTCATTATTTGCAGTTTAGGAAAGTATAAAACTTTCCAAACTATTGAAAACGCCTTTCCTGAGAACGCA
>JAGLNJ010000100.1 GCA_023139575.1 Candidatus Omnitrophota bacterium | reverse complement strand
TCATAATGCCGAATTATAATTATGGACCTTTTTTAGATGAATCTTTTTCGTCTTTACTGCGGCAGACATTTAAGGATTTTGAGGTCATCTTTATTGATGACGGATCGTCGGATGACAGCCGTAAAATCGCCGAGAGTTATATTGATAAGTTTGCCGGACGTTTAATTGTTATCTGCCAGCAGAATCAGGGCGTTTATCATGCCCGAAATGCGGGGTTGAAGTGCGCGATAGGGAAGTATATCGCGTTTTTTGATGCCGACGATATTTGGCCACCTGAATCATTGGACGAGCGCGTCGCATTTTTAAATGATAATCCTGATATGGGTATTGTGTACTCCAATGTGGAATTCTTTCATTCGGACAGCGGACGGGCTATTGGCTTGAGTTATGGCCCGAAAACTTCGCATCAGCCGTTTACCGGGGATATCTTGGTGCCGCTGTTTGTGCGTGACAACTTTGTGAATAATGTTACGCCGATGATGCGCCGGGAGGTTTTTGACAAGGTGGGGTATTTTGATGAGAATTTTAAGGTCGGCGGCGATTATGATTATTGGCTTAAGGCGGCGTCAGATTTTACTTATGGTTATATTCCTGAGATTTTATGCCGGCAGCGGAGGCATTCTATGAATCTGACGTTTAAGGAATTGTCTCAAGGGTGGGCTCGATTGCGGATTATCCGCAATATTCTTCGTTATGCCCCGCGTATAAGGAATCTGATTGGGGAAAGGGAAATCAGCGATAAATGGTATGCAGCTTATTATCGTTTGGGTATGGCCCTTATTTTAGAAGATAAAAAAAGCCGGGGACGAAAGTTTTTAAAGCGGGCTTTGCGTATTAACAGCAATCCGTTTAAAAGTAAAATTTATGCCTACTATGCTCTTTCCTTTGTTCCTTGTATCAAAAAGATCAAAGAGTTGCGACAGAATATCAGGCAGAGGCGCAGTAAAAAAAAGATGGCCCGTTTGGCGCGAGGTTGAGCAGGACAAACGAAGTATATTAAGCGAAGATTATTAACAGAATTATGGAATGAAGGTGAATGGAAATGGTGGAAATGAATAACAAAATTAAGGTCTTGCACGTGATCAATTCTTTTAATCTCGGGGGAGCTGAGGTCAACTTACTGAATTTATTAAAGGCTTTTCCGCGGGATTGCTATGACCTTCATGTCGGCTATTCTTTCGGTGGGGACTTTGAAGCAGATTTTCGACAGTTGGACATTAAGCTATTTAAGTATAACTCTAAGAAGGCTAAGGTGAAAAGCTTTCAATCATTGATCAATATATTCATGATCGCTCAATACTTATTGCGCAACAGGATCAAGATTGTCCATACCCATAATTTTAGCGCTCATGTTTGGGGCAGTGTAGCGGCGAAGCTCACCGGGGCGAAAGTGATCGAACATGTGCATGATTTCCGTTACGAAGAGCCGCATTATTTATTAGCTAACGGGCGTGACCCGCAACAATTCCGCTTGGTGCGTTATTTCGCAAAATTATCTAATCGGATTCTGGTTCTGACCCGGAACAATCATGATTTTCTCATACGGCATAAAATGGCTGATGAAGCAAAAATCCGGTTGCAACTTAACGGCATACCTTTAGCACAGCCGGAAATGGTTGATGAAACCCAGTTAAGGGGAAAATTAGGCATTGCCGATGGCAAAAAGATTATCTTAACCGCGGCAAGGATGTCAAAGGAGAAGAATATCCTTATGGTGTTGCAAACTGCCAGGGGATTGCGGGAGAAACATGGGGATGTTTTATTTGTCATTGCCGGGGATGGTCCGGAAAAAGAACCTATTGCCCAAGAGATCAAAAATCAAGGGCTTGAGGGAAATGTAAAGCTGATCGGTTTTTATCCCAATGTCCGGGAATTATTGGCGGCAGCAACTGTTTTTATGCAGCCCACCCTGATGGAATTGCATTCGATCACAATGCTGGAGTCTTTGAGTATGCATACACCAACCTTGGTTTCAAAAGGAGTGGGATGCAATGATGATTTTATTTCGCATGGGGTGAATGGTTTTCTTCTTGATCCCCATGATCATCGGGAATGGGTGGCCGCGCTTGATTCTTTGTTAAATGATCCGGCAAAGTTTGAATCTGTTGCGGCCGCGGGAAGGGCCTTGGTGGAAGAAAAAGGTGATATTAATAAAACGGTTCAAGCATTAGACGCCGTGTATGAGGAATTATCAGAAAACTATGATTAAACGGTTTTCCTTCATGCTTTTGGTTTTATTTGTTGCAATACCCGTAAATGGGCAAACATTGCCGATGGATTCAAAATGGGAATTTGCCGGATGGATGGGGGGCGGTTATTATCCCACCATTGTCCCGGATCCGAATGTTGCGGGACGGGTTTATTTGACTTCTGATGTGGCGGGTATTTGGCGCAGTGATAATAGGGGTGATAATTGGTATTTCATTAATGAGGGGCTGGACCATCTGGATGTCCCTGTTTTGGCAGTTGCCCCATCTGATTCAAATGTGATTTATGCCGGTACGAGGATCGGTCTTTTTAAATCCATTGATGCCGGTCAGTCTTGGCAGGATTTGAGAACGCCTGATATTAAGTTTACCAAGAATCAAACGCGCCGATGTATTTTGATCGATCCTTTGGACGCCGATAAAGTTTATGCCGGCAATAGATATGGAACAGTTTATATGAGTGATGACGGCGGGATAAAATGGCGCAAGCTGGGCAGGAAGGAATTCCCTTATGAAGAAAAAACACTGATTACTTCACTGCAGATAAGTGACGACGGGAAATATCTTTTTGCCGCGGCGGATACGGGGATCACCCGCTATGATTTTAATGCTGAAAAATGGCATTCTGTTCTACAAGGAAAAAAAGTAAATGACCTTGTTTTTTATGAAGGCGGCATTTTTGCGGCCTGTGACACGGCGTTATGCTTCAGCGACGGCTCAGGATTAAAATGGCGTTTTTCCAGAAGATTCCCGGCGGGAAAAATCAAGCGCTTGGCTGTGCGTAAGATTTCTGGAGGGGGGGAGAGAGTTTTTATCGGATGGCAGGACGGCTGGAAGGGAGGCGTTTTTTTTACTGACAGTTTTGGTGATTCCTGGCGCAATCTGGAAAGTGATCTCAGGCATGATAAAAAGAGGAATCCCACCCGCGCCTGGATGCGCGGCATGGATCGCTGCGCGGCGTTGGCCCTTGATCCGGCAGATTCGAGAGTATTATATTTTACTGATAGTTGGGGGGTGTGGCGCAGTGATGATGAGGGTAAAATATGGCGCGAGATCATCAACGGGGCGCCGAACACCGTTGGTTCGGATATTGCCCTGGGCAGTAACGGGGACATTTATGTCGCCACCATGGATAATGGTTTGCTTAAAAGTAGCGATGGAGGCAAGAGCTACGCAACATTGATGCCGAAGGAGCGCTCGATAAAAGGTGTATCGGGCCACGTTTGGCGCGTCTTGGTCAATGATCGTTTAAAGAGGCTGATCGCGACCAGTTCGCCCTGGGCAGGGGGGGCGAATCAAGTCTTTATATGTGATGGTGAAGATCAATGCCGGGTGGTCACCAAGGGGTTACCCGAGGAGTATCCGGTTAAAAATACAACATGGCGTAGAGGGTTTGCCAAGGCCATTGCTATTGACCCGCAAAATCCCAAGCGGGTTTATCTGGGTATTGATGGGGATGATCATGGGGGATTATTCATTTCGGATGATGGGGGAGGAAGTTGGCAGAGGAGCCCCGGACAGCCCGGGTCTTTAAAGATATACAATGGTTTGTCTGTTGACCCCCGTGAACCCAATCGGATATATTGGGGGGCTTCAGGGAAAAAGGGAGGTGTTTACCGCTCTGAAGATTACGGCAATACATGGAAAAATGTCTTCCGGGCGCAAAAAGATATTTATGATTTGACAGTTTCTCCCTCGGGAGTTATTTACGTTGCGACGAGCATGGATAAGAAGCCCGCTTTATTTGTATCAAGAGATAGGGGGGCAACCTGGCAGGTTTTAAATGTTTTTGATAAAGCCAGAGTCGGGGACGCGGTTCTCGTCGATTCGGAAAATGAAGACAGGTTGTTTTTCGGCGCCATTAGTTGGAGCGGTTTTGCCCAGGGTGCCGTTTATTACTCGGCTGATGGCGGCAAGGAATGGGTAGAGATAACTGATGGGTTGCCGAATTCGCCCGGGCCGGCGGCTATGGCGTTTAATACCGAAAGCCGGGAACTATATATCGTTTTATATTCAGGGTCAGTTTATAAAAGGGTTATTATTAATTAGCGGAAGATGGATAGTTCTATGTCGAAAGCAAAGATGGTTTTATGTGTCTTGTTTAGCTTTGTGGTGGCTGCCTTGCTGGCGTCAGGATTGCCTGTTAAGTTTACAATAGGGTTTTTATTGGCTGTCCTGGTGGGTTTTTTGTTTATTTCTAGACCTTTGGTCTTTTTATTCGGCCTGTTTTTATTGCGGCCTGCCCTGGATGAGTTTATGGTATCCGTCCGTGTTCCCTTAGGGGGGGCTGATATGGGATTGGGAGGCCTTATTTCTTTGGTTTTAATCGTCGGGGCTTTATTTAACTGCCTCGCGGCTCCTTCGGGAAATAGACGCCTGCATCATCCCTTATTTTATCTTTACCTCATTTTTTGTTTAACGCAAACAGGGGCATTTTTTTATTCCGCGGATTCAGTTGGGGCGATTAAAGTGTTGATTCAATATTTTTCGATTTTAGCCATTTTTATTCTGGTTTTGAAGAATGTCAAAACAGATCGAGATATGCGATTTATTTTAAATGGTGCCATTTTCTCAGCGATCATCCCGTTGATCATTGGATTGATTAAATTTATTATGGTTGGGGAGGGGAGATTTTTCGGTTCATTTCAGCATCCTAATATCCTGGCGTATTATTTGATGGTGATGTTAGGCATTGTATATTTGCGTTTTGACAAAGGAGAAGAAGTTCCGAGAATTTCCATCCCGAGGTTTCTTTATCTGGGGGCCTTGATCGCGGCTTTAATCATGACGGGAACGCGGAGTGGTTGGTTCGCGCTTATGATTATGATGGGGACTTTTGCCTTGTTTTTTAATAGAAAGGTGATTATCCCTTTGTTGCTCCTCGTTACTGTTTTAGCTTTTGTCCCGGTGGTTCAGGAAAGGCTAAACGGCCTTTTTGGGTCCTATGGCAGCAATGTCGTAATAAAAGAGACGAGCTCTTTGGCCTGGAGGCTGCAGCAATGGGAGGGGCTTTTTGGTTATGCTAAACAAAAACCATGGACGGGTTACGGCATTAAAGCTGATGTCAAATTTTCGATTTTTGAGGAGCCGGCGCATAATGATTATTTGCGGTACTTTATCGGTTCAGGTGTTTTTGGTGTGCTTTTTTATTTTATGCCTTATTTTTATGCTTTGCTGCATTTTATTAAAAAGGTCGGCCGGACGGGAAATTTAATGGATACAAAGTTAACGGTGTTCTTTGTCTGTTATATTCCTGCTTTTTTGATTATGAGCGTGTCAGAAAATTTGGCTTCTTATTTGGTCATACACTGGTATATTTGGTGCTTTTTTGGTATTTATGTTTCAAATTTGATCTTTATGAAAGAAACCGGATATGGAAAAGAAGACAATGAAGAAGAATACTTTGAATAATGAAAACATCATTTGTTTTGCCGGTGAGGATTGGTGGTATCACAATCCGCATTCGAACCTGCATATCATGCAGTCGTTTGCTAAAAATAACCGTGTCTTATTCGTCAATTCCATCGGTGTGCGTATGCCGAGTCTAAAAAAAGACCCTTATGCCTGGAAGCGTATTTTTCGTAAATTGGGAAGTCTATTGCGCTATTTTCGGAAGGGGCAAGAAAATATCTATGTGCTTACACCGATTGCCATACCCTTCCTGCAACGCTGGCGTAAAGAAATCCAGACGGTCAATAAATTTCTTCTTGTTTTGCAATTGCGGTTTATCTGCTTTTTTCTAAGGCTTAAACAACCGATTTTATGGGTCTGCACGCCTACATTTATGGATGCGGCTGTTGCATTAAGGAAAAAGTTTGCCAAATGTTTGGTTTATTATTGCGTAGATAATATTTCGTATTTCCGGGGAGGGGATAAGAGCTATATTGAAACTTTGGACCGCTGTTTGCATGAAAAAAGCGACATTGCTTTTTTCGTGAACAAAGATTTGTGGTCAGAACGAAAAGACGTCAATGAACACACATATTATTTAAGTCACGGTGTTGATTACGAGCATTTTGCAAAGGCGCGGGATGATTATTTGCCTGTTCCTGAGGACATCAAGACTATCCCGCATCCTGTAGTGGGTTATATGGGGATTATAAAAGCTATTGATATTGAACTCGTTGCCTATTTAGCGAAGCGGAACCCGGAGAAATCATTTGTGTTTGTGGGAGAAATTTTCCGTGGCGTTAATGAATTGACCAGTTCAGGCAATGTTCATTTTTTAGGGCAGAAAGCATATAGCGTCTTGCCACAGTATTTAAAGGCTTTTGATTGCTGCACACTTTATTATAAAACGGATAATAACTTTGATAATTATCGGAATCCCAAAAAATTTATGGAATATATGGCCACCGGGAAACCGATTGTGACTGTCAATACGCATGAAATGAAATTATTTCAAGACTGTATTTATATTGCTGATAGTTATGAATCTTTTCACAATTTAATAAATGAGGCTATTGAAAAAGACGATTCTGTCAAAAAGGATCGCCGCATAGAGATTGCCCGTGACAGAACTTGGGATACTGTGAGCCAAGAGGCGGCAGCATGTATTGCCATGGTGATCGAGACTGGGAGATCCCAATCATGAAGAAGAGGATCCAGGATTTTTTTAAGCATTATATGAGAAGGGGCATTTCTTTTCGAAGATGTTTAAAAGAATTAGAACAGGCACGTAAGTATTCAGCGCAGGAATTAAAGAATTACCAAATGGAAAAGCTGCGGCGCACGCTTAAGATTGCCTTTGAGAATGTCCCATTTTATATGGCCCTGAGCAAAGAAAAAAAGCTGGGATTAAATGATTTTAAAACAATAGAGGATTTACATAAGCTTCCAATAATCGATAAAAAGTATGTGCGGGGAAATTTCCAGTCATTCAGGAACATGAACTTTCGCGGGCCGGTATTTAAAGGCCTTACGAGTGGGACAACCGGCAGCCCGGCTAAGTTTTTAAGAGATTTGGGGTCGATAAATTTTGAAAATGCCGCGATATTTTCTCAACAAAGATGGGCTGGGGTGAAAGATAATGACCGGAGGGTCTGGTTAAGAGGTGATAGTGTTGTCCCTGCAGATCAGAGGAATCCGCCGTTTTGGCGATACAACCGTTTTGAAAATCAACTGATCATGTCGTCATATCATTTGGCGAAACAATATTTGCCGTCTTATGTTGAAAAAATATTAGAATTTGGCCCGCAACTATTGCAGGCCTATCCGTCCACGGCCTATGTTCTATCACAGTATCTGGAAAGCAAAGATGGGTATCTAAATATCCCGGTCGTACAGACGAGTTCAGAACCTTTGTACGAGCATTGGCGGGAGTTGATTATCAAGCGGCTTAGAACGCGGATTATTGATTATTATGGGTCCGCAGAACGTGTAAATATCGCTCAGGAATGCCCGGCACATGAGGGGTTGCACCTGGTTTCGGGATACGGTATTACCGAATTGATTCCTGCGGCAGAGGGAGCCGGTCAAGAAAACGAGGGGGTCATTGTCGGGACGGCTTTGAATAATTTTGTTATGCCTTTGATTCGCTATAAGACCGGTGATGTCGGAAGGTTTATGCAGTTTGATTGTCCCTGTGGGTGTAAGTATCCCCGAATTTATCCTATTGAAACGAAAGTGGAGAATATGCTTGTGACCTCCGAGGGGAAGTACATCAGCCCGTCAATAATTTCATTTTGTTTTAAAAAATCTCAGAATATAGAGATGTCTCAAGTCGTTCAGGAAAGCGACGGGGGGATTACGGTCAAGATTGTCAGGGGACAGAAGTTTTTGGCTCGTGACGGAGAAAAGATTGCCCGGAGTATGAGAGACATTTTGGGGGCGGATATGGATGTTACTATTCAGTATGTGGATGATATTCAAAGATCAAAAAACGGCAAATTCCAGTTTATTATTTCTAAAAAATCCAATTCTTTAAACGGAGAATCATAAAACAGCATTTTTGGTTAGAGGTTTACAAAGGAATAAATAACATGATGTCAAAGGTGGCTTGGTATTTTAATCGGTTGTCGTTAATGTCTCCGGGCGAGGTTGCGTTTCGTTTGAGCGACGAGGTGAAGAAGCGTTTTGAGAAAATGAACTATCGGGATTATGTTCCGGACATTTCTTTATTGGAAAAAACGCCGCGGTGGTATGGCGAGGATTTAGATAAAGAAGAAATGATTGCCTCCTTTGCGGCCAATATGGGCTGCCTGCGGGAGAGGGCTGAGCAGTTCATGGAGCATAAATTTTCTTTCTTTTCGTTTAGCAAGGAAGACTTCGGCAAAGAAATAAATTGGCATAAAGATTATAAGACCGGGAAAGAGTCGCCGCTTAAATTCTGCAAAACAATTGATTACCGTGATTTTAAAAAAATGGGCGATATCAAATATATCTGGGAAATAAATCGTCATCATCATTTAATAACACTGGCCAAGGCGTATCATCTGTTGGGAAAGAAGGAATATAAAGATGAGGCCTTAAAGCAGATTGATAACTGGATAGATGCCAACCCTTATTTGATGGGCGTGAATTGGGAAAGCAGTCTGGAATTAGCTGTACGGATGATCTCCTGGGGATGGGTATGGTATTTTATAAAAGATGAAGTGTCCAGCGGGTTTAAAACGAAGTGGCTGAAATCTATTTATCAGCATTGTCAGGTTATATCCGATAATTTTTCGCGCTACTCATCGGCTAACAATCATCTGATCGGTGAGGCTGCCGGTTTATTCATCGCCTCTATTGTATGGCCGTTTCAATCAAACAGCGAGCGATGGCAATTAAAGAGTTTCAAGATCCTGGTTAAGGAAATGACCAAACAGGATTTCCCGGATGGAGTAAATAAAGAACAGGCCTTGTCTTATCAGCAATTTGTCCTGGATTTCTTTTTATTGGCGGGGCTGCTGGGAGAGAAGAATGGCATTGAATTCCCGCGAAACTATTGGGGGCGCATGGAGAAGATGATAGATTTTATCGCTTCTGTGATGGATAAGGACGGGCATGTTCCACAAATTGGGGACGCGGATGATGGTTTCGCGGTTATATTAAATGAGGCGGAGAATTCACATGTCTATAAATCTTTGCTGGCTACCGGGGCGGCAATCTTTAAAAGAGGAGACCTCAAAGACAAAGCAGGAGATATCGACGAAAAAACCGTGTGGTTAGTGGGCAATCATGGTCGGCGTGCCTTTGATAGATTGAAAGAAAAGCCCTACAAGGGAAAAAAGAAATTTGAGCGGGGAGGTTATTACATCTTAAGCGACAGAGAAGAAGAGCGAGACGAAATAAAGGCTATTGTGGATTGCGGGCCATTGGGTTATCTTTCGATTGCCGCGCACGGCCATAGTGATGCCTTAAGTTTGCTGTTAAATGTCAGCGGCCGGGAAATACTGATTGATCCGGGGACTTATGCCTATCATACCAAAAGGGCTTGGCGGGATTATTTTAAAGGGACATCCGCGCATAATACCATACGTATTGACGGAGAGGATCAGTCTTTGTCGGGAGGTAATTTTATGTGGCTTAAAAAAGCCGCGGCCAGTGTTATCAATCATCATGAAAATGATCAAAAGACGGTTATTGTCGGTGAGCATAATGGTTATCGCCGTTTAAAGGATCCTGTTTGGCACCGCCGGGAGATTGTCTTTAATAAAGAAGAAAGAAATTTTAATATTTGTGACCGTATTGAAGCGGAACAGGAGCATATTATCGAGCAGTTTTATCATTTTTCGCCTCAGTGTCAACTGACGGAAGCGGGCCAAAACAAATGGCTCATCGAAAATGATGATATCCGCGTTGAATTTCATATTGATGAAAAGTTTAAAGTGAATCTTTGCCGTGGAGGAGAGCTGCCTACTATCGGGTGGTATTCCGCCCGCTTTGATTATAAAGAACCGACCTGTTGTCTGGTTAATTCCTATGAAGGTGATGGAGACGTGAGTTTCGAAACCAAAATTATTATAGCCGGCGATAAGCCGCGGGTTTGTTAAGGAAAGGATCTTATAATGAAAATCAGTATATTCGGGTTAGGTTATGTCGGCGTTGTTTCTGCCGGATGTTTGACCTCGTGCGGGCACGAGGTGGTCGGCGTTGATGTCAATGAGGTCAAAGTCGAT
Source organism: Candidatus Omnitrophota bacterium (assembly GCA_023139575.1). Lineage (GTDB taxonomy): Bacteria > Omnitrophota > Gorgyraeia > Zapsychrales > JANLHA01 > JAGLNJ01. The sequence continues at coordinate 7,514 of JAGLNJ010000100.1, read as the reverse complement.
CTAATGAACAAAGGACAGTCGCCGATAGTGGAAAAAGACCTGCCGGAATTGTTAGCGCGGGCAAAAGAAAAAGCGCTGCTTAAGGCAACAATTAAGGTTCGTGAAGCGGTTCACGCGACGGATATGTCTTTGATTTGTGTCGGCACGCCCAGCCGGGCTAACGGAAGCCTCAATACGAATTATATTGAGCGTGTTTGTGAGCAGATCGGCTCTGCTATCAAAGAAAAAGAGGCCGGGCATGTCCTTGTTTTTCGCAGTACGATGCTTCCCGGCACTAATAAGGAAATTATTATCCCGCGATTAGAGAAAGCCTCCGGGAAGATTGAAGGGGAGGGTTTTCATGTGGCGTTTAATCCGGAATTCCTGAGAGAAGCTACAGCCGTTTATGATTTTAACAATCCGCCGAAGACTGTTGTGGGCTGCAATAATGAAGAAGCCGCCGATAAAGTTCTTGCTCTCTATGAAGGTTTGCCGGGGCCGATGATCAAAACGACATTGGAAGTGGCGGAGATGGTTAAGTATGTGGATAATAATTTCCATGCGCTAAAGATCACCTTTGCTAATGAGGTCGGCCATATCTGTAAGAATTTAGGGCTCGATAGCCATGCGGTTATTGACATCTTTCTTCAGGACACAAAACTGAATATCTCGTCTTACTATTTAAAGCCGGGTTTTGCCTTCGGCGGATCATGTTTGCCCAAGGACTTGCGCGCGATGACCTATTTAGCCAAGATGCTTGATCTCGAGACGCCGCTCTTAAATTCTTTGATCCTGAGTAATAATCTGCAGATCCTGATGACTATCAAAAAGATCATTTCTTTTAATAAGCGCCGTATCGGTATCGCGGGATTCAGTTTTAAGGCCGGTACCGATGACCTGCGGGAAAGCCCCCTGGTCGAGGTGATTGAGACGCTGATCGGCAAAGGTTATGATTTAAAGCTGTATGATAAGAATGTCTCTTTGGCGCGCCTGGTAGGGGCTAATAAAGAATATATTAATGACCGTATTCCGCACATCTCATCGCTGATGGTTGATTCTCTGGATGACCTTTTAAGCGATCGGGAAGTGATCATTATCGGGAATAAAGATGAAGAGTTTAAGCGGATCTTGAAGGATTGCCGCGATGACCAAATTGTTTATGACCTTGTGAGGATGGGAGAGTGTGATGAAGGAAAAGACAACTATCAAGGAATTTGCTGGTAAAAAGGTCCTCATCGTCGTTGAGAACCTGCCCAGCCCGTTTGACCGCAGAGTTTGGCAGGAGGCAACCGCCCTGCGGGATGAGGGGGCTGTTGTTTCTATCATTTGCCCGATGGGTAAGGGGTATATGAAGGGTTATGAAATGATCGAGGATATCACGATCTACCGCCATCCCTTGCCGTTTGAAGCGGATGGGCCGTTGGGGTATTTGCTTGAATATGGAATGGCCTTTCTCTGGGAAACGGTGTTGGCCTGGAAGGTTCTGTTCACGAGGGGTTTTGATGTGATCCATGCCTGCAATCCGCCGGACTTGATTTTTCTGGTGGCGTTGCCTTTTAAATTGTTGGGCAAGAAATTTCTTTTTGATCATCATGATATCAATCCGGAATTATATGAGGCGAAATTTAACCGCCGGGGATTCTTCTATAAATTGACTCTCCTTTTTGAGAGGTTGACATTTAAAACAGCAAAGGTCTGTATTGCCACTAATAATTCTTATAAAGAAATCGCTATAAGGCGCGGCGGCAAAAAAGGGGAGGATATTTTTGTGGTGCGCAGCGGGCCTTCATTAAAGCGGCTGAAGATCATCCCGCCTTTGGCTGAGCTGAAGATGGGACGCGAATTTCTGGTCGGTTACGTCGGCGTCATCGGCCGGCAGGAAGGGTTGACCTATTTGATCGATGCTTGTCAGCATATTGTTGAAGAAAACAAAAGAACCGATATTCATTTTATATGTGTCGGCGCCGGAACGGAGCTGGAGAATATCAAAAAATATTGTGAAGAACGCGGTGTGGATGAATATTTTACTTTTACCGGACGAGTGTCGGATAGAAAACTTCTTGAGGCGCTCAACACTTCGGATCTTTGTGTGAATCCGGATGAGTTCAATCCGATGAATGATAAATCGACAATGAATAAGATTATGGAATATATGGCGTTGGCTAAGCCGATCGTGCAGTTTGACTTGGCTGAGGGGAGGTTTTCGGCTCAAGAGGCCTCGCTTTATGCCAAGCCGAATGACGCCATTGATATGGCGGCAAAGATCCTGGAGCTTATTGATGATCCGGCCCTGCGCGAGAGCATGGGCGCCTTCGGGCTGAACCGGGTGAAGAATGAGCTGGAATGGGAATATGAGAAGGAGAATTTGTATGCGGCGTATAGAAAAATATTCAAACGGACTTCTAAAAAATAATTGCTTTTATATGTCAGTTTTTTGAAGATGAGGTTGAAATGAAAAATGAAATTAAAAGTTTTCTGAAAGATGAGAGATCCCCTTTTAAAAAAGGTGTTTTTGATCTTCTTCGGTCAATAGTTCACAAAATGCGGGCTGTTTGGTATGAGTTTGTTTCTTTTTTTGACGATATTCGCGTTGGTGACAGGAAATATGTTCATGCCCTTATGTATGCCAATTGCTTCCATGTGCTTTTTCCTGTTGTCCAAAAACTTAATGAAGACAAAAGTTATTATATTACTGTGACAGCCAAGCGTGACGCGCGGGATTTTAATAAGCTGAGAGACGCGGGGATAAGGGTGAGCCGCGGCTATTCTTTGCTGGAAAGTTTTTTCAGGAGCACTAAAAAAAAGGATGCTATTGAACGCGGCTGATTTTCAGCACCCCTTTAATCTCTTGGGCCGCAAAGCGATATTTCGTGCCAGAAGCCAGGATATCGTTACATTGAATATTCAGCATGGGCTGATCACTTTTTTTAATTTATCCGACCCGAAATATTTTATGACTTCAGATAAGTTTGCTGTTGGGGGGGGATTCGTCAAGAAACAGTTAGTAGAAAAACAGCATAAGTATCCCCGGGATGTCTTTGTTGTCGGGAACCCCGCTTTGGATACTGTCTTTGAGCACATCAAGGGTAAAAGAGACAATTCTAACATTCATGAATTTCTGGGATTGCCTTCAGAAGAGGAGTGCATTCTTTTCTTTAGCTGTTTGCATAATATGGCCAGGAAAGAATTCAGGAATTTAAGTGCTGATCAGATCTCTGATTATCTGCGAGCCATTTATTCATCGATAAAACAGAGTTTCCCCGGAAAGACTTTAGTTATTAAACCTCATCCGGCAGAAGGGCCGTTCTTGTATTTCCATAAAGATGTTGTTGAACGGGCCGGGGTAAAAGCTGTCATTGTTGACGATTTGGCTTTTCGAAAAAGCTTTGTTTTATATGATCTTATTGCAGCCGCCAGATTCGTTGTGGCTTATCCATCCACGACTTTCTTAGAATCGATATTAATGAAAAAATTATGTATAATGATTAATGTCCCGGATCCACAACTTTTTTAGACCAGGATGCAGATAACAGGAATTTCTTCATTATTAACAGTACCTGGAATAATTTGGCGCGGGACATTAATCAATTCTTTGAAAAGAATCGCGAAGCCCTTTTAAGTAAAAATATGAATGACGAAGAAGTCCTGTCTGTATTAGAGAAGCATATTTATAAGTTTGATGGAAACGCCTCGCAGCGGATTGTCAGCGTGATCGAAGAATTATTTCAATAAGTAATAATGGGTTCTGGCAGAGAAAAGCGATTCAGATTTTTACTGATTTTTAGATGATGTGATATAATATTTATCCTCCTCAGGATAAAACTTGATTAAGTTAATAGAGGAAATAAATAAACCTCGATAATTTATGTTTAGAGAATTGTTGGTAAAACGAGCCTGATAATTAGAAGGGAAGGTTTGGGGCGCTCGTAAATGGATATATTAAAAGTTAATTATAATAATATTACTCTCAATAAAGCTGTCGAAAGATCCATGGAGCTGTTAAAGAGTAACAAAAAGAGTAATATTTTTTTCTTAAATATCGATTGCCTGCGGCAGTCCCAAAAGGACAAAGAATACCGTGATATAATGCGTTGGGCGGAGTGTGTTTTTCCCGATGGCGTGGGCATTAAAATAGCAAGTCGTATTTGCGGCGGATCTATGAAGGATAATTGCAACGGAACCGACCTCTCGCCGCTATTGTTTGAAAAATTTGCAAAGGGGGGATTTAAGATGTTTCTGTTGGGTGGAGCCCCGGGTATTGCCCGGCAAGCTGCCGTGAACCTGCGCCGGAGGATGCCGGATGTTCAGATCGTAGGTACACATCACGGGTATATGGATGAGGACGAGACCGTTATTGATCAAATAAATAAATCCGGTGCGGATGTGTTGTTTGTGGCTATGGGGGTGCCGATCCAGGAAAAATGGATACACCGGAATCGAGGCCGGCTTGACCCCAAGCTCTGCTTAGGCGTTGGGGCCCTCCTGGATTATCTTTCCGGGTCTATTCCCCGAGCGCCCAAATTTTTCCGGTTTCTGAGCATGGAATGGTTGTGGCGCTGTTTCGTCAATCCCAAACGCATGATAAGGCGCTATTTTGTTAATGACCTGGGATTTTTAACCTGGCTCATATTTCATAGAATCAAGACAGTTGTTTTTGAAAAATAAAAGAAGAACCCCGGAGCAGCAGTGCTAAGGATTGGGCTTATTCGTATAATAAATTGATCAAGGCCGATTTCGGCGAAATTTCTCGATACAGCGGTTATATGAACTTGGCCGGCGACCCTGTCAGGGCTTGGTTTGACGATATATTCTTAGAAAAAGCATGACAGACAGTGTTTTTTACCGTATAAGCGTGGGCCGCCAAGGAAAAAATACTGTCTGTCATTATTGTTATGGAAGGATTTTATGCGTTTTTCGGTCATTTCAGTTTGCTGGAATTATTTAGATGGCGTTAAGACGACCACCCCGAGTATTTTGGCGCAGAAGTTCAAGGATTTTGAATGGATCATTGTGGACGGTAATTCGACAGACGGCACCCGCCAATGGTTGACGGAACAGAAATTGGATTATTTGCGCTTGGTCACGATAGATAAATGGGGTCTCTTTGAATCCATGAACAAAGGGCTCGACCATGTCAAGGGGGACTATTTTATTTTCATGAACTGCGGGGATGAGTTTTACGATGATGATGTGTTGTCCCGAATCGATAAAACAATCACTTCCGCCGGGGAACCTCCCGGTTTTATTTATGGGGATTCGATAGATATTGCGCCGGACAAAACCCGGTATTATCAGAAGGCCAAGGATTATAAAAAGATGTGGAGAGGGTTTTTTGCTCATCACATCGCCATGTATTATCACACGGCCTCTTTTAACGGCCGGCGCTATGGTGATGACTATAAATACTGCGGCGATTATGCTTTACTTTGTGACCTGTTGATGGGGTTTGAGGCGAAGGGCAAAAATATTGTTAAGGTGGATTTTCCGGTTTGTATATTTGAAATGGGGGGGTGGAGCGACACAACACGTAAGAAGTCTTTGTTCGACGATTATAGGATACGCAAGAATATCTTAAAATTATGGTGGCCGCTGCCCGAACTGCTTTTTGTTCTGCATTATGGGGATATGTATTTTAAGAAATATTTTCCCCGTGTCGCCAGAGGCATAAGGCTTAAGAAGATAAAAAATAAGAAATAAAAAAACAGGGGCCGTCCCTAAGGATGATGAATTGAGGGTATAAAAATGGTTATTATGTATGAAAAATTCGGTCAGTTAGCCAACCGGCTTTTTCTTTTCTCCCATTTTCTCGCTAACGCTCTTGAAAATAATTACCGCCTGACCAATCTGTGTTTTACGGAATTCGACCAGTATTTTGAATGGAATGCCTCTGAAAAGACGCGCGCCCTTGTCACGCATAAAATAAGCCCGAATTCTTTCCTCAACAAGTTCTCGTCGTTGTTGCTGAGGGTCCTCTTTAAGGTCGTCGGCCTGCTTGTGAAGAGTTCCGCCGTGCACAGGGTTGTTTCCATAAAAGAAAATTATGATAAAAAGGGCGTCAATTTTAAATTGGCGGATCCTGGTTGGATAGAGGCGGTGAAAGGCGCTAAATTCACCCTTGTTAAAGGGTGGGGCTTTAGGGATAATGCGAGTTTCATAAAACATGCCGCCGAAATCAGGAATTGTTTTACCCCACTGGCGGCCTACCGTAGCAAACCGGACAATTTGGTCAGCCAGCTGCGGCAGGGCTATGATGTCCTTATCGGGGTTCATATCCGCAGGGGGGATTACTTCGATTTTCAGGGAGGGTGTTTTTACTATTCTGATCATGAGTACTTGGCCTATATGAAGCAGGTGAGAGATCTCGTCCCATTAAAGAAGACAGCCTTTATTATATGCTCGGATGAAGCGGTCGTTTTTGAGGAAAAGGATTTGAATATTTTCAAAGGCCCCGGGCATTTTATTGAAGATCTTTATATTTTATCAAGAATGGATTACATTATCGGTCCGCCCAGCACGTTTTCCATGTGGGCATCCTTTTATGGTCAAGTGCCATTGGGGATTTTACACGAAAAAGAAGGATTCCTGCCGTTGGATACCTTTCGAGTGGTGGAAAATTGAAAATAATGGTTAGACAGGAGAAATAGTACCCGTCCTTATTTATTGTTATGAAAACCGTTTTAATTGTTAAGTTGGATTCCATAGGAGATTTTATCATCTTCACCGCCGTTATTGAGGAATATGCCAAGCTCTATAAGGGGTGTAAAATTGATTTTTTATGCCGCCCCTATGTGAAAGAACTTTTTGAGCCCATACCTTTTATTAACAAAATCATGACTTTGGATATCACGAAGATGGACAGCCGCCGCTATGTCTTGTATAAATGGTGCGGCCTGATGCGCATGAAGTTTTTGACATACGATACCGTCATCTATTCGGTTTGCACGCGAATCCGGGTAGTGGACCAATTAATTTCCCAGATCCAGTCGCCCGAGAAGATAGCCCTGGAGGAGGCGAGTCAGACTGATCCTGATCAGCAGCAGTCTTCAAAAAAAATATATTCGCGATTGATTGCTGCGCATCCGGCGGAGACTGAGATGGCAAATAATATTTCATTTGTCAATGCCTTAGGGGGCGCGGCGCCTCTTGAAGCCATGCCCAGAATGTGGTTTAAAGAAGATGACCAAGACGTGTATCAGTCCTTGGCAGGAGCATATTCGCTTTCCCCTTATGGTTATTTCGCTATAGCACCGGGTGCCGGTTATCCGATACGCTATTGGGACAATAATAAATGGGCAGATTTGATATTAAGGCTCAGATCCCGTTTTCCCCACAAGAAGGTAGCGTTATTGGGCGGCCCGGGTGATATGAAATTAATTGAATCAATACTGAGATTGTTGCCAGCGGAGGAACAGGCTGTTGTCAATTTATGCGACCGGTCAAACCTGCGGGTGTTGGCCAAAATAATCGGCAATGCCTTTTTGCTGATAGGGACAGAATCAAGCGCCGTGCATATAGCTGCTGCGGTGCGCGTCAAG
>JAGLNJ010000010.1 GCA_023139575.1 Candidatus Omnitrophota bacterium | reverse complement strand
AAGTCGGAATATTTAAGAATCGTTACGCAGAATTTCCCTTTGCCGGCATTATGCAAGGATTTCTTTCTTGATGAGGGACAGATTTATGAGGCCTTTTATTGGGGGGCGAGCGCCATTCTTTTGATTGTTTCCATATTGGATGATGATACATTGAAAAAATTCATAGAAACCGCCGGGCAATTGGATATGGACTGTTTAGTCGAAGTTCATGATGAGCTAGAGCTTGAACGCGCCTTAAAGGCCGGTGCCGGGATTATCGGCATCAATAATCGAGATCTGCACACTTTTCAGGTCGACTTGGCGGTGAGCCGCAGGCTCATTCCTCAAATACCTTCGGATAAAGTCATTGTTAGCGAAAGCGGGATTGGCAGTCACGATTATGTTAAAGAATTAGGCCGTTTAGGAGCACATGCCGTTTTGATCGGAGAAACCTTTATTCGGGCACAGGATGTGGCACAGAAGATTAAAGAGGTTATGCAAGGAGCTTAACTCGCTCTTTATTGCAAGGAAATAATATATATGGTTCGTGTAAAGATATGTGGAATAACCAATTTACCTGACGCTCAAAGCGCTGTTCAAGCGGGCGCCGACGCCTTGGGTTTTATTTTTTATAAAAAAAGTCTACGATATATTTCTCCCAGCCGGGCCAAGAAAATCATATCACAATTGCCGCCTTTTATTACGCCGGTCGGTGTATTTGTTAATGAAGGTTCGGAAACGATAAAAAAAGTAGCTGAATATTGCTTCCTGCGGGTGGTTCAATTGCACGGCGATGAGTCGCCTTCATTTTGCCGGAAGCTTCATAAATACAAAATTATCAAAGCCGTCAGGGTAGATGGCCCCGTCAATAAGGCTGCGTTAAAACGATATCAGGTTGCAGCTGTTTTGTTTGATACGTATCAAAAGAATATATTTGGCGGTAGCGGCAAATCTTTTAATTGGTCGTGGGTCAGACCTTCCAAAGCTTTAAAAATCCCCATCATTTTATCCGGAGGCCTGCATAGCCGTAATATCAAAGAGGCCATTAAATCTGTCAAGCCGTATGCCGTTGATATTTGTAGCGGTGTTGAACAGAAGCCGGGTAAAAAGAGTTCGCGCCTCATTGAGCGCTTATTCAAACAGATACATTCTGTCTGAAGTTTTTTTACCCCTTAATTAGCATCCCCATTAATAATTACTACAACCTACCCCTATTAAGAGAGGAGGTATGATGCGACGTATAGTTTTTGATATTGAAACAGTGGGGAATGATTTCGAACAATTGGATAAGATTACAAAAGACTATTTTTTGCGTTTTGCAGATACACCCAAAAAAGAGGAAGAGGCTAGGCAATCCTTAAGTTTTTATCCCCTGACAGCGCAGATAGTGGCTATCGCTATGATTGAAGTGGAAACCCAAAGGGGCGGCGTATTTTTCCAAAATGGTTGTGAGGAAAAGGTGAGGTTCAGGGAGGATAATATTCATTACTTGAGCGGTACTGAGGCTGACATTTTAAATTGGTTTTGGAAACATATCAGCCGATACGAGAAATTTGTCACTTTTAACGGGCGGGTATTTGATTGCCCTTTTATTGCGATACGTTCGGCGATTAATGGTATACCCGCAAAAAGATGTTTGGTTCCCTATCGTTATTCATTCGAGCAGCATGTCGATTTGGCAGATCAGTTGAGTTTTTATGACGCAATGAGACGTAAATTCAACCTGCATATGTGGTGTCAGGCCTTTGGAATTAAAAGCTCGAAAGAGGATGGTATAGAAGGGCTAATGGTAAAAGATTACTATTTACAGGGTAAATATCTTGATATTGCCAGGTATTGTCTGCGGGATGTAGAGGCCACAAAAGAGCTGTTTTTCAATTGGGAAAAGCATATAAAAATTTAATAATTTTTGATGAAAACGCGAGGTAAAAGTCATTGTAATATATGATGTTACAAAAAAATAGCAGTTTTTTGAGCCCCTTGTCGATACTGTACAAATGTGCTATATTTGAACTAAGCCGATAAAGGTAAACTTGGGGAAACCCAAGGGCACAAAACCGAAGACCTAAGTTGTCAGAAAACCGAAAGGGCTCACAGAAGCGCTGGGGCACAAAAAGACATAAGAGACGGGCGAGTAAGACAATATGGTGGCTGGGTTGCCGAAGTGCGATGGGGTTGACATCCCGCTTTATCGGCTCACTTTTTTAGCAAATACCCCTTAGAGTTATCTAAGGGATTTTTTTTGTCCGGATGAATTAGTTTTAGCAAATTTGCTTATTTTAGGCAAGACCCAGCAATTCCGCTATTAGACCTACCAGATAGACCCTATTATGATTGTATATATGTAAGCGTCCTGCCAACCCATCTGGCGCATGTTGAAAACGTTTGTTAATATGACACAAACCTAACCCTACCAATCAAGGAGTTGTGTTATGAACAAGCAGCGTCCCCGGCGTAATGCCGATCAATGGCAGAAGATCATTGCTCAGCAGAAAGCCAGCGGTGAATCCGTATCCTCATACTGTCGTAAACAAAATTTATGCGATAAGAGTTTTCCTGGCGCAGGCGGCTTGGGAAAAGAATTGGCCCCAAGCTTAAAAATTTTATTGAGATGACCGTTCCCGCCAAAAGTAATAAAGAGTCAATACG
>JAGLNJ010000001.1 GCA_023139575.1 Candidatus Omnitrophota bacterium | reverse complement strand
CCGTTCATGGCCTTAAAAATACCTTCAAAGTCTTTCCGTTGAAAAGGAAGAAGTTTAGCCAAAGCCTTTTCACGTCCAGCTAAATCATTAGCCAGAATCATTTCGCGAATGGCCCAAATTCTTTCTCCCTCAAAAAACATATGCTCTGTTCGGGTGAGCCCGATACCCTGCGCTCCAAAAGCGCGCGCGTTAGCGGCATCCTTGGGTGAATCAGCATTGGTACGGACATTGATCTCACGGACCCTATCTGCCCACTGCATGATTTCAATAAACATTTTATAAACCGGATGTTTTTTCGCGGCAGCTTTGTTATTGATGATTCCGTCAACAACCGGAGAAGCAGAAGTCTTAACGATACCCTTAATCACTTCGCCTGTTGCCCCGTCGACAGAAATCTCGTCACCTTCTTTCAGGACTAAACCGCCAATGTTAATGGTCTTCTTTTTGCAATCAATAGCCATCGCACCGCAACCGACAACACAGCACTTACCCCAACCGCGCGCGACAACAGCAGCGTGTGAAGTCATCCCCCCTGTTGATGTCAGAATGGACTGAGCCGCCCACATCCCGGAAACGTCCTCGGGAGAAGTCTCTTTGCGGACCAAAACCACTTTCTTCCCTTTTTCGGCCCATTTCACGGCGTCATCAGCCGTAAAAACGATCTGTCCATAAGCGGCGCCAGGACCAGCCGGCAAGCCCTTTGCCAAAACACGGCCTGCTGATATGGCTGCGGACTTATCCTTTGGATCAAAAATGGGGAAAAGCAATTGATTCAACTGGTCGCCGTCAACACGCATCAGGGCTTCTTCTTCACTGATCAACCCTTCCTTGACCATATCTACGGCGATCTTGATAGCGGCCAAACCGGTTCTCTTTCCGGTGCGTGTCTGTAACATGAACAATTTGCCTTCCTGAATGGTGAATTCAACATCCTGCATATCGCGATAATGTTTCTCTAACTTCAAACGGATACCATCCAATTGCTTGTAAATATTAGGCATATCCCGGCTCAGGTCAGAAATAGGTTCCGGCGTGCGGATACCAGCCACAACGTCTTCCCCTTGAGCATTTACTAAATACTCACCGAAGAATTTATTGTCGCCATCAGCTGGATTACGCGTGAAGGCAACACCAGTTCCTGAGGTGTCGCCCATATTCCCATAAGCCATGGCCTGCACATTAACGGCTGTACCCATCAGGCCGAATAATTTGTTAATGCTTCGGTACGTGATCGCCCGGGGGATCATCCATGAACTGATAACCGCGTCAATAGCATAGCCTAACTGCTCGCGAGCGCTCGTCGGGAAGCCTTTGCCAACATGCCTTTTGTAAACATCCTTGTAAGCCGCCACAACTTTTTTTAATTCGCCGGTTGTTAAATCGGTATCAGCGGCGCGGTTGTATTCTTTCTTGACCTTGCTTAACGCTTTTTCGTAATGCTCATGTCCCACACCCATAACAACATCACCGAACATGTTGATAAAACGACGATAAGAGTCCCAAGCCATACGTTCATTGTTAGTCTTTTTAGCGAGGCCTTCAACAGTGGCATCATTAATACCCAAATTCAAGATCGTATTCATCATCCCCGGCATGGATACAGCGGCCCCGGAACGAACAGAAACTAATAGAGGGTTTTCTTTATCGCCGAATTTGGCGTTCATCTTTTTCTCAAGCATTTTGATATGCTCATCAATCTCTTTCGATAAAGATGACGGTTTTTTCTTGCTGTTTTTATTGTAGTAATCACAAACTTCTGTTGTAAGGGTAAATCCGGGAGGGACAGGAACTCCAATATTGGACATTTCGGCCAGATTAGCACCTTTTCCGCCGAGCAATTCTTTCATCGACGCTTTCCCATCCGCTGTCCCGCCTCCGAAGGCGTATACGTATTTTTTAGACATGACTTCTTAACCTTTCTTTAATTATTGGTGAACATAAAAAAACTAAAATTTTTCCGACAGATATTCTTTGACACGATCAATGGATACACGCTCTTGCGCCATCAAATCCCGATCGCGAATTGTCACCTGTTTATCTTCCAAAGATTGAACATCGACAGTGACACAATAAACTGTACCGACTTCATCCTGGCGACGATACAACTTACCGATTGCGGCTGTATCATCATAAACACAGATAAAATGCTTTTGCAAGTCTTTCTTTAATGTTTTGGCTAATGTTACTAAATCATTATTCTTCTTCAATAACGGCAAGACCGCCACCTGGATGGGAGACAATTTCTTGTCCAGTCTGAGAACCACCCTTTTGCGCCCTTTCACCTCTTCTTCGTGATAAGCATCAACAAGAAAAGCTAAGGTTGCGCGATCAACGCCTCCTGAAGGCTCGATAATATACGGGAAAAATTTCTCATTGGTAATGTTGTCTTGATATTTCAATTCTTTACCAGAGAATTGGGAATGCTGCTTTAAATCAAAATCCGTACGATTGGCTATTCCCTCAAGCTCAGACCAGCCGAATGGAAACAAATATTCCACATCAGTGCAGGCGGCGGCATAATGCGCCAATTCATTATCACCATGTTTGCGCAACTGCAGCTTTTCTTTGGTCACGCCCAAGCCGAGATACCAGTTGTAACGATCCTGGATCCATTTTTCATGCCATTCCATGGCTTGTTCCGGCCGGCAAAAAAATTCGATTTCCATTTGTTCAAATTCACGAGTACGAAAGGTGAAATTGCCAGGAGTGATTTCATTGCGGAAAGATTTACCGATCTGCGCGATGCCAAAGGGCAATTTGCGGCGGGTTGAATCAATGACATTCTTAAAATTGACGAATATCCCCTGGGCTGTTTCCGGCCGGAGATACGCCACACTGCTTTCATCTTCCACCGCCCCGAGATGTGTTTTGAGCATCAAATTAAAAGCGCGGCCGTCAGTAAAATCTTTGCCGCCGCACTCAGGGCATTTTCCGTCGATGTGATCCTCACGAAAACGTTTTTTACAGCTTTTACAATCCACCAGAATGTCAGTAAAATTCTCCGTGTGGCCAGACGCCCTCCATGTTTCAGAATGCATCAAGATGCTGGCATCCAAGCCTGCCACATCATCACGATCATGCACCACGGCCTTCCACCATGCGGCCTTCACATTGCGTTTCAGCTCTACACCTAAAGGTCCATAGTCCCAGGCACTTGCTAAACCGCCATATATCTCAGATGATTGAAAAATAAATCCGCGTCTTTTGCATAAAGACACAATCTTATTCATATCAACGATTTCATGCATTAGAAAATGATTTGCTCCTATTTTTCAGGGGATCAACATGTGAACAACATGAACAGAAAATTTATTTTAACCAAAAATTTTTAAAAAAGCAAGGCTTTTTAGGCTCTTAATTTGGATTATTCTTATATATTTACTTATTATTAATAAATTCCTTTTAAAAGGTCATAATATTGCTTCAAATATGTCATAGAAAACATCAAAGACTTCCAAAGAATTACCGTTATAACCACAAAAATTATAGAAATCATTATCTTTACGGCTCTGGAATAATAGGGATTGAGCCATATCAACGGCAAAATCAGAGGGCCAACAAACAATGCCCCCAAAACCCAGGTAGATGTGGAATAGCACCACTCCTTTTTCTTAATATTTTTCGGGGGCTGCAACCCATCTAAAAATTCCCCGCAATGCTTACATTTTATCGCTTCATCCTGAATATCTTCCGCGCAAAAAGGGCATTTTCTCATATGTTCGGACTTTCTTTAAATTTCTTCGGATTGATAGAACACCTCTCAACTGCTCAGCTTATCCCACTCCTCATCAGACATGGTAAAACTGTGCTGATCATCCGGATAAGTTGATGAGGCTACCTCATTTTTAAATTGATTGATCCCTTGAATTATTAGGGCTTTGACATCAACAAATTGTTTAACAAATTTTGGGCGATAATCATCAAACATGCCTAACATATCAGGCGTCACCAAAACCTGCCCGTCGCAATACACGCTCGCCCCAATGCCTATTGTCGGGATACTTAAACTGTTTGTGATAACTTGGGCGAGTTTATCAGGAACACATTCCAGAACAATGCAAAAACATCCCCACACCTCAAGCTGTTTAGCTTGATTGATAATGTTTTTGGCATCCTCGGCCTTTTTCCCTTGGACTTTATATTCTTCTGCAGTTTGGGGCGTCAAGCCCACATGTCCCATCACGGAAATGCCCGCAGCCACCAGTTTTTCAACAACCAATTGACAATCTTTGAACCATTCAATCTTAACGGCATCACAACCAGCCTCCTTGACAAATTTGTTAGCATTATTGACGGCCTCCCGCGGGTCTTTCTGATAGGCTTCATAAGGCATATCACCCACCAACATCGCCTTTTCAACTCCCCGATTAACGGCCTTGGTGTGATGCAACATTTCCGCCATACCAACATACTTGGTGTTAGGCAAACCTAAAACAACGTTTGCCAAAGAGTCTCCTACCAGAACAATATCAACACCACATTGATCGAGCAATTTGGCAAGAGGATAATCGTATGCGGTCAGCATAACAATCTTCTCCCCTTGTTGTTTCTTCTGTATTATATTTTGAACTGTTTTTCGGGATGGCATGCTCAAACCTTATTCTTCAGATAACCGTCAAGGGCCAGGGCCGCCTTTTTTCCAGAGGCCATCGCCTCAACGGCATATTTATGTGCTTCGACGAGATCTCCGGCAGCAAATATTTCTGGCAATGAGGTCGCCTGACTTTTTTCATCAACCTTGAGAAGCCCTCGTTTTGTCTTTTTTATCTTGGGGAATAAAAGCGAAACCGCTTCATTCACTTTATGCCCGGCAGCTATAATTATGGTATCAACATCCAAAATAAATTCTGAATCAGGAACCGGTATCAACGCCCAATCCCCTTTTCCATCAGGATCAGCATAATCCATGCGCACACATTTTAATCCAGAGACAAAACCATCATTATTGCCCATAATTTCCAAAGGATTAGCCAGCACCTCAAAACGAACCCCTTCCTCTTTTGCAAACTCCCTTTCATCCGGCAACAAACCAATTTCGTCCTCTGTCCCATGATGAACAATAGAAACCGTTTTACCCAGCCTTACGCATACTCTGGCACAATCCAAAGCCGCCTGACCTGCCCCCAGCACGGCAATATGCTGTCCCAGCTTTTTCCCTAAAATCCTCTTAATAAGAGCATGCGTATAGACATTTACCTCAATGAGAATTTCTTCAGCAAAATAAACACCCCCAAAATGCGCTCCGGGAATATTGAAAAAATAGGCGCCACCTGAACCCATCGCCAGAAGCACAGCCCGGTAGTCCTGCTGTTTAAGTTCCTCCAATGTAACATTCTTACCAAATTGTGTTGCCAGTCGGATATCCGCCCCGAGATCTTTAATAGAAGCAATGTCTTGGTTAACGACACTGTTAGGCAGCCGAAATTCAGGCACACCGTAAAACAAAACCCCACCCGGATAAATAAATGACTCAAAGACCGTCACCTGATAACCCATCTTTAACAAAAAAGCTGCTGCCGTCAAACCGGAGGGGCCGGAACCAATAACGGCTATTTTCTTACCTGCCTGATGCGGCTTTTTGAATAAAGATAATTTCTTCCGGCCATGATCTGAGGCAAAACGTTCCAGCTGCTTGATGCCAACAGCAGCACTTTCCTTAAATAATATGCAGGAGGCCTCGCAAGGGGCGTGACAAATACGGCCGCACACCCCGGCGAAATAACTGTCCAGCTGGATCTTCTCTAAAGCCTTAAGCGCATCCCCCTCCCGTAAAAGACGAATGAATCCCGGGATGTCTATCCCCAATGGACAGGCCTCGCGACAGGCAGGCTCGCTGCATTGGGGGCAACGCCGGGCTTCTTCCATAGTGATTTTTTTTGAATAACCTAAAGAAACTTCCTGGAAATTCTTACTGCGCTTTTTAACGATCTGAATTCTTGGGGCAGGTTGAATCATGACGCCTTTACGTCTCCTTAAAAATTCCCGATATCATTTTTACCAAGCCTCCCGGCTCTTGCAAAGCCCGAGCAACCGAAATATCCTTCGGCTGGCGGCATTTCGCGGCTGCGTTCATGCGCACTTTTAGATAATCAAAATCCACTTTATGCCCATCAAACTCCGGACCGTGTAAACAAGACAGAACCTCTTTCTTTTCCACCTTGCTGCGGCATGAACCGCATAGCCCCATACCACAATGAATGTTGCTATAGACTTGAATGCGGGTTTTAATATTTTCTTCCTTAGTCAGCTGACTTATCGTCTTCATCATATCAACAGGCCCAATAGCATAAACCATGTCAACCTGCTCTTTGCCTAGAAGTTCCTCAACAACTTTGGACACCTTACCTTTTCGGGCATAACTGGCGTCCTCCGTCGCCAAAAAAAGCTGATTGCAAGCTAATCGCATCTGAGCCTCTAAAAATATTTCTCGTTTGGTCTTCGCCCCGATCACCCCTAAAACTTTATTCCCCGCCTCTTTAAGCGCCCGGCACACCGGCAAGATAGAAGCGATGGCTACTCCCGAGGCCGCGCAAACAACAACGCCATATTTTTCTATCGTGGCCGGATTTCCCAATGGCCCCAAAATGGAAAATATCGTATCCCCAATCGGCATCATCCCTAAATGAAAAGTGGCTTCTCCGGATTCTTTGAAAATCAGGGTGATCGTATTTTTCCTCTTATCTGCATCAATCACCGACAGCGGAATCCACGACCCCTTTTCCTCGGGTATCACTATGACGAATTGCCCCGGAAGAACTTTATTGACGATCAGCGGTGCCTCGACATCTATGCGCTTGATGTCACTCGCCAAGATTTGTTTGTTGATAATTCTATACATTTCCACTGCTTTCTTCTAGTTTCAAAAGAGCCGTATTCTATTGGGTGTAACCAACCGGCATAATATACAAAGGATCTAATTCCTCGGCAACAGGAACAATTTCCTTTACCTCATCAGCATCAAAAGCCCCTATACAGACAACCCCTAAATCGAGAGCCGCAGCTTGCAAAAGTATATTCTGGGCAATATGGCCAGCTTCCATGTGAACATATTTGACACCATGATGAATATATTTCTGAGTCACCCGGCTGAAATCAGCGAATATCAATATACTTAACGGCGCTTGCAACACAGGCTCTTGATTCAATGCCGCCGTCTTAAAAGATTTTCGCATGTCAATAGAGTTTATCAATTCCAATTCATGGTTGTCCGGCACGTAATGAAAAAAGCCCTCTTGAGTCATAATAAATAACTCCACAGGAAAAAGCGCCCCTGAAGAAGGAGCGGCCCGCAATTTGCTTGTCTCATCAGTAATTCCCTGCGCTGCCCAGAGTAACTGACTGACCAATTTTAAATCTAATGCTTTGGTTTGAAACCGTCGTTTTGACCGGCGCGAGGCGATAGCTTCTTCTAAAAAAAGCGTCCCCTTAAGCTCTGGCTCCGGTAATTTGTAAAGTTGTATTTGTTCCATAATTTTCTTTTTGTTTAAATGTTTAATGTAATATATAAAAGTGATTCAGTATAGTAATTTAACTTTATTAAGTCTGCTTGTTAATGTAAAGTGTTTGTGTCGGATAGGCAAATTCAATTTCACGCTTATTGAACTCTTCCATAATCGCAAAATTGATTTCCTGCTGCTTGTCCATATATTTATTGTAGTCACCCGTTTCAACATAATACACTACTTCGATCACCAGACTAAAATCTCCATAGGAGAAAAAATGCGCTCGATCAAAGGTCGTGTCTTCAGTTTTCTTAATGATCGATTCAATCATCCCCGGGGTTTCTTTCATCTTGTCAACAGGGGTCTGATAAGTAACGCCGAGTTTAAAAACAACTCGCCGCCTTGCCATGCGTTTGTAATTTCGCACCCTGGAGTTTGTCAGATCTGTGTTGGAAAACACAATCTGTTCGCCACCCAGACTGGAAATGCGCGTGGTCTTGATGCCTACATGCTCTACTGTGCCTAAATATTCGCCTACAATGATAAAATCCCCCGTTTCAAAAGGCCGGTCAAAAAGAATTGAAAAAAAACTGAATAAATCTCCCAGCACCGTCTGCGCCGCCAGGGCAACCGCGATACCGCCGATACCTAACCCGGCTATGACAGCAGATATTTCAATCCCTAAATTATCCAGAAAAAAGACAATCGCTATACCCCAGACGACTATCTTGATAATCATCAAAATGCTCTTCATGCTGCGCTCAAGACTCGTGTCTTTCGCCTGTTTTCTGATATAAAGATCGAAACTGTAAGAAATCAAAAGAATAGCCAGCCTCGTGATAAAAACAATAACCAGCGCCAACGCGCCGTAATCGACAATTTTCTCGACAACAGGAACAAGAGTCAAAACTTTTAAAGAGAAATAAAAAGCGCCAACATAAGCGAGTGGCACACCCGTTTTCTTAATAACACTTACCAAAAAATCATCAAACGATGTTTTGGTTTTCTCAGCCCAGCGTATTAAGCGCGCTAACAAAATACTTTTTATAATCTTAATAACAAAAAATGCCACTAAGAATATCAATGCGCATTGCGCGTAATGCAAAACCTTATTTCCCAAAAAAATTTGATTCAATATTTCTTCCATAAAAATCTCCTTTTCGTGATTATATAATACTTCAAATCTTTTCCCCGCACAAAATTTCCGGAATCTTCTGTGTATCGATCCTGATCCCTCCGTCATGCTCAATTCTCAAAGTGTATAAAACGCCCGGTATAAACTTTGTTCCGGGCGCTTCAATCTGAGCATTCTTAATGCCCTTTGATATGGCTTTATCAGAATTCAAGGCATAATCCCAGAACGATTCCCACACCTTTTTCTCCAGCTCCTGGCCGCCCTCCGCGACTTTATAGCCGTCGGGAACTTCGTGAATCCTGGCAATCTCAAATTCCTGCGTATTTGATCCATCCAGAATAAACGCCTTCCAGAAAAGATAAGCACTCTTTCCCTTAAAGAGGTCTCCTTTCTCAACAAAAACATCTTCAAATCGAACCACCAAAGATTGAAATTGAATAATGTTTCCGGCAAAAGAAAAATATTTCGGCTCAAGCGGCTGCCCTTGAGCATCGTATTCCAGAAATTTTATCGTCGTCATTTCTTTCTGGGTTATGGGATTAAAGAAAACATCCGTCACCAAAACCTCGGCGACACGCGTATCGGCCTTCAACCGGTCAATAATAGCCTCCAGGACTTTTGTCCGATGGGCATACTCCACAAAAACTTTATACCCCAGAAAAAAGAATCCCAGGACAACGCCTAGAACGCATACCCCCCGGACTATTTGCATAAAATAAAAAACGGACTTGATCTTTTTTTTCATAATCATTTCCTCATAAAAAAACCCATGGCGGGGGCTTCGGTATCTTTTGAATAATTTGCCAGAGCCCTCCTAATATTTGAAACGGCAATTTAAGCAACGCGCATCCGCTGAGGGAAAAACACAATATCAAAAGCAAGACAAGGAATAATTTGATTCTCATTTAATAATTTCGTTGATGTCCACCCACTCGCGGCGAAGAAATCTTTTCTTTAATCCCCGGCGTTGAACGAGATCTTTTAAAAGACTGTTTATGTGCTTACCGCCCTTCAGCACGGCCGTATAGCTCACGGTAAGCGTCGTCCTGACAAAAACGGCGAACCCTCCAACTTTTTTTTGTATCTTCACTATTTTCTCGAGCGGTATATATGTTGCCGCTAAATCACCTTGTGGCCCCTTAAGATAAAGTTTGTGTTCGCCTAAAATGATTTCTCCTTTAAGATTCTTCTCCCCTTCAATATACACGCCATCGCCATAAGAAAATAACATGGCCTCTTCCACTAGGCATCACCCTTTTCTTCATAATTTGCAAAGACTTCCTTTGCAGCAAACAGACCATTAAGAGCACCCGGGAACCCCGCATAAACAGACATCTGGATGATGGCCTCTATAACTTCTCCCTTTTGGCAGCCGACATTAAGGGCGTTGCGAATATGAACTTTCAGCTGAGCCGGCGCTGTCCCCTGTGTTACCAATGAAGCGATGGCGATCAATTCTCGGGTTTTTATATCCAATCCTGGTCGAGAATAAATGTCGCCATAGGGAAATTCAATGATCAGCCGGGTCATGTCCGGCGCAACATCTTTTAAGAGTTCAGTGAGCCGCTCAGCACTGTCTTTATCTATGCCTTGCAGAACCTCTAAACCTTTTTGGTAACGATCTTCCATAGACATTATTTAACCTTTAGATATGTTACAGATTCCACAACCTCATCAGTAAAAGCTGCTTTAACAGCTAAAAATTCTATCGCCTGAAAGGTCTTAATGATGGGCTTTACAATATCATTGATCAACACCAATTGATCTTTGCCCTTTTCAATTTCTTCAACATTAATACCTGCCACATTCTCTTTAAGATCATCTTCTTTAAACCGAATATCCTCAATCTCACTTCTTATTGCTTTAATTTTACCGACTAATCCTGTGAGAGAACTGGTATCGGTTTTTTTGCCGCTTTTAATTGATTCATTGATTCTTTTGACTTCGGCCTGCCACTCTTTAAGTTGCGCTTCTTTGGTTGCGATATCACTCTGCACATCAGCTAACCGTTTTTCAGCCCCGGTCTTAAAGGCCTCTTTTTTCGATACACGCGCGGCAACAAATTCCCCCACCCAATCCAAAAGCTCCTCGACTTTGGAAATAAAACGGTCCACGCGTAAATAGAAAACAGAATTGACCGGCTGTTCCATAGTCTCTTTGATAACAGGCGCGCTGACATGGGCGAGAAATGATTTTTCTTTATCGCCACGCGCGTCAATAGATTGTTCAAGAAGCCTTTTATTTGTACTAATGAGCAAGTAATTATCCAACAAAACATAGCTCGGCGATAAATTGTTTAATAATGGAATGTTGAAGTATTTAATTTTCGAACCGGCATACTCCATTTCTTCAGCCTGGAAAATCGGGAAAAAATTAATTAGTGTTTCAATAATATTCCGCGCTTTTTCCTGCTCATTAATCTCAACAAACATGACAAGTTGTGGAATGGGATAAGGCGCATGGGTATCGACATCCGTCAAATAGCCGCCAAACTCATGGCCTAAAACCGGGATAATATCATTTTCGATACTCAACTTGAATTTGTTCTCAAAACCCAGAATAAGTTGCTCAAAAGTGATTCCCTTTTGCTGCGTGGCCAGCTTTGCCTCCAGCCTTTTGCGTTCACTGTTCCAATAACTTTTGATATCCATACAGCTCTGCCAGTGATATCCCAAAATATCTCGCGGTAATAGACGGACCGATTCATTATTAACGGCCTTACAATCATATAATGGCCTCATCTCAGCGTGAATATTTTCCTTATCGTAGAAAAGGTCGATCTTCATACTGGCTATATCTTTAAATGCCGCGGAATAACCGACCCCATCAAGCCCCTGCCACTGATTAAAATGTTCATCCAGCTGAGCTTTAGCTTGCTCGACATTTTCCTGAACATCAGCCAAAGAAGCATAGGCCTGCGCCTTCATCCGATTGCTGAACATCTTAAAATTCATAAATCCAAACGCATCGGCTCCGGCGATATACCTGGCTTGCGCCTGTTGAAACAAACTGTCCTCCCTGAGAGAAAGGACTTCTTTCTGCGCGACGGTATCAATACAGGCCCGAGCGGCCCTTTTCCCTAAACCAAAAATAAAAAAATCGTTAATGCGCACATAACCAACCTCAAGAGGCGGCAGCTTGACGTCGCCGAATTTCAGAAAATCACCATCAATTTTTAAAACATGCAGCTCGTGCTTCTTATACTCTTCAATGTCTTCTGAAACATTATCCGCGAATTGCATAAACACACCGGAAAATGATTGCGCAATCTTTGCCTCTGTATTCATACGCGTGATAAACATCATGTTTTCTAAAATTTGCGAGACATTCATGATACTGTCGATCTTTGTACTGGTCGGATAAACCGCGACGGCAAACTCCTGGCCGAAAAAATTCCTCACCATTTCCTGGTCAGCAGCTTCACTGGCATATTTTTTAATGGCCTTAAAAACCTCAATATGCCGCTTGGAATAACGGCCCTTTTCCATTATTTTCTCAAAATCAATACTGCTGAAATTTTTCCAGAATTTCGTTGCTGTAAAATCCGTCACTAATTGTGCTGTATTTTTATAGTGCATATAATGCAAGGGCCCCTTGGGTAAAATATCTGCCACCGTTACTTTCTTAACAATAACATTCTGAAACACATAATATCCCCCATAGGCAACCCCGCCTATCAAAAGGGCGATGAGTAAAAACATAAGAATTTTCTTCATTTTTCTCCTTTCTTCTTGAACCTGCTTATTGATTCAACTCCTGCGAAACAGTCTTGAGTTGGGCAGGAAAATTACTGTTTCTTAAAGATTATTAATCTAAATTGAAAAGAACTTTCGCATTATTATTAAAAATGGCGACGGCGTCTGCTTCGGCAACGCCTTTGAATTTGGCATAAAGGCCGAGAGTATTCACAACGTCTTTCGGCCCCGACTTAAAGCCTTCTCCTGTTTCCTTATTGCGGTAATAAACAGGAGTATCCGTTTCAATCAAAACACGCTCAATGGGCGCCTTCTTAATGGCTTCCTGAGCAGGCTCGCTATAAGCCAGACTGGGCGTGCAGGAAACATAATACCCTTGCTCAATGATCCCCGCCAAAACATCTACCGGGCCACTGTACCAATGAAAAACGGCCTTTTGGATCTGCTCTTCCTTTGTCATGGCCAGGCATTCCTGCCATGCTCCTCGAGAATGAATGATGACCGGCAAATTATATTCCCTGGCTATCTTTAACTGCATGCGAAAGACTGTCCGCTGCTCATCCTTTTTGGCATCGTCTTTTTTGACCCATTTGTACCAAAAATCCAATCCGGTCTCACCAATAGCATGCGCCTGAGCAATATTTTCCCGTATGAATTCTAAGGATTCCTCCACTTCCTCCGTTTTGATATCCCCCGGATGAATCCCTAACCCGACATAAATTTTTGGCTTGGAATAATTTTTTTTTATTTCAAGATTACGTCTATTCGATTCAAAATCCACCCCAACAGCCATAATTCCTTCAACCCCGCTGGCATCAGCCTCCTTCAGGGCCTCCGAAATATTTTCAACATGATCTAAATGAGCGTGTGTATCAATAATATTCATAGAAATGTATTCTAGCCTTAAAACTTTTTACTATCCAGAATAAATGTGACCGGCCCGTCATTGACCAAATGCACATCCATCATCGCGCGAAAGCTCCCGGTTGCCACGTTGAAGCCAAGATCCCGCATCCTCTGGACAAACAAATTATAATATTCCTCGCCTTTTTCCGGACTGGAAGCTTTGTCGAAAGATGGCCGTCTCCCTTTTCGGCAATCCCCAAGCAGCGTGAATTGCGAAACGACCAGGAATTCTGCCCCGACTTCCCCGGTTGCTAAATTCATCTTACCGGCATCATCTTCGAACATACGCAATTCGGATATCTTTCGGACTAAATATTCAATATCCTCTTCTGTATCATCTTTCGCGACAGCAAGAAAAATCAGGGCTCCCTTTTCAATTTGACCAACCATTTGCCCTTCTATGGTCACACTAGCTTGTTTAACTCTTTGTAATACTGTTAACATATTAGAAAAGTGATAAATATTATGGTGACTATTATATAAGCGATTATATGGATTTACATCCATATGGTCAACCGAAAATATGACGTATATTGATAATGAAATAAAATTTGATTTATTCAGGCATTAAAAGTGCTGAAATTATTGAATTTGATGCCGTTGAAAAAATCAAAAAAACGGTCTCATCCAAAGCGAGAGCGACGCGAAGGATCTTGCCGATGAATAGATTTCTCGCTAACGCTCGGAATGATAATGTTGAACTGCTTTTTCAACACTCTCAATTTCGTAAAAAGGAGGGCCGAAAAGTGCCGCCAGGCGCCTCATTAATCTAAGGCACCTGGCGTTTCAGGGGGGGGGATAAGGCAGCATCTATTTCGGAACGCTAACGGTCATTTCAAAATCTCCGTTAGGGAGCACTTTCTCAGCTTCTATTTTCATGGAAATCGCTATCGCGCCCTCTGCGTCCTGCTCAATTTCCTTAGGCATTTCCTTTTGCGCTTTTTCAATGGCTTTTTTCCTCGCCATTCTTATTTTTGTTTCCTCGGAGGACTTGTCATTGCGCGGGGGGGATGAGGTAATAGTTCTAACAATTCGTTCTTGTTTCAAGATGTTCTGATTATTGAACTGAAAAACTTTCACCTTGTTCACCTTATAATCCGCCACATAAATCTTTCCGCCATAGGCCGCTACAGCAGATAATTTTGGAAAATAACTGGGCCCGTTTCCCGATGATCCAAAATCCATGATAAAAGCACCCTGCGGATCAAAAATCTTTAAGGTGTGGCTGCCACGATCAGCGACATAAATATAGTCATGTTCATCAACGGCCAAATCAACCGGCTCAATGAATTTATGCCCGGCATCACCCAAACCACCGATTTGTCGCAGAAAAACACCCTTTTGATCAAAAATCTGGATGCGCTTATTTTTGGAATCCAAAACATAAAGATTTTCTTTTGAATCAAAAAGCAATGCTGTCGGCTGCGAAAACGTACCGGGACGCGGTATGGTGTCGTTCTTCACCTCGCTTTTTTCGCCAAAAGAGTTCAAATGAATGCCGTCTTTATTAAAAATTTGCACGCGATTATTAAACGTGTCCGTTACATAGATATGGCCCTTGAGGTTAACCGCTATGCTCGTCGGTGTATGAAACTGGCTTGTGTCTTTGCCTTTCCGGCCAAACTGATATGACGGCTTCCCTTCGGCATCAAGAAATTGCAAACGGTGATGGCCGGTATCAGCAACAAGCATTTTCCCATCGCGGAATACATAAAGCCCTCTGGGATCCTGCAGATCCAATACTTCTTGATCTAATTGAGATAACATAACATCATCAGTTTCATTGAGCATAATTAGCGAATATTGATCGGACAAGGCATATAAACCCTTATCAGGGATATATGTCATATCGGCAATCATATTCTTCGCTTTAATAGCCATATCAAAATCAATGACGACCTTTTCATCTTTTTTAAAAGGCAGTGTTTCTTCCTGACTTCCCGAAACCTCGATAATTTGGATCCTCTTATTATAGGTGTCAGCAATATAAATCTTCCCGTCAATATCTGCCTTGATGGAATGCGGAAAATGAAACTGCCCCTTGCCCTTACCACGCGACCCGAACGAGAGCCGCATATTCGCGTCCTTGTCATACTTCTTAATAGTATGCCCCTCCTTCTCAATCAAATAAATATCTCCGCGCATATCCACCGCAATGGCCAAGCTGTTTTGCAGGTGATTGCCTTCAATATCATTCAAGGCCATCTCCTTGTACGCTTTTTTAGGATGATATTTAAATATTTTCCCTTCCTCGGAAAAAAGGATATACATATTTTGCTGGCGGTCAAAATCCAGATCCATCGGCTTACCACGCAGGGCTATCATTTCTAAAAAAACCCCTCGGGGACTGAATTTTGATACCGCTTTATTCTCTTCATCCGCCACATAAATAAAACCACTATGATCTACCGCTACATGTGTCGGCAAAAGAAAATGCCCGCGCATGGATCCATAGCCCCCTAAATGATAACTGAAGAGTCCTTCCGGAGTGAAAACCTGTATGCGACTATTGCCCGTGTCCGCAATAATGATCTCTCCATACAGCGATATAGCTATGGAATTCGGTTTGGAAAGCTGGCCGGCCTCTGAACCTGGTTCGCCGAATTGCGTCTTCATTTTCCCGTCCTTGTCATACACAACTACCTGGCAGGCCTTTTTATCCAGAACGTAAACATCGCCGGTGGAGTATAAAACACTATCAACCGGCTCCTGCAGCCCTTCTTTTAATTCCTGCACAAACAATATTTCTTCATCACCCCTGGCATCACCCGCAACATATAGAATAATGGCACATATCAAACACAATATTTTCATTTTATTGCCGAGAACTCCCATTTCTTTTGATCTTTCCATATATTCTCTCCTTTTTAATCTGAAATTAAATGTAAATGAAATCCCCCTTCTTGGGATTCTTGTCTTATGTCTCCTGCTTCTCATTACACATTTCTTCCTCGCTAAGGCTTCTTTCATATGGCTCAGAGTTGAATTTGTCCTGAACCGGAATATCCGGATTTGTTTCAACTAAAGTCGTGGACAATTCTTCGAAAAGTTCGTGAGTTCCTGCAACAGACATAAAAAAACTCAGGATTATCCCTGAGTTCTCTATGGGGCGGCTATCTTGAGAATAAAAAAATCTATCCCATGCAAAAGGAATAGACATTTTCTTACTGTTCGTTAAATTTCTCATGATTCGGTAACTGGCTGCCCCGACGACATCGTCTGGACCCTTTAGCTTTGCGCCCCCACCTTACGATAGGTTTGCCTTTTTCGAAATCACCTTTACTTCCAATTGAAGTATAGAACACCTTTCCCTGCCATGTCAAGGTGCTGATAAAAATGAAGCTCGTCTTTGATTTAATACCTCAAACCGAGTTTGACGCCATATTCGGTTGTATTGTTCTTTGGTTCGCGCCCCCCATATACATATCCGGGGCTTCCCGGCACCGGAATAACCTGACCATTAATGGTCAAGGCAGAAACCTTGGAATCTTCAATATCCCAATACCGGACAAATGGCTCAACAAAGAAATCCATAGCTTGGGATTCTTTCATGACCCGGAAGGATCCGCGCAGCCCATACCCGTCATTCTGATCATTTTCAAGCGGGTCATACCCTGTCCCGCCGTCTTCTAAATGGCTGGTCTGTTCCCCATCAATAAAGTAATCATATTCTACCGTTAAACCGATTGACCAACTATTTTTAAATTTATATTCCGTTTCAAGGCCAAGCGGGAGATAAACATATTGCGATTCCCTATCATAACCCCAATGCCCTGTTGTAGTCACTCCTCCGCCACCGTCATCATAAAGATATCTGTATCCCAAACCAACATACGGTGTCAACCGAACCGCAGAAGTAAGGGGAATATCATACCCTGCCAAACCACGAAGTTCAATGGCCCAATAGGGAATGCCATTCTCACTTCCCGTGCCGTTTGATTCATAATCGGTTTTACCAAAGGCGTATCTCCCCTCAATCCTTAACATATTCACACCGCTTGAACCAGAGAAGATTTCCTTCAAAGACTGTGGCCGCTCATTTTCCTTCAGACGATAGGTAAACGATCCGAATATTCCATTCTTATACCCTTTTGTCTTCATGAGATCCGGTTCCCTGTAGCTGTAGAAAAACGACTCACCACCAATTTCAACACGCGTCAAAGGATTATCCCGCGTTAACGCCGGATGGATAGAAAACCAATGCTTCTTTTTCGCAAGGACATTGTCCTCAAATGTATATACGTCACTTTTATCCGACGTGGAACATACATCCACCCACCCCATAGATTCCTTTGCCCGTAAGTGACTTGAGACACAATCCATCTCCTGGTTGATGATCTGGTCTCGATCTGACTGGGGTAAATCTGCCGTTTCCCCCGATGTCCCCATTAATAAAATGAATAGAAAAAACAGGGAAAAAGACAGGATTATATGTTTTTTCACGTTAAACTCCTCTCTTCACAATGAAATATTTAACATCTAAATTCTTTAGTATTATAAAGATTAAATAAAGGACGGGAAACTGTTTTGTTGCTTTTTTTTGATTTTGGAAATTTATTTAATAAATGAGGCGGGAACAAGAAAGACAATTTTTGTCTTTAGCGGTGGCGGGATTCTTTTATAAACTAGAATTGATATCAGCGCAGGGCGGTTAATTGGCTGACTCCCTGTTCATTGACCATTCCCATTAAAAGAGGCAGGCTTGGGACAGGAGTGACATTGATAATAATGGGATAAAATCCCTCAATATTCATGTCCCTAACAGGCTGATCTAGAAGCGGCAAAGGCACGCCATTACCGTCGCGCTTGATCTGAAGGTTCAATGTGTCTGGGCTCAGGTCAATCCCCCCGGGAAAGGAAGAGAAAGCGACCGCGTTCTTTTCAGAAGAATCAGGAGATATATCTATGCTGCCGGTTTTTGCTTGCAAATTCTCTCCCAGCATAGCCGCATCTTTAGAAATTGTCACGGAATGTATTTCGAGGGTAGAATTATATGATCCTCCGAGATGTCCCCCGGCATCTTTCTCCCCATGCTGAATAGCTATGCGCCACACTTTACTTGTTTCGGGAACCTTTATAGTAACTGTTTTATTCGCGCCGCCTACACCTTGCATGATAATATTCATATCCCCTAATATGCTTTCCGGTTCCCCCACCTTAAGAAGCTGTATCCTGAAGACATCCCCCTCTCTCAATGTATAATTGATCTTAATCCTCTGCCCTTTAATTAAGCGTAAAGGTGATTTAAAGCTGGTGTAAACAGCCTTTGCCTTCCACTTTCTGCTTGCATATTTGCCTTGTATGCCTTTTGACCAGATATCCTCACTCCCCGCGTATTTCTTTTTTAAACTTGACAGTTCGACGTCTCCTTGGCTGGTAGCTGGTTTTCCAGCAAAACTCCCCCCAATATCCACTTCTGGAAGGGCAACAGCCCTTAAATTTATTTCTCCTAGTATCTCACGATATAATATACCCATTTGTCTATCACGAAGCACATCCTGATTTGTTTCCCAGGATTTTAACGCGTTCCAATATCCCGGGCCATCTTCGGCAAAGATTTGATGCAGGGAGACTTCTTTGATAATACGGCGCATCCATTTTTTAGCTTCTTTCAGATTTTTTTTATGACCTTTTTTTAATTTACTTAATTCAAAATGTGACGCAGCCATAATCCACATCGCCGCCCCCACATCATTTAACAATGGATAGCGACCGATAGCTGTGACTTCGGCTTGCCTACTCTCAGGAGAATCTCCCCATTCATATAAAACCAGCCCCTTTATTTCATTTTCTTTTTGTTTTTGTTGTCCCCGGGCTTGACGTATCCACGTTTCATTATTTAAAACCTTCTTAGCCCACTTAATGCTCCCCTTATAATCACCCCGGAGAAATCTTTTCCATGCCTTGTCATTAAAATACCATGGCTCATGAATATAGGTCGCTGATTCCTCCACCTCGGTGGGCACCTTTTCCCGAAAAGACCGTTTGATTACAGTCTTGGCAATAAATTCTTTGGCCGCTTCTATATATATTTTATCAGGCCGTATTTTATCAAATACTTCCATATATTTATCGTCTAAAATAAAAAGGTTTACGCCTGCTAACGGTAAGACCGGCCAGGCCCCGACCGGAGTTCCTCCCCTAATAGTCCTATCCTTTTCTTTGACGTAAAAGTAAGGGGTTTTCCACTTATGTCCCGTTTCAATGTTTTGACCTGTGGCATAAAAGGTAAGCATGCCTTGTAACCCCGGTATTTCATAAAATCCATTTAAAGAGTTGCCGACTAATTCATTGGCAAGAGCGGCATAAAAGCGCGCCTTATTTTGATCTCCCCTTTGCCAAAAACGGACAGCATTTTTTTGTAAAGCGCCGATAACACCGCCCACCCATTCCTCAGAGCCCATGGGATGAAAACCGCCGCGCAGATCAATGGCTTCTTTTGAGCGGGGATCCGTGAAATCAACCAGGATTAAGGTCTTTTCTTTCCCGTCCGGTAGTTCCAACGTGACCTTAGTTAAACTCTTCGACAACATCGTGTTTGTATAACGCTCAAGTTCCTCTAAAGACATCTCATCCCCTGCCTGCCCCATCATCGTCCAGGAATAGGCATCCGTGGCATGTGTCATAATCACTCCGTTAGCATCTGCGCCCTTGAAAATCACACCCGCCTCTGAATCACAAAGATGATTTCTAAAATAATTATACGCCGATAGAGCATAAACACCCCACCGGGGATCTCCGGTTACCTTCTCAAGATCCAAAAAATATGAGTATCCGTCCATATGCGGTTCAGTGTTAACTGTGGATGGCTCGCGGTCTCCATCCGTTATCCCCCCATCGTTTCTTTGCATTGAGCGGAGGGCATTACCCATCATAACAGCTACGTCCTGATATTTATCCCGGTTAACAAATAAAAAGGCCTTTCCCATAATCGCCATCGGCCCCGGTGTGGTATAAAATTCCATCCATCCTCTTCCTTGCGGCTTGGTTGAAGTATAGTTTATTGCATTGATGAGACCTTTTAAATTATAAACCCCTTTGTACTCCATGAGCTTAACAATGCCATAAATGTTACCGGCATCCCTTTTTCTTTTTAAATCAGCAACCGGGATACGCAAACGATCGGCGAAATAATCAAGAATCTTTTCAGCCTCCTTTTGTTTCCCATTGGCCGCTAAGATAATGGCGTCAACGGCCGCATCGTAAGTAAATTTTAATTGTTCATAACCGGGGTGCCCATAGTGGCTGGGGGATATGCCGGTATCTGGATCCCTGAGGCCTTCAATTCCTAATACAATTTGTTTAATATTTTTCAATGCGCCAGAAAGTTGATATGCTTTTGCTATCGGCGGAGTCTTCATCTCAATAGCGAAAACCCCCAAATTAACTCCAAACCATTTTAAAAACGTCCTTCTATTTGTATGTTTGCCGACGATACCGACAGGAGCCTTCTTGTCTGGATCAATAGTCGTCGGCCGGGTAAAAGAAGGCGCCTTACCCGGCTTTTCCCGCAAATCAACTTCCGCGTTGACGATCGGGCCTTCCGGCTTCAAGCCGTCAGCAAGCATAGCCACATCTTTAGGTGACAATACTTTGTCTCCGTCAATGATATCCCTTTGAATAAGCTGTGGAACTTTCTTAAAACTATTTCCCCCTGAAAAATATTTGCGCGGAATAAGTTGCTTCGTGTCCGCATCAATATCTTTTTTAATATAATTAAAGACCCCTTTTTTGAATGCCTCTAAATAATATTGATAGATCTTTTCGTTTACCTCTTTATCGGCAACGTCCACTCCTTTCACCTTACTTTTGTTGACATATACCTGTCCCAAGAGGCTCTCTTTTAACGCCAGCTTATACCATGAAGCCAGAATCAAAGAATAATAAATTTGACGTAAGTTTGCGAAATTCATGCTTGCATTGATTTCTTTTTCGATTTCCGGGATCAGAATGTCTCTGACAACAGCCGAGGAGACTTTGCTGGTATCTTTGACATCTCCTTCCTTTATTAGTTCTGTCCCCAACTTATCATTACCTGAATTTATCCGTAAAGCTAAATAATCCTCCTCCAGCATGACCTTTAAATGGGTCTTAAGGACAAATGCCCGGTTGCCTTTTTCATAAACAACGGCCTGGTCGGGGATGACCCAGATTTTATTAAAAGTGTTCACGGGGATATCTGTCGTGCCGTATAAACTCCGGGCATTTTTGTACACGCGATCCCAAAACTTTTTGCCCATTTCTTCTTCCGGATAAATCAGTGAGGCGGATAGTTGTTTGAGAATATAATCCTGTGCCAGAAGGTCGCGGCCCATCTCGATTAAGCCAAAATTTTGCGGAATGACACGGTCTTTTTCATAAGGAGAAAGATTGACCCACATGTCTTCTTCCGGAATCGTTAAGGAAGCCAAGAAATATTTTACTAATTTAGAAATTTCCTGATCCAGGTATTCTCCCGGCAATTGGGCATGTCCGGTATCAATAATAAAGTTAAAATGCAGGGGATTGGCGGGATCAATGACTATTCCTTTTATCATGGGAGGCACATAAATTTCACTTAGCGGAACCATCGTACCGGGCTGGGGCAGATTCAAGAGGGAATCTATACCCTGAGCATAGCCAGGCTTCGATTGGCATAGCACAGTTATCCCAAAAATGAGGATCAATATTGAAGAAAAGATACGATATAACGGGTTATTTTTAATTTTCATATTGTTATGCACCATCCTAATATAGGATGCTTTTGTGCCAGGATTGAGCTAAAGCATCATAACAATTTCGTAACTTATTTATTTAATATATGTTACAATTTCTTAAAGAATGGATTAAAAGACGATTCTGTTCAAAAATAACATATATTAATATAACTGCTTCTCTGCTTTACT